>QHMR01000169.1 GCA_003217875.1 Verrucomicrobiota bacterium
AAGACGTGCTGTTCGATTGTTTCGAGAACGTTCGATGGCGCGATTTGCTGTTGTTTTTCGCTCTTTGCGGCTCGGTTTCGAGGTGAAACCGCTTCCGCGAGCACGGGCGGAATACTCATTGTTGATCGTAATCTGTGGCGGGAGCGTGGTCAACGGGGAGCGCATACATCTTGCGTGCTGTGCTTGGGATCCCGCCAAACATTTCTCTTCGTCGGGCAAGATGCCGAACGACGCACCCTGGAAGGATGCGCTACCCTACACTACGCCTTCGCGCAGCAGCGCGTGTTTTCCGGCTAACAGATCCTGCACGAGAGCGTAGCCGCGCTTGTCTGCGTTGCGCGCTGTGCCGGCAAAATGTTGATCGATTCTCATTCGCGCAGAGCGACAAAAATAATCTGCAACCGAGAGAATTTCATCGGCCGGTTTACCCTGACCTAATAGCCATTGTGCGTAAGAGCATGCCGCGCTAATCGCGAACAATTCGGTGGCGATCCCGACGAATCTAGAAAGGAGCAGTTGCTCCCGGTCCAGTTTCGGTCCGAACCGCGTCATGGCATGAAATAAGCCGCGGGCGAGCCGCTTGCTCGTGCGCGCTGCATAGTTTACGTGGTCGTTCAGTGTTTCGTGCAAATTATCGATCTTGCCCGCGCCGTTCGGCATCCATTGGCGTGGATACCAACCGGCGTAGAATTTTCCGGAACTGAAAACCGCTTTCGCGCGGTCGGACATTGATAGTTGCGTGTTGAAAATTGCGCCGCCGACTTTCAAATGCGGATCGAGCGCTTCACGGGCTATGAAGAGCCGCATGATTTCACTTGAACCTTCGAAAATCGTATTTACGCGGCAGTCGCGCAGGAATCTTTCGACGCCGATCGCTGGCTCGCCGCGTCCCGCCAATGATTGCGCAGTCTCGTAGCCACGACCGCCGCGCACCTGCATGGCGTCATCCGCAATTCTCCACGTCATTTCCGTGGCCCACATCTTGCACATGGCGGTTTCGATCCGCAGATCGCCCGCTTTGCGATCGAGCAGCGACGACGTGAGAAATGTCATCGCTTCCATCGCGAAGACGTTACCGGCCATCTCAGCGACCTTTCCGGCGATCGCGGCGTGCTTGCCGATGGGTACACCCCATTGAATGCGTTCGCCCGCCCATTTTTGCGAGATTTCAAGCAGACGTTTGGAAAGACCTACGCACGCAGCGGGCAACGTGAGACGCCCGGTATTCAACGTGGTAAGCGCCACCCTTAGTCCGGCACCTTCCTTAAAAATGATGTTCTCCCGCGGGACGCGAACATTCGTGAATTTTACGACCGCGTTATACAGCGCGCGCAGGCCCATGAACCGGCAGCGGTAAGCGATTTCCAATCCCGGCGTATCCACATCAACAATGAATGCCGTGATTTGTTTGCGTTCCTTTCCGCCGACCATCTTCGACGGCGTGCGCGCCATGACCACGAGCACGCCTGCCTTTACACCGTTGGTGCACCAAAGCTTTTCGCCGTTCAGCACGAACTCCGAGCCGTCCGCTGTTGGCTCCGCCTTCAAGCTCAACGTCGCGGGATCCGAACCGGCATGGACTTCAGTCAGCGCAAACGCAGAAATCTCGCCGCCGGCGACGCGCGGCAGATATTTTTGTTTCTGTTCTTCTGTACCAAACAAAAGCAATGGTTGCGCGACACCGATGGATTGATGCGCGGAAACGAGCGCGGCCACGTTTCCATCCCAACTTCCAAGCAAAACTGCGGCCCGCCCGTAATTGCATTGCGACAAACCGAGCCCGCCATATTTGCTAGGCACTTTAATTCCAAATGCGCCGATCTCGGCCAGGCCCTTGAAATTTTCCGGCGGAATTTCACCAGTGCGATCGATCTCGTCCGGATCGACATGTTCGCGCAAGTAACTTTCAAGCTTCTGCAAAAAATCCTCGCCGGCGGCGCGATCTTCAGCGCTCTGCGCGGGATACGGGTAAATTCGATCGAAATCGTAACGCCCGATGAAAAGATTACTTGCGAAACTGCCGCGGTCTTCAAGCGGATCGCGCGCAGCTTCCGCGAGCTCAAGCGCTTCGCGTTGGCCTTTCGCCATTTTCGACGTGTCGATGACGGCAGCCGCTGGTTTTTCCGGTTTTGCGCTGGTTTCTTCAGCGATTTGTTTCTCCGGCGCTTCGAGCGGCGATTTCATATCATCCGCCTGTTATTCCGAGGCGGAATCGAGGATTCTCTCGATATTCATCAAAAAGCCAGAAAGGTCTCGACTTCGCCCGACATGACGCCAATGGAGTTGAAGAACGGATATTAGTCCGCATGAAATTTCGTGCCATCCCGGGCGTGCTTCCGCAAAATCTCGCAGGGCAAAAATTTTTCTTCGCTTTGTGCCAACCGTTCCAATTCCTCGACGACTTTGTTCAATCCATAATGCTCCGCGTAGCGCAATGGCCCACCCCGGAATGGCGCGAAACCCGTTCCCAGGATCATTCCGTAGTCTGCGTCCTCGGCCGACTCGACGACTTTCTCTTCCACGCAGCGCGCGGCTTCGTTGACCATCAGGAAGATGAGCCGGCGCGCCAGCTCTTCGTCGTTCAGCCGCAAACGTGGCTCGCGATGCCAGTCCGGCGGAATGTTTGGGCCTTCGGCGCCTTCGGGCTCGCCATGCAATGCGCGCCGCCACTGCGAGAGCGAGTCATTGCGCGTCTGCGCTTTGCCCTCGTATTTGTAAAACCCGGCTCCGGTCTTCCGGCCAAGCATCTGACCGTCACGCAACCACAGCAGGACGGCAGAAACGTCGTCGCGCCGCCCGTAAGCTTTCTCAAGTGTGTTGCCGATATCAACAGCGATATCAACGCCGATTTCGTCGATTAACCGCAATGGGCCCATCGGCATGCCCCATTGCACAAGTGCGCTATCAATCTTGTCCGCGTCCAAGCCACGCTCGAAGAGCTCAGCAGCATCGAGCAAATAAGGAAACAAAACCCGGTTCACTAGGAAACCCGGGCTGTCGTGCACAATTACCGGCAGTTTTCCGATTTGTCGCACAAACGCCACGCTTCGCGCGCGCGTCTCCTCCGAGGTCTCCTTCGCAATAACAACTTCCACGAGTTTCATCCGGCTCACCGGATTAAAAAAATGCAATCCGACGACGTGCTCGGGCGACACCGTCACCTCGGCCAGCACGTTGACCGGAAGCGCCGACGTATTTGTGGCAATGACGGTCTTCGGACCGGCTTCCATCGCCAGCTCGCTGAAAACTTCTTTCTTGATGTTCATCTTCTCCGAGGCCGCTTCGATGACAAATTGCACATCGCGTAGTTCCATCGGCGCAGTCGAGGCCACGATTCGGGCGCGACCTTCTTTTGCCTTTTGCTCCGTCATCAGCCCGCGTTTTACCGCGTCGGCGTAAATCTTTTCAATGTTTGCAAGACCGCGGTCGATCTGTTCACGCGCTATATCACGCAGGATGACTGTGACGCCACAAGAGCTGAGCCATTGCGCGATGCCCGACCCCATAACGCCGGCGCCGATCACAGCCGCGTGTACGACTCTTTTGCTCGGCGTTGAAGGTCCTTTCTTGTATTTTTCCGCGAAGAAGAAATTGCGGATCAGGTTCTGCGTCGATTCCATTTTTCCAAGATCGACAATTGCGTCCAACTCCGTCCGCAAGGATTCATCAGGCGAAATCGAAAGAGTCTCGTTGATGATTTGCCAAGCACGCTCTGGCGCGGGATTTCCGTATCGCCGTGGAGCGCGGAGCTCCTGCGACGCCGAGCTCGCAGGAGCTCGCCCCTCCACCTCACGTTTTCCGGCGCGCAGCTTTTCACGCGCGCGATCGATGAGCTGATCGCGCGGTGCAATTTCATCGATCAACCCGAGCTTCGAAGCTTCCTGAGCGGAATAAAGTTTTCCCTTCAGAATCACTTCCGCGGCTCTTTGTGCTCCAATCAAGCGCGGCAGACGCGTGCAACCGCCCCATGCGGGAATGAGCCCAAGCGTCGTCTCTGGAAGTCCAATGCGTGTTGTCGGATCATCAGTCGCGATCCTATAATCGCACGCGAGAGTCACTTCGTACCCGCCGCCGGCACTTGCGCCGTGTATGGCTGCAACGGTTGGGATTTTTAAA
>QHMR01000097.1 GCA_003217875.1 Verrucomicrobiota bacterium
AGCAGATTGAGATTTGTTCGAGGTCCGGCTTGCTGGCGACCGACAAATGTTATGACGCTGTAAACACGGCCAACGGCGACGCGGTTCAACGGCGCACTACTTACCCGGAGATTGCGACACCATCGCAAGCGCCCACTGAACCTTGTAATGTGCATGGTGAACCGCGCGCACGTCTCGCTCGCGAATTTTCTTCCAGTGATTTGCCGCGTGCTGCCCTCGCTGTGGACCTGAGCGAAGTCGCTCCAATCGAAATCAGGAGTCCGACTCTTGTAGCCGACAAAGATCCGTACAATTCTCTCAAACCAAAGCTCAAACCCGAGCCGACGCCGCAAATACCAGCAGAGACGGCGGACAATCAGAAGAGCGAGGATGCAAGCGGCGCGAGTGAAGTAAAGACGGCAAGCAACGCTGCGGACCGAAGCGCGTCCATTACTCAGACACAACAACCCAGTTCAGAGATTCGAAAAGCGATCCCGGTTGAATCCATCAGGAAGGCCATCCCGGTATCACCGCAGGAAAAGAAACCTGTCGAAATCCGGCGCGCGAAACCAGTCAAACCGCTCGACCAGGAGGACGAGGAGGAGACGCTCTTGAGATCTACAGTACGCTCGCCCGATGCTGATGAATAGGCGCTGAAGCGAATCCGCTAACTGATGACATCGCAAGGCGGGGAGCATTTTCGACTAACGGTCCTCAATCCAGGCGGTCGCGATCCCGAACAGCAATTTCAAAATGTCCCTGCTCCAAGCGAGGGCGCACATCCGCCGATCAATTTTCATGCTTTTGCTGCGTGCACGTCGGGAGCCTTTCATTTCAATCCGCGTCGCGCTATCGCAGAGAACACACCGGTCCTTCTCCTTTTGCGCAGCGATTTTCGCTCGTCAGAGCGGGCATTGAGGGATCTAAAGAAGCAAGGTTGCACGGTCGCCGTTTCGCTGAAGGAGACAGGGCTCCATCAGATCGCACAACAGTTATGCGACCGCGGGAAGTTAACCCGCTTCATGAAAATTGTAGCAGAAGCAGATGGATGTATCGCCACAACCCCGGAAGCTGCTGAAATCTATAAGCGTGTTCGGTCCAAACGCGATCCCGCTACGGTGGCTTTGATCCCGACGCCTTATCCCGTCGAGGACTGGCGATGGAACTTTTCTCTCCCGCCAGTTGAACAATCCGGAATTTTCGTCGGCACACGCGAATGGGATGTGCCATCACGCAATCATTTCGCGGCTCTGTTGGTTGTGCGCCAGCTTTGTGAAGCAACAGGTGAACCGGTCACGGCGGTGAATCTGGACGGATACAAGGCGCGCCGATTACTCGACGAGCTCAGATTTCCCGAAGGGAAACTTCGTCTAATTGAAAGACGGTCTCTGTCGAATTCCCTGCGTCGGCGGCGATGGCGCCATCGAACGAATTGCATTCTCGAAAACTTGCGGTGAGTACCGGACAATCAGCGAGATCACTTCGATGGCGCTCGATTTATTAAAAAATTCCGATTTACGTGCCGCGATTGTCGCCGAATCGCAAGAGCGCGCACTAGAGCGGCTCTCTTTCCAAGCGGCACGGTCACAATTGGCAAAATTCTTTTTCCAGTTCCCGCAAGACTAAAACCTCGAGACCGGCTAAGCGACCGCTCCGGTATGACAGGTTACACGCCGCCAGGAAACGATCGCCAATCCGACTGCCAAGCTGTCCTCCAAGATCAAAAAATAATCTCGAAGAGCTTAATACCGTTCCATTTTCCGGGGTGGTTCGGATCGAACGCGGTGCTGTCCACCCAGGTTCCATAACGGGCCGGCGCCCACGGATTGAGCATCTGGAACGGGTTACGGCCGGGACCAAATGCTCGCGGAACCACTCCCTCAACGGCGGGCCGCTGCAGAAGTGGCGGCGGGGTTTCCATCGCGCGCACCGGTTTTTGCGGCCCAATCGGTGCTCTGTATTCTTGCGCCGACGCGGTTGTAACCAGCGCGGCCAGGATTGCGATTATAAATGTTTTCATGTTTTTTCCTTTCGTTCGAGGCGTGCAAATTCTTGCCCGTCACCACGCCTGCCCACATTATATCATTCGATGCAATACCTTGAAAAGGCCGGACGCGTACTCGATATAGAAATTTTTGAGCTCAAGCGACTCCGGGCGCGCATGGACGAAAATTTCTCCCGGGCTGTTGAGCTGATCAAGGACACCGTGGACGCGCGGGGCAAAGTCGTTGTTGTGGGCGTCGGAAAATCCGGGCATATCGGTGCAAAGATCGCCGCCACTCTTACCAGCACCGGTTCGCCTGCGGTGGTGCTCGATTCTTCAAACGCCTTGCACGGCGATCTCGGCATGATCGCCGACGGCGACGTGGTGCTCGCGTTGAGCGCGAGCGGCGAGACGGAAGAAATTGTCCGGATTCTGCCGGCCATTGCCCGGTTCCAGGTGAAGATCATCGCCATGTGCGGCGATCCGAAATCAGTGCTGGCGCAAAACGCTCATCTCTGTCTCGACGTGAACATCGAACAGGAAGCCTGCCCGCTGAATCTGGCGCCGACTTCGAGCACAACGGTGATGCTGGCGCTGGGCGACGCGCTGGCAATGGTGTTGCTCGAGGCTCGTGGCTTTAACAAGGAGGACTTCGCCAAGTTTCATCCCGGTGGAATGATCGGCCGCAGCATGCTGATGCGTGTGCATCAAATCATGCGCCCGCGAGAAGCGATGGCAATTGTTTCCACCGATGCTCCGATCCGGGACGTACTAAAAGCAATGACGAGCGTGCGCGCCGGCGCTGCGGTGGTCACTGATCAAGATAAGCAATTGCTGGGCATCTTCACGCATGGCGATTTCGTGCGGCATTTTCAATCCGATTCACGGATCGGCGAACGACTGGTCGCAGATCTGATGACGCTAAATCCAGTGACGGTGCACAAAGACAAACTCGCCGTCGAAGTGCTTAATCTGCTGGAACGCCATCGCATCGACGACCTCGTCGTCATCGATGACGATAACGTGCCAGTAGGCATTGTTGATTCCCAGGATTTGACGCGGTTGAAATTACTGTAGGGCAATCGTCTCGGTTGCCAACCGCGGCAGGCAGTGCGCCTGCCCTACAATTGCAAAATTGCTGGTCGCATGTAACCTCCGCGCTCCGCTTCAACGCTTAACGACTATGCCTGCAGCCAATGATCTTCGCCGAGGAATGGCGATCAAATACAACGGCAACGCTGCCATTATACTCGAGGTGCACCATCGCACGCCGGGAAATTTGCGCGCCTTCGTCCAAGCGATTATTCGCTACATCAACACCGGCAAAAGCGCTGATGTTCGGTTCGGCTCGACTGACAAGGTCGACCTGGTCGAGATCGAGCGAAAACAGCTCGAGTTCAGTTACCAAGACCGCAACGGGTATCATTTCATGGATCCCGAGACATACGACACCATCACGCTGCAGGAAAACCTGATCGGCGACGCAAAAGATTATCTGGTCGAAAATCTGTCGGTGCAGGTCCTCTACGCGGAAGGGAAGCCGGTGCAGATTGAGTTGCCTGCTTCGGTGAGTCTGAAGGTGGTCGAATCAGCAGAAGGCGTACGAGGCGATACCGCCAGCAACGTCACCAAACCTGCGAAGCTGGAGACCGGAAGGACGATCAACGTCCCGCTTTTCATCAAGGAAGGCGAAACGATCAAGATCGATACGCGCACCGGCGCGTACATGGGACGCGCATGAGCGTGGGCTTGCTGTAGGACAACCGCCTCGGGCGCCCGGGGCGCAGGCGAAGCGCACCCGCCAATCATCGCGGCTATTCGCTCAATCCGCGGTTCAGTCTTGCTTTTGTTTGCGTAACTCCGCCTAATCTGCGGGCAACTTTGGCTGCAACGAAGCGAAGATCCACAAGCAATCGCGGAGGGCGCAATTCCAAGCGCGGCCGGAAGGTTGTCCGAAGTGTTGCAGGTGCGAGTTCGAAAAACTTCGTCGCGCCGCAGCCGCTTACGGTGCCGACGCGTTGGGTGAAACTTGTTTTTGCAATTTTCCTGCTGCCGATCTGCGCAATTCTTAGTCAGACGTTTTTTACCGCGTTCGCGCGGGCGACTGTGACGCAACGGCTCTGGGCAGGCGAAGAATTTTGGTTTTTTTCGTTGGGCGCAACTCTTTGGCTGATCACGTTCTTTGGTCTTCCGCGCCCAATCGTGATCTACGTTTTCGGACACGAACTAACTCACGCGCTCTGGGTTTGGTTGATGGGCGGACGTGTCAGCCGGTTTCGCGTGAGCCGCGAGGGCGGACACGTGGTCACAAGCAAGGCGAACTTCTGGATCGCACTGGCGCCATATTTTTTCCCGATCTACAGCATTCTGGCGATCGGTATTTACGGCGTGCTCAGTCTGTTTCTAAACGTGCAGCCGTATGGCCGATTGCTTTATGCCGTGATCGGCGCCACATGGGCGTTTCATTTTACGTTCACCTGCTGGATGATCCCGAAAAACCAGACGGACCTCAGCGATCAGGGCAGATTTTTTTCGCTCGTGATGATCTATTTGATGAATCTGCTGCTGCTAAGCGTGATGCTTGTTCTGGCTTCGCCGCAGATTACGTTTGCAAGTTTCAGCACGGATTTGCTGGCAAATCTCGGAAATTTTGTGCAATGGATCGTCGCGTATTTTGCGCGGTGAGATTAGCGTTTCACAGAAACGCCCTACAACTATGGTGACAGATTTTGTAGGGCGTCTGTGTCAGACGCCGTGGTTACAGGTTTGTGATCACTGCGAACGGAAGGATGGACAGCACGTCGGCGACTTTAACTTCTCGATGCCGGAGAGGAATCGGGCGGCATGTGAATAGATCGTGTCCCCCCTTAAGCGAAAGCGTTTCAAGAAATTCGATTGCTGTGTCTTTCCATAGCTCACCAATGGGCGGAAAACCTACGCGCGAAGACAGCCGCGGCGCAATCACAACAATCCATTTGTTCACCAATCGCCGCGCGAAACTCACGCAGCAATCAGCAAACGTTCCGCTCGCGCGCAGCGGTAGATAATCGCCGCTCTGGAAAAGATCGGCTTGCTCGCGACGAAATCTCAGCACTCGTTGAGTCAGAAACAGTTTGATTCGCCCGTCAGGCCAGGCCTGCATCAGCTCGTCGGGCGTGGCGGTCGGCAATATGTCCAACATTTGGCGACGCAAGTTGTAATCGACTGGACGCCGGTTGTCGGGATCGACCAGGCTGTAGTCCCAAATCTCGTTGCCTTGATAGATGTCGGGGACGCCGGGGGATGTCAGTTTCAGCAATATTTGTGTCAGCGAATTGATGGCGCCGAGCCGCGCAATCTCCTGCGCAACGGGCAGAAAAATTGGCAGGAACTTGTTTCGCGGCGATGGATCTAGAATTCTGGCGACGAACTCCCGCATTGCTCCATCCCATTCTTCGTTTGGTTGGATCCAGCTCGTGTTGATCTTCGCTTCATGCAACGCTTTTGCCATGTACGCCTGAATCCGCTCGACATATTCCGGTGACGGCAACGGTTCCGGTTCGCCGTTTGCCCGCATGGACCAAGTCCCTAACAAAGTCTGGTACAGCAAATATTCTTCATTCGTGTCCGGCGCTTCCAATTCATTGATCCTTCGTCTCCAACGGCGATTCGCCACGTGCCAGCGTTGCAGCGAACGTCGCCAAAGCTCGGGGATTTCGGAAATCGCCACGATTCTCGCGCGCACATCTTCGCTGCGTTTTGTGTCGTGCGTCGAGGTCGCCAGCAAACTGGTCGGCCAATTTCGTTGCCGATCCAGATTGCGCTCGTGAAACGTGTCAATGCCGAGGCCAAACAGTTGCGGCTCGCCGCCTACTTCGTTTAGCGCTGTTAGGCGGTTGTAAATGTAAAACACCGTGTCCTCCAGTCCCTTCGCCATGACCGGTGCCGTCGTTTGCTGAAACTTCAAAACGAAATGCGTGTGCGCTGCGCGCCCGGCGGCATCGAGATTTGGTGGAAAACGAAAAAGCAACACATCACGCAGATAATTGAAGATCGATTCGTCGATCGCCGGGTTTCGGCGTTTGGCTGCGCTGACCGCGCGCTCGATGATTTGACGATCTTCTTCGCTCACCGGCTGATCCGGTGCCAGATAGGTCCGGTAAACAGGGAAGCAGGCGATAGTCTCGCGCACCGCACGCGAAAGCGCTTCCAGCGTGAAATCGCGATACCAGCGGTTTCGCTCTGAAAGCCGATCGAGCATGTTGCCCAGCACATCGACGTCGTTCGCCAGCGCCAGTTTCATCACCTGCAGTTTTTTCGCATACAGCAGATGGCCAAACGGTACCGAGTGATCAATGAAACGATGGAACGTCTTTGTGATCGCTGCCTCCGCCGACGAATCGACCAGCAACTGCGTCGCTTGATTCGCAAAATCATATCCAGTGGTTCCGTGTACGCGCCAGTCCTTGCACAGTGTTTCGGAGCCGGTGAAGATTTTTTCCGCGACGATGTAGATGGTGCGACCATCTTTAGGCAACGCTATCCCAAGCGCCTTCGCGGAACGCTGCTGGAGTTTTTCGAAATAATCACCGGGCAAGTAGAGACCATCGGGATGGTCGATGCGAAGGCCTGTCACCGCGCCCGTGCTCACCAAATCCAGAAGAAGGCGGTGAATGGCATCAAATACCTTTGGTAATTCGACCCGAATCGCCGCCAACGCATTCACGTCGAAAAAACGCCGGTAATTGATTTCTTCAGCGGCGACGCGCCAAAAAGCAAGGCGGTAGGATTGCGCGTTAAGCAACTCATCCAGAGTGTCGAAGCTGCGTGCATCGCCCGGTTTTCCATTGATCTGCGCCAACGCCTTTTCGATGGCCTGATGCACTTGCGGCGCTTCGGCACAAAGCCGCTCCAAGCGTCGTTTGATAATTTCTTTCTCGCGAATGCGCTCTGTAATTCTCTTGGGATCGCTTTCGGTTCGTTTCGGCAAATATTCGAGCGCAGTCAGAATGCTTTGTAATTGCGCGTAATAATCTTCCTCCTTGTGATCGGCGAGATTTTGTAAACCGATGTCCAGAATGTAACGGTACGTTCCCGGCGCCATCGGGAGTCTGCGCTCGCCATAGAGCAGATAAAACGTTCCTTCTTCAAAACGCACTTGGAATTCGCCGCGCTCAAGGACGCGCCCGTATTGGTCGCTCAGGATTGGGAGAAGAACCTTGTCCCGCAGATCGAATTTCCGCGGTTGCCAGTCGATGTCGAAATAGGGCGCATATCTAGAGCTGGGACCGTTCTCCAGTACGTCCATCCACCACTGGTTCCGCGAATCGGCAATGCCGACGTGGTTCGGGACAAAATCGAGGATTTGTCCCATGGAGTGCGCGCGCAGTTCCGCGGCCCATGCGTCGTAGTCCGCGCGCGAGCCAATTGCCTCGTTTAGCTTGTTATGATCCGTGATGTCGTAGCCGTGCAGACTATACGGACTCGCCTGAAAATACGGCGATGCGTACGCATCAGTCACGCCCAGCGCGTGCAAATAGGGCACGATGGCGCGTGCCTGCGAAAAAGTGAACCAGCGATTGAACTGCAACCGGTAGGTGGAGATTGGAATACGAGGCCGCTGCTCTTTGGTCATATCATGTCGTCCAGAGTCGAGACTCCCATTTCAAATGACGAAATCCGAATGACAAAAATCCGAAACGGTGCCGGATCTCAGCCGCAGCTTTCGTCATTCGGCATTCGAGCTTCTTCATTTGATTCACATCTTCTCAGGCACTTGTATCCCGAGAAGGCCCAAACCGTGCTTCAAGACTCGCGCGGTCAGGTCGCATAAAGCCAGGCGTGAGCTGCGCGTGGGTTCCTCTGACTTCAGCACCGGGCAGGCCTCGTAAAATGTGTGGAAGCTGTTCGCCGCCTCGAACAGATAATTTGCCAAAATATTTGGCCGAAAATCGTTCAGCACTTGCGGAACGCTCTCGGCGAACTGACACAGACGTTTGGCGAGATTAATCTCGGCGGAATCAGCGAGAACCAGCTCGTCGATTCTTGGCGCGGATTCGCCTGCTTTGCGAAAAATAGAACGAATCCGCACATAGGCGTTCTGCAAGTAGGGCGCGGTATTTCCCTGCAAGGACAGCATTTTGTCCCATGAGAAAACGTAATCGGTCATCCGGTACTGTGAGAGATCAGCATATTTCACTGCCCCAATTCCGATCTTCTGGGCAATATCGCTCTTTTCGTCATCGCTCAGCTGCGGGTTCTTTTCCTCGATGATTTTGCGCGCGCGCTTGCATGCTTCCTCGAGAAGCTCACGCAACGGGACGTTCTCGCCGGATCGTGTCTTCATCAGTTTGCGATCCTCACCGAGGACGCTGCCGAACGTGATGTGGCGCAGCTCAGCCGTGTAACCTTCGCGTCGGGCGATCTCGAAAATTTGTTTGAAATGCAAGATCTGCGGCGCGCCCACTACGTACCAAACCGCGTCGGCTTTCAAATCGTTCATCCGGTAATCGATTGTGGCGAGATCCGTCGTGGCATAATTAAAGCCGCCGTCCCGTTTCCGGATGATCAACGGTTTATCGGCCAATTCGGAATTTTCTCGAAAGAAAACAACCACGGCGCCCTCGCTGATCTCAGCAATGCCCGATTCAAGCAGGCGTTCGACCACGCCGGACAGGCGATCGTGGTAAAAACTTTCGCCGCATTGGATGTCGTAATGGATATCCAGCAGCTTGTAAACGCGCTCGAAATCTTGCATGGAGAAGGCGACACATTCGTTCCAGATGTCGAGATTTTCCTTGTCGCCCGCCTGGAGTTTTATCAACTCCTGGCGGCAGGCTTCGCGAACTTCCGGGTCCCTGGCCGCTCGCTCGTTCGTTTCCTTGTAAATGCGTACAATTTCTGCGAGCGGATTGCGCTGCAGCGCTTGTCGATCGAGCAGATTCTTCCAGCCGTAAATCACCATCCCGAACTGCGTGCCCCAGTCGCCGATGTGATTGTCGCGAATCACTTCGTGTCCGAGAAACTGCGCGATGCGCGCAAGAGCATCGCCAAGCACCGTGCTGCGGATGTGCCCGACATGCATTGGTTTGGCGACATTGGGCGATCCAAAATCGATCACGATACGCTGTGTCGATTTTGCCTCAGCGACACCGAGCCGGTCGTCCCGCAGCACTTCCATTGTCTTTTCAGCGACGGCGGCGGGCCGCAGCGTAAAGTTGATGAAGCCCGCGCCCGCCACTGCCGGTGGTTCGCACAGATCGTCAGTAACAAAATGCGCGACGATTTTCTCCGCGAGAACTCGTGGATTTTCATTGCGCTGCTTCCCGAGAATGAGAGCAGCGTTGGTCTGGTAATCGCCGAAGCGCGGATCGCTTGCCAGCGTTAATTCGCCGGCGTCCGGCAACCCGGCGGCAGCCAGCGCGTCGGAAAGTTTTTTTGCCAGAACTGATTGGAACGTTTCCATTCGGTGAAATTCGCTGCACTGTACCGGCGCTCGGTAAGCGCCGCATCGACATTCGCTTGGCGGTCTCAGACCGCCGCTACAGCTACGAACGATCGCGAAAGATTGACAAAATTTCGTCGGCCGACGTGGCGCCGGCCAGACTCTCACGCACGGAGCGGTCGTTCAGAAATTTTGCAATGGAGGCCAATGTGCGCAGGTGCGTCTGAAATTGATTTTTTGGCACTATGAAAAGGACGATGAACTTCACCGGAGCATTGTCTAGCGCATCAAACTCAATGCCTGCGCTGGATCTTCCGAGTGCGGCGACGACTTCATCGAGCCGATCTGAAGAACAATGTGGAATGGCGATCCCAAAACCGATGCCTGTGCTCATGGTCTCCTCCCGCTGTCTAAGCGCTGTAAGAATGGGGTCGCGATCTGCGGCTTTGATTTTGCCAAGACGAACGAGCAGATCGATCAGCTCAACGATCGCCGCCCAGCGCTCCGTTGCTTTCATCTCTGGGATGATTTGCTCGGCAGAAAGTAAATTGGCCAAGGACATGCGGATTCCCGGTGCGGGAGGGCAAGCTTAGCGGCAGCGCCTGGGTTGACAAGCGCGTTTTGATACCAAGTAGCCGCTTACGACTCGCGAATCTTGTAGTTCAATCTCCGGGAAAGCAGCCAGCGCACACCGAACATATCGATGGTCGCGCGCAACGCCCGATTACCCAACCCGTACTTACTTCGGCCGAACCGACGCAGCCGATGATTCACTGGGATCTCCACAAGTCCGAACCCTGCGCCTTTGACTAGCGCAGGAATGAAGCGGTGCATTCCTTTGAACGGGACGAGCGCGCTGACGCATTCGTGCCGCATTGCCTTCAGCGTGCAACCGGTATCGCGCACGCCGTCTTTTGTGAAACGGCTGCGAACGGCATTGGCGATCCGACTGGTCAACCTTTTCACGCGCGTGTCTCTGCGCTGCGCACGATAACCGCAGACAAGATCCGCGCCGCGAGCAATTTCAGCAAGAAGTCTTGGAATATCGGCAGGATCATTTTGCAAATCGCCGTCAATAAGAACCAGAGTCGCTCCACGCGCTGCCATGACACCGGCATAAATCGCCGCGCTTTGCCCGGCATTTTTTTCAAAGCGGATCAGGCGCACGTTCATCTTACGTTCAATACGGTCAGCTGTGCAGTCTCCCGATCCGTCATCCACGAAAACGATTTCGTAGTCGAAGTTCTTGAGCGCGGCGCTCAGTTCCGTTTGCAGAAGCGAGATGCTTTCCTCTTCGTTAAAAAGAGGCACTACGACAGAAACTTCCGGAAACCTTGGTTCCTCTGTCATAACGGAAGGGTGCGATAATTCTGGCAAAGAAACACCTGCCATGTCCGCAAGACCCTGCCATGCCGGCGCACCTCTATCGTTCCCACGGGGGTTGTTGATCGAAATGCAGCTCGAATACTATGCGGCACGTGTTCCTTCTCGCCGCTCCGAATAAAGAGAGCATCACGGCCGACGAAGGGGTTGATGCCGTTCTCTTCCGTGTACGTTTCACCCTCCGGTCGCGGCGTGCCCGGTTTTAGTTCGACGAATTCATCGTAGCGAGGCCAAAACGAGAACTGGTTTACCATGTCCTGCGATTCGGGGATATAAACCGGCGGATGACCGGGGCCTTCCACTCGTCTGTCGCGTAAATAAAACGAAATTTCTGATGCGCGGTCGCGCGCGTCGGCAATCAGAAAAAGCTTTTCGCCCAATTTAGTTTCCAGATCATTGCGAATTTTTTCCAGCGCGTTCGTAGCGCTGTTCCATCCGCGCATCCGGTCGCTTGGATCGCTTCGCTTAAACTGGTACCCAGCCGCGCGCAGCAAATCCGTGTTCAGGGCGACGATACTCATCGAGAGCCCAACCAGCATCGCCGCGACAGCGGCGATCCGTAACGTAACGCTGCGTTCGAGTTTTTCCCACCAGAAATGAATTGCCAAAAGACCGAAACCCAGAAATGCAAGTCCGTCCCAATTTGGCGCGGCAGCTTTGTTTACTGACAGAAGCAAATAAAAGAGAAACACCGGTAACCCAAACCACATCAAGAACAGCACTTTGAATTGCTGATTGACCCTTCGCCAACTTGCGATGACACCCCAAGCCAGGGCCAGGAAGAGAAATGGCGAGTACACCAGAAAGTGCTGACCGAGAAACGAAAATACCTCGACTGGGCGAAAACCAAAGCCGTGGTCGAGACTTCCCCGCGAACGCAGATGCTCCAGTGTGACCCACGCATGTTGCTGATTCCAGATTATCGGCGGAACGGTGCAAAGGGCGAACACGCCGAGTAATGAGTACAAACCCGGGCGTGCAAACTCCCTTCTGAGCCGTGGAGCCAGGGCTAGCACTAACACAATCGAGACAAGCTCTAGTGCGTTCGTGTATTTGGAAAGAAAACCAAGCCCAATCAGCAATCCAGTAAGCGGCCAGTACCAGGAGAAATGCGGGCTCTTTTCCACGGCCAGCCAAAATGTAAACATCGCCGCCAGCCAGAAAAACACCGACAACGCATCAATCGTCATCAGGAACGCACCGACATTGAAGATCGGGGTGACATTTACCGCGATGACTGCCCATAACCCGGCGGTCGGGTTAAACAAACGTCGCGCGAAGTAGAACAAGAGCACACTTGTTCCTGCTGAGAGCAGCGGACTGAAGAAGCGCACACCGAACTCGTTCGCGCCGAAAACCGAGCTGCTTGCACGGATGACAAAAGCAATCGCTGGCCCCTTGCTGAAATATGCGGGCGCGAGTCGCTCCGACCACATCCAGTAATGTGCCTCGTCGAATTCCAGATCAGTCGTCGCCAGCATTGACAAGCGAATTGCCGTCAGCGCGATGATGAAAAGCCAGACCGCGCGCGTGGTGGTCATATGGGCGGTTGCGGCGCGCCCAGCGGTCGCGCCCTACCATTTGAATGACCAACCAAACTTGGATGACGCGCAAAGAGCTGCGGCATCCATTTGCGCCCCACGATCCGCCAGATCGACTCAAAGAGGGCGATCAAAAGCAGTGATTCACCAACGCTGAGAAAAAATGTGGCGATCACATCGCTGGGCCAATGCGAGCCGAGATAAATTCGCGAATAACCGACGGCAGCAGTGATGAACCAGTAGAGCCAGCCGCGCCGCCGATAAAACAGCGTGCAAAAAACGGCAATTATCGTGTTGGTCGCCATGTGTCCTGAGGGAAACGATGGTCCCGATTGGTTGCGGTCTGACGAATCCGAAAATCGAATGGTTGGTTTCTTAAACAGAGTGAGAAAGGGCGGATGCGTTCGTTGCAATTCTACCATTCGCACATTCTCCACCTGTTTCGGCCGAGGACGATCTACTGCAGATTTTAGCACATCGATGAGCTCATTCGTGATCAGCAGGGATAAGGCCAGACATATGACGAACGCGCGCCCTCTGAATCCGCCAAAAAAGAGTGCGCTCACCCCAACCGCAACGAACAACGGTTCCCAAATCTTGCTATCGCTCAGGGCCGCCATGAACAAGTCCAGAAGCGGGCTTGTCCATTGCCCATTAATCAAGTGAAAGAGAGACTGGTCCATGCGGTGGAACAAAGCGGCGCTTAAGCTTTAATGACTATCTCGTAAGAAAACAATGCGGTACAATGACGAAGCACGAATGTCGAATGACGAAACAAGCTCGAATGCTCCAATGACGAATGTGCGATCCGGGGCTCTACTTTTGTCATCCGCGCTTCGTCATTCCTTCGACATTCGACATTCGACATTCGTCATTTGTTTAGCCTTCGGGGCGACGCCGATCTTGGCGGACCCTCCGCCTTCCGCGAAAGACATCCTCGCCTCTGTCCGCATGATGGAGTCACGACAGCAAATCGATCTGCAGGGGCAGCTTCGGCAAAACGATGTGGTCGTTCCGTTTCGCCTGGTGCAAAACGGGCCGCTAATTCGTTATTCATTCACCAATCCGGATGAGGTTTTGCAGTTGCGTCTGGGCGAAAACAGTTCGCGGCTAGATGTTGTGAGCGATGCCGGACCCGAAAAGGTAACCGGCTCGAAGCTTAATCAAAGAATTCGGGGCACGAGCGTTACGTATGAAGATCTGGCGTTTAAATTTCTCTACTGGCCGACCGCCCGCGTGTTGGGGGAGGAAAACGTTCGCACACGCAAGTGCTGGAAACTCCAACTGCGCGCGCCCTGGCGCGAGTCGCAGTACTCAAATGTGTTGCTGTGGATCGATAAGGCGAGCGGGGCGCTGATGCGAATGGAAGGATATGACTGGAACGCCCAACTGGCGAAACGTTTCGAAGTCGTCTCCGCGCAAAAGATCGAGGGGCGCTGGTTCCTCAAACAAATGCGCGTCGAAGAACTCCAGCCTGGGACTAATCATGTGCTGGCACGCACGTATCTGGAGATAAAAAAATAGGGCTGCCGCGCAAGCCTGGAAGGCTTGCGGGAGCGCAACGCGCCGGCACCGCGGATTCGGGAATATTAGGTGTTGAAAACGGCGTTGCGTGCCTAGTGCTGGTCGGATTTCGCCCCGCTCACTACCAGCCTGCGCCCGAGGAATTCCTTGTCGTGTAATTCTTCCACGGCGCGTTTCGCTTCCTCAATGGTTTGCATCTGCACAAACGCAAAGCCTTTCGAGCGCTGGTTATGCCGGTAGCTTACGACTTCGGCATTCTGCACGTGCCCGACGCCGTTAAACAACTCGAAGAGATCGCTCTCGGTGGCGTCGAAAGACAAGTTGCCAACGTAAAGCCGTGGCGACGTGACTTCGATGCGTTCAGGTTTGCGCGCCGGCCGCGAAGGCTGCGTGCCGTTGCGTGGTTGCGCTGCGGTTTTCTTTTTGTCCCTGCCGTTTCCGAAAAACTCGGCTACCCGTTGCCAGAATGTCTTTTTCTGCGTCTTCGCTGCTCCCTGCCGGTCTCGAAATGGTTCGTGATTTCCTCTGCGTCGGCCCCCACCGCGCGAGCGGCGTGAGCGTCTTCCGGATGAATAAGAGTTCATGTTGGTCCTTAATCTTTGTCCAATTGTTAAAAGGGCGGAGCGCCCCGAAAAGGTTCGGGACACCGTCCGCGGCGCGCGAATCATCTAGAGTCCAGTCAAACTTTTTGGAAACACTCTGCGACGCCAATGGAAACTCCGCCTCGTCGTGTCGGAAATGGACTTGTCTCACAGCGCGAGCCGGCGCACTCAGGCAACGAAACAGCGATGCCGCAACCGTTTGCAGCATCAGTTCAAGAAATCTGAATCGTCGTAGAAACCGGACGCTCGGAAGATCGAAGAAGATTCCCGACATCTCGCGGAGATTATGACCTGCCTGCAGTGTGTTTGCAAGTGGGACGATAGTAAGAACAGAGCTTTGCCGGATGCGCAGCGCAGGGTCCCTATCGGCTAACGCCGAATCAAGTCATCGCGCAGTGAATACGCGCGCGATTTAATGTATTCTCGCGGGCGTTCGCCGCGGATCGGCTGCATAAAATAGCGTAGTTCGCGCCGAGTCAGCCTCGGCTCGTACCCGAATTCCGGCATAAGGTCGCGGCAGTGCCATTCTACCCAACCGATCTCGTCCTCCGAGAGTTCACCTTGCCACCGTGTCGCAGGTTCTGAGCTGATTTGCGAAAAGTTGATCCGCGCGGCGGAGTTACCCCTCCAGAACTGGCCCACTTTCGTCGGCGTCAACACGATGTCTGGGTCGAAGTCGATCTCCAGATATGCGCAAACTTCTTCCATTATCCTGGCTGGTTCGCACACCAGTTTTTCATAAGGCACCACAAGACCGGGAACTTCACCGTCGCGCACGCGCCTGGCGAGCCGGGCGGCTACCCGCCAATGCGCAATCACGTAATACGTCGAGAACCGCCCTGTTTGTCTCGTTTTCTCCAGCGCGATTTGCGCGGCGAGAATGGCGCGTGGGTCGCGTATCGTGACCAGAATTTTTGCATGCGGAAAGCGCCTGAAGATCTCGTGAATGTGATTACGATTAGCCGGAGTCTTTTCCACCCAGCGTCCTACTGTTTCCAATGGCCGTTCCAGCGTCGCCGCGTATGCTTTCACCATTAGCACCAGCAAATCCTCCTGTGCATTCCGAGGATCAAATGCCGCACCCTCGAACGCCTTCAGAAATTCCTCCCGCGGAAACGTCGAGTAATTCCGCTTACCCCACTTGCACGGACCGCCGAACAGCACGTTGGCAAGCGATTGTTTGGTCAGGTAATCAAACTGCGCACGGCGGCCGCGTGGCGCATATTTGGTCAGGACCGTAGGAAAATAAGCGGTTTCTTCCGGCAGCACGAGCAGCTGGGGATGGTTATCGAGTAACGCCACCAATAGCGTGGTGCCAGATTTCGCCTGACCAGCGATGAAACAGGCGCGTTGCTCGAATGGCAAATGCTGGATCGACGTGTTCATTTAGCGCTGCGTAAAAACCACTCGATAAAACGAGGCAGCCCGTCGCTCAATCTTGTGGTTGGCTTGTAGCAGAGTAATTTTCGCGCTTTCGAAATGTCCGCGCATGTTAGGGGCATGTCGCCGGGTTGCTCCGGCAGTTGATTAATTTTTGCCTTTTTCCCGAGCGCTTTTTCGATCGCCGCGATCAAGTCTTTGAGTTGAATCGTGTCGTTCTCACCAAGATTGAAGATGTCGAAAAGCGAGCCTTCGTACTGGAGTGCAGCCATCGTCCCCTGAATCACGTCGTCAATGTAAGTGTAATCGCGGCGCGTGCTGCCGTCCCCAAATTGATCGATGGGTTGCCCGGCGTAAATGCGCCGCGTGAATTGATGAATGGCCAGATCCGGCCGTTGGCGCGGCCCGTAAACAGTGAAATAGCGAAGCGCAACTACGCGCAGGTTGTAGAGATGCGAGTAGGTGGAGCAAAGAAATTCGCCTGCGATTTTCGTCGCGGCATACGGGCTGAGTGTTTGCTTGAGATGTTCATCTTCAGAAAACGGGATCCTCTTCGAAGCCCCATACACCGATGAGCTTGATGCGAAGACGAATCGCTCAACTCCGGTCACGCGCGCTGCCTCGAGCAGATGCAATGTCCCAGTGACATTTGTGTCGTAATAAAGTCGCGGCTGTTGAATGGAAGGTCGAACACCTGCGCGCGCAGCCAGATGCGCGATCGCGTCAACTTTCTCCCGATGAAACAAATTGCGCACCAATTCGCTGTCACGAAGATCGACGTGGTAGATGGTTACGTCGCGGGCTAAACCGGCAATGTTGGCGTGCTTAGTTTGTGGATCATAAAAATCATTGAAGTCGTCCAGAATGACAACTTCGTGTCCGCTCGCTAGCAGCTTCTCTACAAGATGCGATCCAATAAAGCCCGCGCCGCCTGTCACCAAAACTCGCATTGCGGCCAAATTAGCCACAGATCAAGACAGATGGACACCGATTTCGGGTGCGGTTCAAGGAGCGACAGCTTGAACAGCCGTCGATTTCGGAATTGACGGCTGGGAAGCCGTCACTCCTTGATTTCTAAAAGTCGCGCCAGTGCGAAAGCAAATAAGCCCAGTTTAAGGCGAGTGCCGCGACGATCACTCCTCGCGCACATCTCTTCTCCGCCTGGCCAAACATGATTCGCAGACGAGGCCAGCGCATTGCGAGCGTCGCGAATGCGAATAGATCAAATGCTATCACGCTACAGATAAATGCGAAGACAAGCGGATTCCATTTAAACGCATCGGAGAAGTGGCCGTGAAAGAATTCGATCGCACAGCGCGTCATGCCGCATGTCACGCACGGCAATCCGGTGAGCTCGTGAAACATACATATGGGCCAGGGCAATCCGACGGCAAACCACGCAGTAGCAATGGCGAGCGATGTGACTGAAACGATTAGCCAAAGCAGTTCGTGGTCAGTTTCGCCTGGCTGAAGCTGACGCCGACAAAGCTGCATTCGCCTCAGCGTCAATGGTGTGACGCGCTCCAGGCGCCCAACGCACCGAACATAAAAGCGACCAGCAATCCGCCGCCGCAACAAACAATCACCGGCAGAAAAACGGCAAGCACCGCACGACCAGTGTCGGTTTCATGGGCGCGCGCCAGGCCGATGCAGTTGCAAACGAGCGCCCAAACGCCGGCGATCATGCCACCACAAACCGGTATCATTTGCAAAGGACCCGTCGAGCCATGAGAGAAAGCCAGAACGCGGAAAGTAGTTTCAAATGGTTGGTTTGCGCCGCCAACGATCATCAAACAGACATGCACCACCGCGCTGCCGATGAACAATACGAGTACGACAAACAGAGGTAGCAGAATGAGAAATACAGCGGACCCGACGCCCATCCCAAACATCGTCGCAAACGCGTCGTGACGATTGGCGAAGAAGCCGACGGATTGCAAACCGAGCGAGAACAAGAACGAGACAACGCCTCCAACGCATCCGCCAATGAGCGCGTAAATGAGGGGCTCGCCTAGACCGCCCTCGCGCTTCATGGCTGTGAACGCCTCGCTTGGTTTCGTAAGCACCAGGATCAAAGTCTCGACAAACGCGTTGAAAAAACCGCGTTCATGGCGGTGATCCCAAGGCAGACCGGTGGGTGTTGCGACCGATTCTGACACTGCTAGCGGGGCCGCCTGTGGAGGCGGTGCCGCAGGCGCAGCCGTGACCAACTCTGGGAACTGCGAGAGCGGCTGCCAAGTGGCCATTCCTTCGCGCCACCCAATATCGCTCGGAGCGAAGCGGCCAGTGCCCAGACCTTCGCGAACTTCTTCTTCTGAGAATACGCCCAAACTCGTTGCGCCCCGATTAACGTGAATCATGGCCATAATTCTCGCGTTTTAGTGAAGCGCAGCGCGAAGCGCAAGTTAAATGGGTACAAGAGTTGCAAAAGGTACAAAGGGGTAGTGCTTTTAACGCTTGTAACTCTTTTACGTTCGCAACTTTTCTGGCGCCTCCAGCGCTCGCCAGAAATACCAAGCCGCAACCGAACGATAGGGACGCCATTTTTCTCCGCTCTTGATCAGCTGCTTCGGGGTGGGCAGTTTTCGTCGGCCAAAAGTTTTGGCGAAACCTTTTCGCACTCCGTAATCGTCGACCGGCCAGACATCCGGCCGACCGAGATCGAAAAGAAGGAGCATCTCAACCGTCCAGCGGCCGATCCCGCGCACCTGTGTAAGGCGCGCGATGATCTCGTCATCGCTCATCCGAAGAAGCGCGCGCCCGGACGGGACCGTGCCGTCAATCGTTTTCGCCGCAAGGTCTTTAATCGCTGCCGTCTTTGCGCGCGACAGGCCGGCGCTACGAAGAGCGTCGTCGGGTGTCGCGAGAATTTTTGCAGGATCAAGCCACTTTGTTTTGGGGTAGAGACCGCGGACACGGCCAAAAATGGTGGCTGCAGCTTTGCCGCTCAATTGTTGGTAAGCAATCGATTCGGCCAGCGCGTCGAATGGGCGAATTGAAACTGCGGGCGCGATGTTGTAACGGCGCGAGCGCGCGATCAAGTCAGCCATACGCGGATGACTCGCGCTAA
>QHMR01000170.1 GCA_003217875.1 Verrucomicrobiota bacterium
TGTTGGCCCAGCCTGTTGTCGTTAAACATGAGGAGACGACGACCACGACAACGACAAGACCGTAAGGGATGACCAAGCACGAATGACGAATGACGAAAGAAGTCCGAATAACCTGAACAAACAAACTGATCAGTGTTCTTTCGTCATTCCAAATTCGTGATTCCTTCGTCATTAGACATTCGACATTCGTCATTTTCCATCTCCATAGTTCGCTCTTGTTGATTGCACTGCAGCGTCGAGTTTCCAAGCGTCTGCATCTCACGTAAATTTGCAGCCGCATGGCTGCATTCAGAAAACAAAAACCGGATTTGCAGGAGAAAGTGCGCGAAGTGCCGCATAAGCCGGGTGTGTATTTGATGCGTGACCGGTTCAACCGGGTGATCTACGTGGGTAAGGCGCGCGATCTGCGCAAACGGGTAAGTTCATACTTCCTGCCGTCGAAACTGGCGCAAGCCGATCTGAAAACACGTGCCATGCTGGAGGCCACATGGGATTTTGAGACGCATATTGTTCGAAGCGACGCGGAATCTGTTTTACTTGAGGGCAAACTGATCAAGGAATACCGGCCGCGTTACAACGTTTCCTTTCGTGATGACAAGCGGTTCCTCGTCGTCAGGGTCGATATGTCGGAAGAATGGCCGCGTTTTCGGCTGGCTCGATTCAAAAAGGACGATGGCAGCCGCTACTTTGGTCCGTACGCGCATGCAGGAGCGCTGCGGCAGACATTGAATTTCATGCGCAAAAAATTTGGTGTGCTCACCTTTGGGCGGGGTGCGCCCACAGAGCGGGAGTTGAAATCCTCGACCTATCAAGTGCCGGTGCGCTTGAGCGAAATTAGCGCCGAGCAATACCGCGAGCGCGTCTCACAGGCGGGCGATTTTCTGGAGGGACATTCACGGGAAATGATCTCAACGCTCGAAAGCGAAATGCAAAAGGCGGCGGAGAAAATGGATTTCGAGAAAGCGGCCGAACTTCGCAACATGATTGGGGACTTACGCAGCACGACAAGACCAACGCGTCGATTCACGCGCGGTACTTTGCCCAGCGCAATCGATCCAATGGCGGACGTTCAGGCGCTGGCCGTTGCACTGCGGCTGCCCAATGTCCCGCGCGTGATGGAATGTTTCGATATCTCGAATATTTCCACGACCCACGTCGTTGCGTCGATGGTTTGTTTCCGGAACGGCGTGCCAGACAAGACCAATTACCGCCGCTATCGCGTGCGCACCGTTGCAGGACAGGACGATTTTGCGAGCATGGCCGAGGTGGTGCGGCGCAGGTACTCGCGTGTCTTGTTGCAAATTTCGGAAACCGGAAATCGGAAACGGGAAAGCGGAGACGTGAATCTCGTTGTCGATGTTTCACCCGAGCATTCGCAGGAAAGCGCGTTTGAAACAGCTCGTCGGCTTGAGAACTACAACTTTCCGCAATCCGCAATCCGCCATCCGCAATCGTTGGTTCGTCTTCCAGACTTAATCATTGTCGATGGTGGAAAAGGCCAGCTTTCGGCGGCATGTCGTGAGTTGCAGCGACTAGGCTTGCACGATCTCCCTATCATTGGCTTGGCGAAGGAGCGCGAGGAGATTTACCGGCCGGGCCGGGCGTTGCCTTTGCGACTTCCAATGGATTCGCCTGGTTTGCGGTTGCTTCAGCGCATCCGCGATGAGGCGCATCGGTTTGCCAACGCCTACCATCAACTGCTTATGAAAAAGCGGATCGAAGAAAGTATCCTCGACGATTGCCCCGGTGTAAGCCAGAACCGGAAAAATCTGTTGCTGCGGCGATTCGGATCGGTGAACCGTCTCCGCAAAGCAAGCGTCGAGGAGATTGCCTCCACTGAGGGGATTGGCCGAAAGCTGGCCGAAGAAGTGCACCGATTTCTGGAGCAGCATTGATTTATCCGCAGATTTCCGGCGAACGCCGCTCATCCGCGGTTGCGCGTAGCGTGACAAACAGATATTTTTGAATCAATGTTAGAACAGATTCGCCGTTTCCTTCGGGCCGTCCCGTTTGTGCCATTCCAGATTCACACGAGTGCGGGCGAGGTCTTTAGTGTGGAACATCCCGAGAACTGCGCGATCGTCGCACATACCGTGGTCGTCGCACTGCCTGACGGCGAGAACGCGATAATGCTCACTCCTTTGCACATCCGTGGAGTAGCCGGAGCACAACCGGCGGGGTATTGAGCCGAGACGCGCGCATCCGCCCTCAACAGCATTGATTTATCCACAGATTACGCAGATTAACTGAAATGGCGTCTGCCCGAATCTGTGAAAATCTGCGTAATCTGTGGCTCGCGCTGTCGATCTTCGCGCTATCGGCAACCACGCGCGCACAAACGCTAATGCCGACGCCTGCGCCGAGTCCAAGCGCTTCGTCGGAAGAAGAGACGATTATTCCGACGTTCGAGACGCAAAAGCTGGCGCGCACCTACATTCTCGATGTTCCGGCTCCGCGTGGGCAGATCACAGACCGCAATGGCGCGCCGCTCGCGCAGAATCGACTCAGTTACAATCTCGTTATCAACTTCCTTACTCCTCTTGATTTTTCCGATGCGCAGGCGCTGGACTTCGCCAGGCAAAGGATAGTCGAGGCAGGCAAGGTAATCGGGCGCGAGCTCCGCATTTCTGATGACGCGATCCTTCGTCACTATCGCAACCGGGGAATCATGCCGCTGGAGATAGCGCACAACCTTAGTCAGCAAGAATACGAAAAAATCAAAGATGATCTGCCGCCTGGCATGATGGTGCGGCCTGTTTACGTGAGGATTTATCCAAACGGAAAAGTTGCTGGTCAGATTATTGGGTACACCGGGAAGACCGGGCGAAATCCCGATGGCATTGTCGATAATCACGAAACGCTCTGGCCAGAAACGGAGGGACGCGAGGGACTGGAGCAAACCTTCAACGGGATGCTCACAGGGAAGCACGGCGAATACAAACTCACTTTCGACAAGGATGGCCGGAAGACTTCCGAGAAACTAATCACTCCACCTGAGCCGGGCTACAACGTGGTCACCACTCTTGATTTGCACCTTCAGCAGCTGGCGGAAAAGGCGCTGGAAGCAAAAGCAAAACGCGGCGCGATGGTGATTATCGATCCAAACAACGGCGATATTCTCGCGTTGGCGTCATGGCCTACTTACGACCCCAATTTGTTCGTTCCATCCATTTCGACCGAGCAACTCAAGGCGTTGCAAGACGACCCGGACATTCCGCTCTTGCCACGCGCGTATCGTTCATCCTATCCGCCGGGATCGACGTTCAAAATTGCGGTGGGAATTGCCGCGCTGGAAAGCCACGCAGTTTATCCGGACGATCAATATGAGTGCGTGCCGTCAATTCAGATTGGCAACGTCACTTTTCACAACTGGAAAAAGGGCGATCGCGGCGCGCTAAATTTCGTGCAGGCGCTCACTGAATCGTGCGACACCTGGTTTTATCAAGTTGGCATCAAGACCGGTGCGGCGCCGATTATCGACTGGGCGTTAAAGCTGGGTTTCGGCGCGAAATGCGGCATCCCGCTGCGTGGCGAGGCCGAAGGCCGCATTCCGAATGACCAATACATGAAGGCAACCCACGGCCGCAAATTGCTCAACGGCGACATCGCCAACATGTCGATCGGCCAGGGAGACATACAAGTTACTCCGCTGCAGATGGCACAAGCGATGGCCACTATCGCAAATGGCGGCACGTTATATCAAACACGACTCGTTCAACAGGTACAGAGCTTCGATAATCAAATCGCGACAGCGTACCAAGTCCGCGCCAAGCGAACACTCGATCTTTCATCTGAGACGAGCGACCAAGTGCGCACTGGAATGATTAATGTCGTGAACGGCGCAGGCGGCACTGCGCATCAGGCCAGCCTCGACAATGTTGAAGTCGCAGGCAAAACCGGCACCGCG
>QHMR01000171.1 GCA_003217875.1 Verrucomicrobiota bacterium
TGGCTTGTGCCAGTGCGGCTTCAAAGGGGCGGGGATCGATCTGAAAAAGCAGATCGTCTTTTTTGACCAGGCTCCCTTCCTGGTAATCGCGCGAGACGATGTAGCCCTGCACCTGGGCGTTAATGTTGGCGTTGATGAAGCCATCCAATGTGGCCACGCGTTCCAGCACGCGCGGCACATCTTGCGGCGCGACCGTTGTCACAAGGACTTCCGGGGCGTTTGCCGGAGCCTGAACCGGCTTGCGCGAACAGCTTGCAGCAAATGAGACACAAATCAGGAACGCGCCGAGAACAGGAAGCCGTTTCATCAATTCATTATGGTTGATCGTGAACTGAATTGTCGAACACAGAACCGGCAGGACTGGTTTTTTGTCCTGAACCGCCGAATCCGGATCTGCATCGGGGTGGAAGTTGTCGGCGGGAGTCCTTAACTTTTGATAAACGCGAGTAGGTCGGCGTTAATCGTGTCTGCCTGAGTTGTGGGCATGCCATGAGGAAAACCCTTGTAGGTCTTGAGCGTCCCGTTCTTTAGGAGCTTTGCCGACAATGGTCCGGCGTCGGCGTAGGGAACGATCTGATCGTCGTCGCCATGCATCACGAGGACCGGCACCGTGATCTTCTTTAGGTCTTCAGTGAAATCAGTCTGTGAGAAGGCGACGATCCCATCGTAATGCGCCTTCGCGCCGCCCATCATGCCCTGGCGCCACCAGTTCCAGATGATCGGCTCCGAAGCTTTGACGCCCGGCCGGTTGAAGCCATAGAATGGACCCGCCGGCAGATCGTAGTAGAACTGAGCTCGGTTGGCAGCCAGCTGCGCCTGCAATCCATCGAACACTTCTTTTGGAAGACCTCCGGGATTTTTCTCCGTCTTCACCATCAGCGGCGGCACTGCGCTGATGATTGCTGCCTTTGCCACCCGGCTTTCGCCATGCCGTCCTAAATAATGCGCCACTTCACCACCGCCGGTCGAATGACCAACGTGCACGGCATCTTTTAGATCAAGATGCGCGGTCAAAGCTGCAAGGTCGTCGGCGTAATGATCCATGTCGTGGCCGTCGCTCGTCTGTGTGGACCGGCCGTGGCCGCGTCGGTCGTGGGCGATGACGCGATAGCCGTGTTTGAGGAAGAACGGCATCTGCGTATCCCAGTCATCGGCCGACAGCGGCCAGCCGTGGCTGAAAACGATAGGCTGACCTTTGCCCTAGTCTTTATAATAGATGTCGATGTTCGCTCCGTTTTCTTTTCCGACAGTTATGTATGGCATTGGAATTTTCTTTTGTTGTTATTTAGCTATCACAGAAAGTTTATTAATGCGTCAGTTGTTTCTTTAGGGTTTTCTTCGAGTACCCAGTGACCGGTATTTTTCAGAATGACGACTTTTGCGTCCGAAGCGACTGCATGCGCTTGCTGCCCCAAAACATCGCCATTGGCTTTTTCACCCCCGATGGCCAGGACCGGCATCGTCAATTTTGTTCGAGACAACTGTTCGAAATCTTTTGCGGCCTGCATGAACGAAACAAAGTAGGCCCAGCCTGCACGCATTCTGCCGGGGCGAGAATAGGCCGCAGTATAGCCCGCGCGATCGGCTTCGGAGAGCGAGCGATTCTTGTCCGCCGCGAAGTCATTCCAAAAATGCTCGAAATAAATTCGCTCGCGGCCGCGCACTAATGCCTCGGGCGTCGGGCCGTTGAAACGAAAATGCCAGATTCTGGGATTATTATAGACAGCTTCCCAATCGGTTACGCCTGGCAGAAATGCATCCATCAAAACAAGTTTCTCGGTTTCAGCCGGGAATTGGGCGGCGTAGGCGTAAGCGACCATAAGACCGATGTCGTGACCGACGACGCTCGCTTTTTCTACGCCTAACGACTTGGCGAGCGCGTGAATGCGGATGGCAGACGTCTTCATGTCGAGCCCGGACGCCGGAATTTCCGATTCGCCGATTCCGGGAAGATCGGGCGCGATCACGGTAAATTTGTTCGCCAGAAACGGAATGATCGCCTTCCACATGCGCGACGTCTGTGTGTACCCGTGGAGAAGAATGACCGTCGGTCCGCGACCGGCCGTCAAATAGTACAATTTAACGCCATCGACGGTCGCAGTGCGCGAAGCGATGGCGGTTTCATTTGCGCCATTCAACGAGGCGCTCAATAAAAGTGCGAAAGCGTAGACAGCAAAGCGAAGGCGATTTTTCACGCGCAATTACACGAAATCTCAATTTCGTGGACGCGTAGCCTCGAAAAGGAACCAGGTCCGTCGCTCGGTCTCGTCGATCCAAACTTCGATCAGGCTCGCGGTCGCAACGTCACGATGTTCGTCGCAGACGTTGTGCGTCTCGCGCAGGCGCGCAGCCAATGTCTTGTTGTCGTCTGCCAACTCGGCAAGCATGTCCAATGGCTCGACGTATTCCGCATCGTTATCGAGCACGCGTTGAGTGCGAGAAATGTTGCCGATTGATCTCAGGGTAAGCCCGCCGATCTTTCGAACTCGCTCTGCGATTGGATCGGTCATCGCGAAAAGCTGGTCGGCGTGTTCGTCGAGGAGCAAATGGTAATCGCGGAAGTGCGGACCGCTCATGTGCCAATGGAAATTTTTTGTTTTCACATAAAGCGCGAACACATCCGCGAGAATGGCGTTCATCGCTGCGCTGATATCCTTAACCGCCGCATGCGAGAGATCGGTTCGCGTCTCCAGCGGCGCATCCCGCCTCTGCAAAAGTTCTATGGTCTTTTTCGAATTAGGTCTTTTCATCGTAATGCTCCATCGGCATCATGCTTTTCTTATTCGTATTAGTAACTCGCACCTTTTCGTAACCCCATTACGCCTAGCGTCTCGCTGTCGAGGTAGCCAGTAGGGCGCAAGCCGTTGGTGATTTGATAACGCTTGACGGCTTTCTGCATCTCAGAGCTCTGCGCACCGTCTGTCTCACCATGGTAATACCCTTGCCGTGCGAGTCGCTCCTGCGCTGTGACAACGATCGAATAGTTTGATTGCGATTGATCGCTGTCGCCATTCGGATCGTAGTACGCTTCAGCTTGGTAAACAGTGGAATCGTAGTAGCCCTGCGATTGATCGGGATAGCTGTTTTGATCGTAATCCATCTGGCCTTGGTAATCGCCGGAGTCGTAGTAGCCGGGATCGTAATTGTACGAATAGGGATAACCGTACCCGTAGGTCGATGAGCCGTAGCCATCATTCGGAAAGCCATAGTCGTAGTAGTAATCGTCCGTGTAGTACGAAGGCCACCACGGATAAAATCCCACATTGAAGATCACCCACGATCCATTAACGAAGCAGCATCGGTGACCATTCCACCAATGGTCACTGTGACGGTCCCAGTCGCGATGCCAATTCCCTGAGCGCTGTCCGAAAACGTTTTTTTGCCAGCCGGCACGAAGATGATTGTTTCCATTCCGAAGATTGTTTGCATTTCGGAGATTATTTCCGTTCCGGAACTGGGTTCCGGTGTTTCGCTGGTTCCACGCGTTTGTGACAGCTGGATTTCTGTGATTCGCGAATGGCGCGATACGATTGCCTTGCGGGATAGTTGCCACCGTGTATGGACCCGAACGCGTGAACGAACCTCGACTCGAAGAAATGTAAGGCCGCCGATACGCGGACGATGGTGACGAACGCCTTCCAAACGAGGAATAGCGTTGGCCTGAATAAAGCGGTCTACTGCCGTGTGCTCGCATCGGCGTCGAGTGGAAGGATGAAAAACCGCCGGCCCGCATCGGAGCGTGAACGGCCGGAGCACTATGTGCAACTGCGCGTCCGTGAAATCCCCCTGTGCCTGCGTGAAAACCTCCTCCACCACGGTGAACGCTTCCTGGATTTGCTTGAGCAATCGTGGCGACGCTCGCAGCAAGGGCGAGCCCGAGGAATTTTGTTTTCATGATGTAAGTTTGCTCTGTTATTGAATCATTTGCTATTCAAATCTAACGCAGACCTCCCGCAATTAGAAGCGTTTCTCCGGTGATCCATTTGGAATCATCTGAAGCGAAGAATACTGCCGCGGGCGCGATGTCCTCGGTTTGGCCGACGCGACCGAGCGGCGTCTGCGACTCAAACATTTTCCGCATATCGCCTTCGGTGTACCCGCCAGCTACGGCTCCTTCAGTCAAGTTCCTTTGCGAGCGTCCGCGTGATAGCGTCCACGGCGCCCTTCGTGGCATTGTAAACGACTGCGGTAGGCGGAGTGAGCGAGCTGGCAAGCGAACCGATGTTGATGATGCTTCCGCCGTCGGAATTGAAATGCTTGAGTGCTTCCTGAGTGGCGAGAAGCATGCCAAGAACGTTCACATCGAACATTCTGTGAAACTGTTGCTCGGACACTTCTTCGAGCGGCACGAATTCGTAAACGCCGGCGTTGTTGACCAGGATATCGATTTTTCCGAAAGCTTTCTCCGCTTCAGCGAAGAGCCCATCGACTTCTGCCTTCTTCGCGACATTGCCCCGAACCGCGACCGCTTTTCCGCCGCCCTTACTAATTTCATCGACCACGCGATCTGCATCATGCTTTGCAGAAGCATAGTTCACGACCACGGACGCACCGTGCGCCGCGAACTCTTTCGCTATGCGCGCCCCGATTCCTTTCGACGCCCCTGTTACTACTGCAACTTTTCCATTTAGTTTTCCATTTTTCATTTTGCTTCTTTCGTTTTTGTGATTTTACCACGGAAGTGGCTTCCCGAGATGGAAAAACCCACCACTCGGACCGTCATCGGCAAGTGTGGCTAATTGGGCGCTGGTCTTGCCTCCTTCACTGACTTCCATCGGCGCATTGGGCCCGCCCATCTCGGTCTTCACCCAGCCGGGGTGCGCGGAGTTCACTTTGATTTTGTTGTCGCGAAGTTCGTAGGCGAGATGCACCGTGAACGCATTTAGCGCAGCTTTCGATGCGTCGTAAGCGAAAGTCTTGAACGCGTAAATTGGCGAGTTCGGATCGGAATGCAACGTGAGAGAACCCAGGATGCTGGAAACATTCACAATTCGGCCTTCCGGCGCCTTGCGTATGAGCGGCAACAGTTTTTGAGTCAACGCAACGGGCGCAAAGAAATTCGTTTCGAATGTTTCGCGCAGGATCTCCGGCGATACCGCACTGACAGGGTTTGACCCTGAGCCAGCTGCCGAAATTTGGTTCTCCTTCAAGACGCCCGCGTTATTAACCAGAATGTCCAGCCGCCCGTACTTTTTGGCGAAGTAATCATAAGCCTTCTGATGGTCCTGCGATCTGGTAACATCAAAGCCCAGACTTTCCGCAGTAATGCCTTCATCACGAAGCTTCGCAGCTGCGGCTTCGCCCTTTTTCGCATCGCGTGACCCGAGAACTACAACGATACCTTGCTTGCCGAGCTCGCGCGCAGTCTCCAAACCGAGTCCGCGATTCGCGCCGGTAACGAACGCAACTTTTCCGTTTAGTTCTCCATTTTCCATTTTGCTTCGCTTCATTTGTTGTGTTTGAGAAGTTTCATGGTCCCGAAACGCTGTTCTCGCTAGCTCGTCGGCCGCGCTAATCCGAGCGATTGAAGCGTCGCCGCCGTAACTACCCCTGTTACGCTCAGATCATTGTCCTCTTGATAACGGGCGATAGCCGCCTCGGTTTGGTCACCGAGAACTCCATCGACCGCGCCGCGGTAGTACCCAAGTTTTGCCAGTTGCGACTGAACGGAGCTGACAACTCCGTTGCTACTTTCAGCTGGGCCAGCGTAGCCATTGTAGTAGCTATATGGATCCTGGGTGTTATAGTCATTGCTGTCGTACGGATAGTCATTGTAGCCATAGGGATAGCCGTAGTCATCCGAGGGATAGGATCCGTAAGCGCGATGCCAGTTGCCATCGTGACGCGCAAACACCCGATGATTGTCAATCGCCCTCCGGACTGCCACCGACGACTGCGCATTTGAGGTCCTCATGTTTTGCCTTGTTAGGGATGCCGATCGATTCTGTTGGCGAGCAACGGTTGCGTTCTTGCCGGCATACGATTTCATCGATTGGTTTCCCGGTCCGCTGAATTGGTATGTCCGAGCAGCAGGCGTGCGGCTGCCTCCGTTATAGTATCGGAATGCACCGGTTGATCCGCCGAAACTTCTACCGGCAAAATGAGTGGCCCCGAACCTCTGCGGAGCTGCGTGAAATGCGGCGCCACCAAAACCGCCTCCACCAAAGTGGCCGCCACGACCAAAACCCCCACCACCGCCGTGAGGACCCGCCCACGCTGTCGAACAAAGGCCTACGACAGCGGTACCTATTAAACCAAGTAATCTATTCTTTTTCATAACATAAACCTCGCAGCCGATCCGCTTCGCAGTCACTGCGCATCCGTAGGATTTTACGGTGCTACGTAAGTGGCGTTCCGTGGTCTCTCCTTCGGGAGAGAACGTGAGACGTTGTTCGCACTGGAAGACGTCTCTCAATCGCATTGATCAACTCAGGAATGCTGACGGGCTTGGCGAGAAATGGATGGCCTTGTATATTTAGACCACTTTTTGCTTCGGCTCGGGTCACCAGCGCCGTGAGAAATATGATTGGCGTGTTTTGCAGTTCGGAGTCGGCTTGGATTCGTGCCGCTACTTCGCCTCCGTCGGTCTCTGGCATCACAACATCGAGCAAGATTAGGTCCGGTCCGAAGCTGCGCGCACTCTGATGAGCCTTGGTGGCATCGTTCTCTTCCAGCACGAGATAGTTACCTGCCCTTTCGAGAAGAATTTTGACCAGGTGAGTGGTGTCGCGGTCGTTATCGACAATCAGGATCCGCCGCTTTTCCGGTAACTCCCGAGACGCCAATTGAAAATGGCGGGGACAACTCGTCGGAATTCCGGGGAAAGAAGTCTGCTTCGATTACCTTATTCATAGTTTCTCCGGTGATAGGTTGTTTCGGCTACGATTGCTAACTGGTCAGCCACGTCACAAACCATGCACCGAGCAATCCGAGGATTAAGCCAGTTAACGGGCTGGAAATGGCGAACCAAAGTGGAATCGCCTCTCGCAAGGAGAGCCAACCTCGTTTTCGCAGACGCCAAGGCGCATGATTCTCTGTATTCATACCCAAAATTTCTCGTTCTTTTCGTGGTGCGGTAGCTAGGCGACCGACCGATCCTTTTTCGGCGAAGAAAGTCCGAGCAACTCAGCAAGGCGCGATTCGTAAGATTCGCACGTCGGACAATCACCGTTGGCCTTAACCCACTCTGGATGCTCGACGCGCAACGCGTCGT
>QHMR01000172.1 GCA_003217875.1 Verrucomicrobiota bacterium
AATGGATAAAGACTGAATGTGTCAGGCGGTCGACTCCCGGGTTGAGACTGCAGACACCGTTGCTTAATCGCTCAGGCAACATTGGAATTACGCGGTCCGGCAGATAGACGCTGTTCCCGCGCCGGCGTGCCTCGCGATCCAGCACACTCGCGGGTTCTACTTAGGTAGCGACATCGGCAATGTGCACGCCGAGGCGCCAACCGGTGCTGGTCTTTTCAACTTGAATTGCGTCATCGAAATCCCGTGCATCATCAGGATCGATTGTAACGATGAATTCTTTGCGCAAATCTTCGCGGCTCTCGAGTTGTCGTGAATCAATTTTTTCCGAAATCCGCTCTGCCCGATCCAAAACATCCTTCGGAAATTCTGCAGGCAGATGATATTTGCGGATGATCGAAAGCACGTCCACGCCCGGCGCGGACGCCGGCCCGAGGACTTCGATTATTTCCCCTTCCGGATTAACGTGGCGGGACTCCCACACATCGAGGCGAACCACGACTTTGTCGCCAACATTCGCGGATGTTCCCTGCTGCTGATCTCGCTCAGGGCGCACGTAAATGTCATGTACGAATCGGGGATCATCGGGCACAACATAGTAAAAGTTCCGCGACCTTTGCAATGTGCCGACGATGGTATCGTGAGCGCGCTCGAGGATTCGAATGATACGCCCTTCACGGCGTCCTTTGATCCGGTCATGGGGCGCATCGCGCGATATACGCGCAACCACGCGGTCGCCGTGCATGGCTGTTCCGATGTTTTCCGCGGCGATGAAAATGTCCGGGTCGCCCGATTTTTCCGGTGAGAGAAAGCCGTAGCCGGCCGGATGAATCGACAATTTTCCGGCTACGAGGTCCGCCTCGGCCGGAAGGACATATCGATTTTTGCGGATGCGCGCGATTTCGCCCGCGCGCTCGAGCTCACGAAGCGTTTTTCGCAATGCAACTCGTTCGTTAGCAGCCAAGCCAAGTTTGCGAGCGATATCAACCTTGTTAAGCGGCCGGTAATCTTTTCGCGCCAGGAGCGCCAAAACTTGTTCTCGAATCTTACGTCCGTTTACAGCCATCTGAGCGAAATAATATGGTCAGGTTTATCGAGTTAACGCGATTTCAACCGGAGGTCTAACTATGCGAAAGGCGATTATTGCTGCGACGTCGGCGATCTTAGTAGCGGCGATCGCTTCGTTTGCTGCAGGAGGAGGAGCTAAAATGAAGGTCACAAGTTCTGCTTTTCAGGAAGGCGGGAATATTCCATCAAAATTCACATGCGACGGCGCGAACACCAGCCCGCCCTTGCAGATTTCGGATGTGCCTTCCGAAGCGAAAAGCCTTGTCTTGATCGTCGATGATCCGGACGCGCCGAGCGGACTGTTCACGCATTGGGTGGTTTGGAACCTTTCTGCGCAGGCCACTACGATTGCGGAAGGAAGCACGCCAAAGGGAGTACAGGGAACAAACGACTTCGGGAAGTCGGGCTACGGCGGACCGTGCCCACCTTCCGGCGCCCATCGTTATTACTTCAGGGTTTTCGCGCTTGACCGGGAACTGGATTTACATTCGGGCGCAAAGCGGAGTCAGTTGGACGCGGCGATGAAAGGTCATGTGATTGCGCAAGGCGAATTGATGGGTCGTTATTCGCGCAAGAAATAGGTGTAGCGGCGGTCCACTTGCGAGCCTGGAGCTTGGCGAACGCGGGGGACCGACGAAGGCCGCCAATTTGCCGCAGTTCTCAGAACGGAGCGACTACCGTTCGAATAATCGCGCATTTGAATTAGTCTCAATCATGATGCGCGAGAGGATATGGAGAGTCGGGGACCGCGTTTTCACCGTTTCACGACAGGGCTTAATTATGGGTGTCTTAAATATCACTCCTGATTCATTCTCCGATGGCGGTAAGTTTTTTTCCGTGGAAAAAGCCATCGAGGGCGGCTTGAGAATGGCTGCACAAGGTGCGGACATTATTGATGTCGGTGGCGAATCGACGCGACCCGGCGCCAAACCTGTCGCCGCTGATGAGGAATTACGTCGCGTAATTCCGGTGATTGAGAAGTTACGAGCGCAAATCGATCTTCCAATTTCAATCGACACTTCGAAAACGGAGGTCGCGCGCGCGGCCATCCAGGCAGGCGCTTCGATTGTAAACGACGTCACCGGCGGACGAGGCGATCAAGGAATGCTGACGCTCGTTGCGGAAACTAATTCGGCGTTCATCATCATGCATATGCAAGGAACGCCGCGGACGATGCAAATCGAGCCGCGATATGCGGATGTTGTTTCAGAAGTGGCGAATTTTTTTCGACAACAATATGCCTGCGCCATAGAGTGTGGCGTTGACCCCATGACGATTGCGTTTGATCCGGGCATTGGTTTCGGGAAAACGCTTGATCATAACCTGGAGTTGCTCACGCAGCTTGAGCAGCTTCGCGCGCATGATCGGCCACTCGTGGTTGGCGTTTCCCGCAAATCGTTCCTGGGCAAGCTAATCAATTCGCCGGAGATCGGGGACCGGGTCGCGCCTGCGGTGGCGTTAACGTCGCTTTTGCGTGAGCGCGGCGCGGATGTGTTCCGCGTTCATGATGTCAAAGAAAATGTGAGTGCCTTGCGAGTAACGGAAGCAATTCTTGGGAGGGCTGGATGATTCATCAATTTGTTGATCTCTGGTTCAGAGGATGGCGCAGTCTGATCGAAATCATTCTACTGAGCGTAGCGATCTATTACGGCTATCTTTACTTTCGTGGGACGCGCGGCGCCAAGGTGCTGACCGGGCTGGCGATCGTCTTTTTAACACTCACTCTAATTTCGACGCTGCTAAATTTAGTCGTGATCGGGTGGATCGTGCGAAGCTTCTCGGTCTTCCTCGCAGTCGCCTTGGTCGTCATTTTCCAGCCGGAGCTGCGGCGTGGCCTCGCTGCGCTCGGTGGGCATCCGATTTTCTCGCTGACAAGCGAGAAACGAGAAACCGTGCATGACCTGGCGGAGGCGGTGACGCAATTAGCAAATAAACAGTTCGGCGCGCTGATCGCCATCGAGCGCGACACATCGATTCGGGTTTACGAAGAAACGGGAGTCGTCATCGACGGCGAGTTTTCTGTCGAGTTGATCCTGACTATCTTCCATCCAAAGGCCGCGTTGCACGATGGCGGAGTAATCCTTCGCAACGGGCGGATTGCCGCCGCCGCCTGCATTTTTCCTGTGAGTCAGCGGGAAACGCTGGACCGCAGCCTGGGATTACGTCATCGCGCCGGGCTCGGAATCACTGAGGAATCGGATGCCGTCGCGGTGGTCGTGTCCGAAGAGACAGGCGCTATTTCCATTTGCCATCGGCGCCGAATCGAGCGCAATTTCACACCCGAAACATTCCGTCAACGCATCGCGGAAATTTTGTTGCACACTAAATATGAAGAGCCTGATTCTGAACAACTGGCGCGCGAAGTTGATCTCCCTCCTTCTCGCGACAACGCTTTGGTACCTCATCAAAAAGAACGTAGCGACGACGCCCTCGCCGTCTGAAAGGCCCTCGCAAACGCCAGCTACCGAAAGGCGCTAAAGGCGCGATTTAGCGAAAAAAACGCGACAGATTTTCTTCTTCCCAGCGTCGCGCCCGCCGATACTGAGGAAATTCGCGCTCTCGGCGGTTGAATTGTTCAGTGTGAACTCGCCGGCGCTTTGCCGATAGCGTTTCATCTGGCACAACCGAATGCAGCATCTCGTGATAGAGCACGTAGCGCAAAAACCAGAGCGGCACGAATGGCTGATCCAGCGCAGGATTGATCCGAATGACGCGATCGTCCTCGTGAATCGTGCCAAAAATGAAATGTTCTCTCGGGCGATGCTTTCGTCGTCGGCCCCAGACAACCTGGTACCCCCGAAGGCGCCCACCAAAGTACCGTTCGTTCAACTCATCAAAGACGGCCCGCAGATCGAAATGCGTTCCCTCGTGACGCAGATTCAAATGCCGCTGCATCGGCAGCTTGGGATGAGCAAGCTTTCGTTTTGTCTTTTTCTTCTTCTTGGCCATCAGGGATTCTCCAAAAACGAGGAAATGCGAGATTACTTTAAAGGCCTTCAAATCGGGTGACAAGCAAAGCGGCAACATTCGCTCTAAAATTGCTGTAACTTACTGACGTACAGCCAATTAAACGTCTAGCCGGAAACGCCGAGGATTCAGTGCGACCGCCAGCTGCAAAATAGCTGCCAATGATCGCAAAGTTACTCGATTGGAGCTAAGCATCCGCTCGCGATCGGCCTGCGATTGGGCATTGAATATTGGGGGTTTTGCCAGCACCTCAACTTGCGTATAATCCTTGTATTTTCCGGTGAAAAGACCGCAAGTTTGAGGGATTACATAGCATGACGCCTTTTCTACG
>QHMR01000173.1 GCA_003217875.1 Verrucomicrobiota bacterium
GAATTCAGCTCAGAAGACAGTAGCAAAAAAGCTTTTGACCGTCCACGCAGAGGCAATTCAACGGGCTTTGAGTTCTACGATGACTCGCGGCGAAATCCCCAATTACAACGGGTTGAGGACAACGCGTTCCACCGGAGATCCTCTTACTGCTCTTCGGGGTTCGGTTGTTTCTCGGTCTGCTCGCGAGTCGAATCAGTGTGCTCTTCACCATTCGCTCGTTGCTCGATCTGTTCGAGAGTCGGATCAGTGTCGCTGATCCATTCGCGGGCTTGCTTAACTTCAACTGGATTCACTGGAATGGCCCGCGGAATTTCTTCTCCTCTCGCAACGAGCCCGCCCTCGTACTTCACCGGCTTCGCCCGTTTGATCGGAAATTTCCAGTGATGCCCAAATCTGTAGAGCGCATAAAACATCGTCTTAGCTTCGATGCCGCTCACGCCGCTGCAACGCATGGCGTAGTAGAACATCCGGTCACAATCCTGCCACGGGCGGTTGTGTTCGCCGTAGGCGACGTCGTGTAAGACAGAAGCATTGCGATATTTTCCTTCGAACGGTCCGCCCATGATCGACCAGAGATAGCGCGGGATGGATGCGCCATCGACAACCGATCCGATCGGCGCCACCCAGACAAATCCCTGCGGATCGGTATAACGCAATTCAGTCAACAGCGTCATTGTCCGCCCGTCCGGGTTCCACTTCGTCACCGGTTCGCCATGGTAGGAGCCCCATTTGGATTCGACTGAAACGGATTCCTCATCGCCGGTAACTTCGGCCGGTTGATTATCCGCATCGTATGCGGCCAAAGCCGCCATGAAGCCGAAGAACGCGAACAATTGAATAATTCTCCTGTTTCCCATGTGAGAGCAGTACGTTGAACGTTTTGCCTCAGGTTTCAACTCGCGACCGCTTCCGCCTCTGCCTCCATTCGTCCAGTGCCAAAGGTGCGGTCTTGTAGTTAGCTTGGCCCGTGAGGAGCGGGAGCATCGGATGTCAGCCAAGCTGGCTGACTTCAGTCGCTGCTGCGAGCTAGCGTGTAATTTCCGCAACAGCTTCTCCTCTGGTCATTTTTGTTCTTTGCTTTGGAAGTGAAGGCGTGATCGGTTCGCCTTCGGTTTGTTTTCGGTACGGCTGGAGATAAAACATCATGAACACGCCAATCACCACCAGCAAAGAACCGATCCATTTCAAGAGCCAACCGGGGTCGCGCAGGATCTGCACCGTGCTTTGGTTAAGGTTTTCCGGGTTCCACGACGCTTGCGAGATCTTGTAAGTCAACCCGGTCCATGTCCGCCACCAGTTACCAGGAAAGCTAAACGGATTATTCATCCAGCACGAGCCGATGGCAGTCTCGCCATCGGCAGTCACGACTCTCAGCGTACTCTTAAATCCCGCAGGGCTATTGCTCCCTTCGTTGCGTTTTACTTCAAAGTCGAGCAGTTCAAGTCCGATCGGCAGCGAAACTGTCTTCCAGCCGTAGGCGAACATCGTTGGGCTCGGCGAAGTTCGTCCCGGCGAATCCGTCCTCTGGCCGATTGGAATCGCGATCTGCCAGCCGGCTGGCGCCCATCGCTCAAGTGTTTCGCCATTTTGTTGAACGCGTACCCGCACGCCGTCCGGCAAATCCGCCGCGGCGGTAGACGGCGTTGGCGCTTGCCCGGATTTCAACGGCATAAAATCCATCTGCGGCTGCGTATTGGACATTGTCTTGTCAACGACCAGCTGCCAATCGGCCCAACCGGTTGGCAGCGGTTTGTTTAACTCAATCCTTCCAGAAGATTTACCGTTCTTTCGCGAGCCGAGCTCGTAACTGATCGCGCCATCATCGGCGATAAATAATGTAAGACGATTTGGCGTTTCTTCACCGGGGGCGGGCATCGCCGGCGGGCCGCCCGTCGCAGTGAGTTCTTTGGTATTTCCATGGGGATTTGTTTCCGCGGCGGTGATGGGAACGCCTTTGCCACGGATCGTGACAAGCACTGCGGGATTGTTCGGCTGATCGCTCACGGAACTCGGTTTGCCGTTCTCGATTCGGAAGTCGGGCCAATAATTCTCGATCCTCAGGCTGAATGGCGTGTTCTCGATCGGCAGATCGCGTCGAAGATTTTCTGCAACATCGAACGTCGCTTCCTTATCGCCTGCGGAGACTATGATCTGTCCCTTGTTTCCATTCTCAGGCGTGGTTAATCGGACTTTCGCTCCGGTGCTCCCGCCTCTGCGGATGTGGCCAATCTGTTCGTCCGGCGCCTTGCTAAAAGCAAAGATTGATTCCTCCAGATCGGTTGCTTCTTCGCTTTTATTCGTGCTCTTGCTCGTGCTCGTAATCGATGTCGCACTACCGCGTTTCAATTCGATGTTTGCCAGCCCGATCGAGAAATTCCCGTGCTGCGGATCGTCCGCGAGCAGCCAGTCATCGTGACGCTGGTTCATCATCACAGTTGCAATTGTGAAATGCAGCGCCGGCGCGCCTCCCTCGCTCACCGGTTTTGGTTCAGCTTCCCCTCAATCACTGGCGCGTAATCGACAATTTTTAAATGCGCTCCGCTGGCGAGCAGGCCAAGGTCGCGAGGATGCTGCGGCGTCGGCGGATGATGCAAAAATTCCGCGGGATAACCTTTCACAATTCCATCGACGTCATGCACACGAAGCTGACGCTCATTAACAAGGAGCCGATTTGTCGGCGGGTCGCCTTTGAAAAGGGTGATAGTTCCTTCGACTCCCCAAATCCTGCCGATGAGCGACCCGATCAATAGCGTGATGATGCCGAGATGCGTGATGAGAAATGCAAGGTGATGTTTGCGCCACGGCCAGCGCGACAGCGCGGAGCAGGCAAGATTCGCGCCGAGCAAGATCAGCCAGAGATTGAACCACGGCGCACCATAAACGTAGGCCCGCGCAATTTTCGCGTCGAAACTTGATTCATAAATCGTGCCCGCGATTGCAGCGACGATTATCACTGCGAGTAAAACGACAGCCAGTTTCAGCGACGCAAAAAATTCGAAGATCGGATTGCGTTGCCACGCCGGCTGCTCAGTGGAACGGGAGTTCACGATTTGTGGATTGACACTTTCAGCGAGGTAGCGTGAGGCTTCAACGATGGAGTTGGTCCGGTGGCAGCTGAATCGTTAGCATCGATCCCGGTCGACAGCATACGAATCGCCTACCGCCGGGTTGGGGTTGGTCCGCCGCTTCTGGTCCTAAATGGGTTCGCTGCGACCAGCGCCGACTGGGATCCTGCTTTCATCCATGGCGTCGCATCTTCCAACGAGTTGATCCTGCTCGATCACCGCGGGATCGGTAACTCCACTGATGACGGAAAGCCATTCGATATTACCCAGCTCGCGGATGATGCGGCGCATGCAATGGAGACGCTCGGTTTCGATCGCATGAGCATGTTGGGATGGTCGATGGGCGGATTTGTCGCTCAGACGCTCGCCTTGCAGCATCCGGGTCGCGTTAACAAGCTCGTCTTGTTGTCGACCGATCCGGGAGGCGCTGACGCAGATCTCACCTCGCCGTCTGGTCACAACTCGTGTATACATCCGGCACGCCTCGCGAGCAGGCTCGCCGGTTGCTGTTCTTGCTTTTTCCTAGCGATGTGGCCGAACTCTTCTACCGCCAATTCGGCAATATCGTGGCGGCTGGGCGTGCGCGATTATCGGCCGATCTGGTGAACCGTCAGGCTGCGGCAATGGACGCGTGGCATCGCAATGGAGTCGGTAACCGACTGCCAGATAAGCGCACCCGTGCTGATCGCCACCGGCACTCAAGACGTCGTCATCCCTCCTTTCAATGCGTTAAAGCTCCTCAACGCAATTCCCGGTGCATGGCTGGCTCAGTTCCCTCGTGGTGGGCACGCTTTCATGGCCCAGTATCCAAGGCCGCTCGCCGATCTCATCAACGGCTTTCTCGCACTCGGGTAAATCTGAAGCGGGCTCAGCGCGTCCAAGCTTTCCAGCGCTTGCGGATGGGCTTTGCGTAACGGTTCACATCGATTTTTTTCAGCCGTTTGACGCCATCTTTCACCGCTTCAGCGGAGCTCTCATATTTTTCCCTGGCAGATTTAAATAACGGCCAGAGAAACGGCAGCGAAAGAACGCTCCAGTTCAGGTCCCCTACCGGCGACTTCACCTCGACTTCTGTCTTTCGCTCGATGGGAGAGGCGTAACGGATCGCAAGGCCAATCGCGATTCCGATCCCAAGCGCACTCAGGATCGCTGGCACAGGATTTTCGCGCACGAAATATTCGGTGCGCTCACGCGCGCGGCCCGCCTTTTCCTTCGTCTGGTCCCACGTCTGGCTCATCGCCGTGGAAAACTTGTTTGTTACTTGACGAAACTGCTCACGCCCAGTTGAGCCAATTTCTTCTCCGCGCGGCTGAAGCTGCGGCGGAAGCGGTTCGTTGCGTCTCTCGGAATGACCGTTGTAGCGGCGGTCTATGACCGCCGAAGAAGTAGGGGGAGGGCCACTCGCGCGAATTCGTCCTTCCGGCGCATTATTCTCGCCGGTCGAAGAACACCTCTACAGCAATTCGCGGTATGCCTCGTAAATATCGTTGCTCCAGAGAACAAAGATCACTTTTTCGATCTTGTTCTCGTTCGCGAGGAATTCTCGCGTGGTTTTTACAGCGATCTGAGCGGCTTGTTGGACCGGATAGCCGTACGCGCCGCAGCTGATGGCCGGAAACGCTATCGTCTTGATTCCGTTTTCCACCGCAGTCTGTAATGAATTTCGATAGCAATTTGTCAGCGTCTCGGGCTCACCACGTTTTCCGCCGCGCCAGACTGGCCCAACCGTATGAATAACGAACCGAGCGGCCAAACCATATCCTCGAGTGATTTTCGCTCCGCCGGGTGGACAACCGCCCAGCGTCCGGCATTCGGCGAGCAATTCAGGGCCGGCAGCGCGATGAATTGCGCCATCGACTCCTCCGCCACCGAGAAGTGTGGTGTTCGCCGCGTTCACAATGGCATCGACTTTGAGCTTAGTGATATCGCCGCGGACAATCTCAATTTTGCTGCCAGCATTCTTCATGGATCGCTCTTTACAATGACGAAGCTCGAATGACGAAAGAAGCCTGAATGTTCAAATGACGTAATCAGCAGTCGATCGTTTTCGTCATTCGAATTTTGTAATTCGTCATTTCGTTACGGTGCCAGCCGCTCGATCAGCCAATTCCCGCTCGCTTGCCGAGTATAACGAAACCGATCATGCAACCGGTTCGGCCGGCCTTGCCAGAATTCCATTCTATCGGGTTTGAGCCG
>QHMR01000098.1 GCA_003217875.1 Verrucomicrobiota bacterium
CAACGAGCCCCGGCGCCGACACTACGCCGCTCTATTCGCCAAACGGAAAATATCTCGCCTGGCGATCGCAAGCGCGCGCCGGCTTCGAAGCCGATAAGTGGCGACTCCTCGTGCAAGATCGTCAAACGGGAAAGACGCGCGATCTCACAGAGAAATTTGATCGATCGGTCGGAAGTTTTGACTGGCAGCCAGATTCGAGCTCAATCGCGTTTGCCGCGGAGGATCATGGCGAAGCGCCGATTTATTTCACGCCGGTGGTTCGCGAATTGCAAGAACCATTACCGATTCGGCAAGTATTTCACGCCGATGATTTGAAATATGGCACCGGCAGCCAGCTGTACTTCACACGGATGTCGGTCGCTGCTCCCAACGAAATCTGGGGCAGGTCAGTCGGCCGTACGCGTGGCGCCGAAAACGCAGCGCCGTGGCCCATCACCCACATGAACGATACGGTCTTGTCGAAGATCGACATGCAGCCGTTGGAGTCGTTCACGTTCAAAGGCGCAAATGACGATAAGGTCCAGGGTTTCATGGTCAAACCGCCGGGATTCGATCCGAACAAGAAGTATCCTTTAAAATTTTTGATCCATGGCGGGCCGCAAGGGGCGTGGGGCAATTCGTGGACGTATCGCTGGAACGCGGAGTTGTTCGCTGCGACCGGAAATTACGTGGTGGTAATGATCAATTTCCACGGCTCGACCGGTTACGGGCAGAAGTTTACCGATTCGATCAGCGGCGATTGGGGCGGCAAACCGTATGTCGATTCGATCAAGGGACTAGATTACGTGGAGAAGACCTATCCGTTCATCGACAAGAACCGCGAGGCCGCGCTCGGCGCAAGCTACGGCGGTTACATGGCAAACTGGATCCTCGGCCACACGAACCATTTCAAATGCATCGTGTCACACGACGGCGTGTTCAACGCGGAGTCGGCTTACGGCACGACGGAAGAACTTTGGTTTGCCGAGTGGGAATTCAAAGGCCCGCCGTGGAAGAATCGAGAACTTTATCGAAAGTGGTCGCCTCACGAATATGCGCAGAATTTCAAGACACCGACGCTGGTTGTGCACGGCCAGAATGATTACCGAATCGATGTTTCACAAGGCTTCGATCTTTTCACAACGCTTCAAGTGCTGAAGGTGCCATCCAAAATGTTGTACTTTCCAGATGAAGGCCATTGGGTGCTCAAGCCGCAGAACAGTCAACTGTGGTACAAAACCGTGAACGAGTGGGTAGACCTATGGTGCAAGCAACGCTCTGTCATGTCGACCGAAGTGGAGACTTCTCTAGATATTTCTGATCAGAAACAGCAAAGAGATTGAAATCGTTCGCCTCCCGATTCTCTCGCCGCTACCCTCATGGCATGACCATCCATGTCGCTCGTTCCGCTCGCTCCATTCCTCGACTTCGCTCGGGATGACAAAGAAGGCGCGAACGAATTACGTCGCTTGACTTTTTGCGCGGCTTGCGCATTAAGAACGCCGTCGAAATTCTATGGATCATCCGTTGTCGGGTCTTTTGAGGGTAGTTGTTTGCGTTGGTCTCGTTCTACTGGTCACAGGGTGCGGCGAGGACCCGCGTTATTCGGCAAGGACGCAATATTTGGGCGGGACGTACGGCGGCGCGGCGGCCGGCCCCCCACGGGACACTGTCTCGTATTGGGACGGAGACAGCGTTGGCGGAAGCCCTTCCGTGAAGATTAGCCTCGGAGAACAGCGCGCCTATTTTTACAAGAGCGGCGTGCTGGTCGGCGTATCGCAATTGTCAACCGGCCGCGAAGGACTTAACACTCCGATCGGTAGCTTCAAGATCATTCAGAAAGACAAGGACCACGTCTCGACCTTATTCGGGGACTACGTCGATTCAGCGGGAACTGTGGTCGTGCCCAACGTTGATGTGAATAAGGATCCAAAACCACCGGGCGCTCACTTCAAAGGCACGCCCATGCCGTACTTCATGCGGATCGTGTCAGGGACAGGCATGCACGCAGGTTATTTGCCGGGCTATCCGGCCTCGCACGGATGTATCCGCATGCCCGAGTTCATGGCCGAAAATTTCTTCAGATCAGTCTCGCTCGGAACGCCCGTCACGATCACCCATTAGAGTCTTCAGCGGGCTCTTGTATCTGGGCTTGCAGAAAATTGCGGGTACCGGCATTCTGATTGTCCCGCTGCCAGAAATATGATCGTCATCACGCAACCCAACGCCACCGAGGAACAGATCCAGCGGATCGTCACGCGTGTACGCGAATTTGGCTTGGAAGCACAAATTAGCCGTGGCGCATCGCGCGTGATCATCGGCGTAATCGGGCCGGAGGCACTCCTGCGCGAAAAGCCTCTGGCCGCAATGGCCGGCGTGGAAGCGATCGTCCCCGTATTGAAGCCATACAAGCTTGCCGCGCGCGATTCTCGCGGTGCCTCTTCGGTCTCAATTGGTGACGTGCGCCTGGGTGAACAAGAAGATGTTGTTCTCATTTGCGGCCCATGCTCGGTCGAAAGCAGAGAGCAGATTCAGTCGATCGCGACAATCGTGAAAGAATCCGGCGCAAAAATTCTGCGCGGCGGCGCGTTTAAGCCGCGCACGTCGCCATATAGTTTTCAGGGATTACGCGAAGACGGCCTTCGCTTTCTCGCGGAAGCACGCGCAAAAACCGGCCTGCCTGTGGTCACTGAGGTGATGGATCCGCGCGATCTCTCCATGATCGAGAAGTACGCAGACTGCCTTCAGGTTGGCACTCGCAACATGCATAATTTCTCCCTCCTGAAAGAAGTCGGGCGCAGCAGATTGCCAGTGGTGCTCAAGCGCGGATTCAGCGCCACGATTTATGATTTGATCATGAGCGCGGAATACATTTTGAACGAGGGCAACTCGAACGTGGTTCTCTGCGAACGCGGCATTCGCACGTTCGAAACGGCCGCCCGATACACACTCGACCTGAGCGCGGTTCCAATCTTAAAGTCTAAAACGCATTTGCCAGTCATTGTTGATCCGACGCATGCGATTGGACTACGCGAATTTGTCCCCCAGATGTCGCTGGCCGCAGTCGCCGCAGGCGCGGATGCGCTAATGATCGAGGTACACGATTCCCCGGAACTGGCCAAGAGCGACGGCAACCAGGCGCTGACGCCGGAAATTTTCGCCGAGCTCGTCCCGCGCCTTCGCGCGATCGCCACAGCGATTGGGCGCGAGCTGTAAGAATCTGCCGCGAGCCAACGCGTTGAGGGCAACGCGTTTCACCTTCGTGCAACAGGTGAATCGGCTTCTCCGAAGACGATGGGAAATGAATCGCCGAAGGCGCAAGAATGCACAGACGCGGCTACAACTCTGGAAAAATCTGGCCTAAACTCGTTAGTGGAAAAATCGATAGGTAAGCAGCTTCTGGAAATTGTCGCAGCGACCGAACCGATCGGCCGCAAGCTTCTGGCATTACAAGAGGCGCAATGGCCTGTACGATTTTCGCTCGTTATCCAACCGGCGCAGCCCTTTCTGGCAGCCGTAATCGCACACGCGTACCATAGGCGTCCTACGCGTGATCGCCGGTCTGCCGATTCTACGATCTGGATCCTTTGTCCCAGCGTTCATTCTCAGGAATTATTTTACGAAAGTTTGCTCAACTGGCAGCCGGACGCGCTTTTCCTGCCGGAAGCGGAGCTTGCCGCAGTAGAAAATGTTTTGCCCGATCCTGAAATCGCGGCTGAACGATTGGCGCTGCTGACGGAGATCGAGCGCGGCACCGGTCCGCGTATTATCGTCGCGACGCGCGCAAGTTTGGATCAACCTGCGCCCAAACGCGGAACGCTCCAATCTGCTGTTACCCAGCTTCGACGCGGCACAACCCTAGAGATGGAACAGCTTCTCGACCAACTCGTGGGCAGCGGCTATGAGCGTGTCGCCCAGGTAACCACTCGAGGACAGTTCGCGGTCCGTGGTGGCATTGTCGATCTCTATTCGTGGCAGGCGCCATTACCCTTCCGGCTGGAATTTTTCGGCGACCAAATAGAATCGCTGCGCGAGTTCGACATCGATAATCAAACGTCGGTGCGCGATTTAAGCTCGGCCGATGTTCTGCTTCGAACAGCGGATGACCAGGCCGGCGTCATTCGCGATTACGTCGCTCCAAATCATCTCATCATCGACATCGAACGAGCAATGGAGGGCGGAGCTCCAGCGACGCCCGACTCGCGGGAGCGTGTCCCTTCACACATTCAAATCAGTGAAGGCTGGATTGAAACCGGTCCGGAAGATTTTAGCGGCGCGTTCGAAGATTGCGACATCGGAGAGTTTGCGGCGGGAGATCTCGTGCTCGCCGAGGCGAAACGCGCCCAGTTTGTCGACCGCTTAAACGAATGGCGCGCGAACAATGCGAGAATCGTCATTTATTTTCAGACCGAAGGCGAGATTGAGCGCTTTCGCGAAATCATGTCAGGTACTATCGAGGGCGTCGATTTCGTCGAAGGAACACTCGCACGCGGATTTTGTTTCCCAGCAGCCAACCTTGTCGTCCTCTCGGCCGCTGAATTATTTGGACGATTCGCCGTCCATGCGCGCAGGCATTTGCGGCGGGCGGAGCGCCATCGCGCGCAGATCGATTTTAGCGAACTGAACGAAGGCGATCTCGTCGTGCATCTCGAGCACGGGATCGGGCGATTTCTCGGACTAATGAAACTGCCGGTCGCGGAGGGGCGCGCTGCTGCAAGCCCGGCGTCGCTGGAGCTCCGCCCTCCAGAGAAAGCGCGATTGGTCGAAACCGAAGTTCTCGCGTTGGAATTTGCAGACGATGGGAAGCTCTACGTCCCGCTCGAGCAAGCGTACCTTATTTCCCGCTATGTTGGCGCAGGAAAAAAATCGCCGGCGCTAAGCTCGCTCGGCGATGGAAAATGGGCCCGTGCCAAGGTGAAAGCTGCAGCTTCCATTTTCGATTACGCGGGCAAAATGCTGGCGATCCAGGCGGAGAGGCAAATGCACCCCGGATACACATTCGCCCCTGACACAAAATGGCAGGCAGAATTTGAACGTTCATTCCCGTTTCGCGAAACGCCGGACCAAATGAAGGCAATCATTGACACGAAAATCGACATGGAACGTCCTCGGCCGATGGATCGCCTAATCTGCGGCGATGTCGGTTTTGGCAAAACGGAGGTGGCAGTCCGCGCCGCGTTCAAGGCTGTCATGGATGGCAAACAAGTGGCCGTGCTCGCGCCCACCACCGTTCTTGCTCAACAACATTTCGAGGTGTTTCGCCAGCGCATGCTCGATTATCCGGTCCGGATCGAAATGCTCAGCCGCTTTCGGTCGCAAGCCGAACAGAAGAAAGTCTTACAACTGCTGCGCGAAGGCGGCGTCGATATCATCATTGGCACTCATCGCCTTATCTCTGGCGATCTCGTATTCAAGGATGTGGGCCTGGTAGTGATCGACGAGGAACAGCGCTTCGGAGTTCTTCACAAAGAGAAGTTCAAAGAGCTCTTCAAGCTGGTCGATGTGCTGACGCTTTCGGCGACGCCTATTCCACGCACTCTCTACCTTTCACTCGTGGGCGTAAAAGATATGTCCACGATTGAGACTCCGCCGCTCAATCGCCTGCCAGTGGAAACAGTGGTATCGGCGTACGATGAGCGCATCATTCGCGCTGCGATTGATCGTGAACTGGAGCGCCAGGGGCAGGTATTCTTTTTGCACAATCGCGTAGCGACCATCGAGCGAGCGCGGGACCGGGTCGTCCATCTTTGCCCACAGGCCAGAGTTGAAATTGGCCATGGACAAATGGACGCGGACGAACTGGAAGCGGTCATGGCGCGATTCATAGCCGGCAAAACCGACGTGCTTGTTTGCACTACGATCATTGAAAGTGGCCTCGATATTCCGAATGCCAACACGATCATCATCGATCGAGCGGATCAGTTTGGCCTCGCGGATTTGTATCAATTGCGCGGACGGGTCGGTCGAGCCGAGCACAAGGCATACGCCTATCTGCTTCTTCCGCTTGAAATGATGACAATCGGCGCCGCGCGCAAACGGATCAGCGCCATCAAACAGTACAGCTCGCTGGGCGCGGGTTTTCGCATCGCCATGCGCGATCTGGAGATTCGCGGCGCAGGCAGCATTCTGGGCACGGCGCAGAGCGGCCACATTGTAGCGGTCGGTTTTGATTTGTATTGTCAATTGCTCAAACAGGCAGTGGCGCAGCTAAAAGGAGAAAAGCCGCGCCTTCGGCTCGAGGTCGATTTACTACTCGATTTCGTCGTCACAAATGAAGCGGAGTTTGTTATGCCGCCAAAAGTCCCTGTACAGGAACCTGATAGCTTCCCGCACAAGATTCCCGCTTTCATCCCAGTCACCTATGTCAGCGATCCTGCCCTGCGAATACGAGCCTATCGTGATGTTGCGGAAATCACGTCGCATGCGCAGTTGGACCGACTCCGCCGCGAATGGCGCGACCGGTTTGGCCCGTTTCCTCTGGCAGCTGACAATTTATTTGCTCTTATCGAAATCAAGCTCGCCGCAGCGGAATCAGGAGTGACTCGGGTGGAAGTACGTGAACGCAAATTGATGTTGACGCGGCAAGGGGATTTTATACTTGTCGCGGGCAAATTCCCCCGTTTAGTTGCAACGAAAACCGAGCAGCGCCTCGGGGAAATTGTGGAACTGATCAAAAAATTATGAGGGACGTGATCCATCAATTTGGCGTCACAATGCTGGCCGGCTTCGTGCTTGCAGTATGCCCGATTTGTTGCGCTGCGGCTGCTGAGGAAGCCCAGGTCGTGGATGGCATCGCCGCAATTGTAAACGGCGACGTCATCACCTACTCGCAAGTGCGCGCGTTGTCCGCCCCGCGGGAGAAACTGCTGCGGCAGCAATTCACCGGACAGGAACTGGAAAAAAAAATGATTGAACTGCGCCAGCTTGCCTTGAAAGATTTGATTGACCGACGCCTTGTGATCCAGGCGTTCAAAAAGGAAAGCTACCAAATCCCGGACCACATCGTGGACGAGCGGATGCATCAGATCATTCGCGAATCATTTGGCGGCGACCGCAACACCTTCATCAAGACGCTCGAGGCGCAGAATTACACATTGGGCGAGTTCAAAGAAAAAGAGACGGAACGAATAATGGTGCAAGCCATGCGCAGCCATAACATCAAGATGAATTCGATAATTTCGCCTACGAAAGTAGAAGACTACTACAGAAAGCATCGCAACGAATTCACCAGCAAGGAACAGATCAAGTTGCGAATGATCATGATTTCTGGCCAAAAAGACACCGCGAGCGCGCCCGCACAAAAGGCGCTGGCCGAGGAAGTGCTCGGCAAACTGGCCGGCGGCGCAGAGTTCGATCAGACGGCGCAGATCTATTCCGAGGACAGCACCCGCGACAATGGCGGGGACTGGGGGTGGATCGAGCGTAATACTTTGGCTGCCCCACTCGAAAAGTTCGCGTTCAACATGCCAGTCGGTCGAATCAGCAACATCATCGATTACGCCGGCAATTATTACATTCTCAAAGTCGAAGATAAACGCGGCGGCACCACGAAATCGCTCGCCGAAGCGCGGTCAGACATTGAGAAGAAACTGATCGAAGAAGAAGCACAAGGTTTACAAGAGCGCTGGATCGCCAGTCTCCGCGCAAAGGCTTACATCAAGACTTTCTGAGCGAATTCCGCTCTTCCTCAGTCTTCGTCTTCTCGTTCTTGCTCCCAATCCTGCTCGTGCTCGATTGAGCAAATTCGATTACGATCGGGAGCATGAGCACGACAAAACCGCGCATCGGAATCACGCTGGGCGACTGCGCCGGGATTGGGCCTGAGATTGTCGACCTTGCACTAAAGTCAGGAGGCGTTCCTGATTCTGCCGAATACGTGGTGATTGGCCGGCAGCCGAATTGCAAAGCAGGTGAGCCGACAATCGAAACCGCGCGTGCCGCAGCGACTGCGCTCGAAGAAGCGGTCACACTCGCGCGGCGCGGCGAGCTCGACGCGATTGTGACCGGGCCGGTTCACAAGGCGCGTATGTACGAAGCCGGTTTCAAGTTCCCAGGACAAACCGAATTTTTCGCCGAGCGCTGCGGGGTCAAGAATTTCGCGATGTGTCTGACCGGCGGAAAAATCACGGTCGGGCTCGTCACAACCCACATTCCGCTAAGCAAAGTTTCAAGTGCGCTTAAACAATCCGAGATCGTTCGGGTCGGCTTATTGCTAGCCGATTTTCTTCGTTCTCGATCAAAAAATCCTCCGCGCATCGCCGTCGCCGGATTAAATCCGCACGCCGGTGAATCAGGAAGAATCGGCCGCGAAGAAATCGAAATCATAAACCCGGCTGTTTCTGAACTATCCGCTATCGGCAAAGACCGCCAGTCCGGCTTCGGACGGCAATCCGCAATTTTTACTGGTCCCCACTCTCCCGACACAGTTTTCCATCGCGCGATTCAAGGCGACTTCGACGCGGTGCTTTGCATGTATCACGATCAGGGATTGATCCCACTGAAGCTGCATGCCTTTCACGAAGGTGTGAACGTCACGCTGGGCCTCCCATTTCCTCGCACCAGTCCCGATCACGGCACAGCATTTGAAATTGCCGGCAAGAGAATCGCGCGACCCGACAGCATGCTCGCAGCGATCAATCTCGCAGTGGAGCTGGCGTCGAAACCGTCACGTTCATGACAAATTTCCAAAGGTCTGATCTGAATCTCATTAACACCTGGCTTGAGCCAGGTGCTAATGCGTACTCCACGAGCATGAGCTGTTTTCAACAGCTTTCGCGCGCTCGGATGCTAAAACGAAAGCCGTTAAAACGGCTTAGCGCATCTACACGACAGCACACCGGCCTAAAGGCCGGTGTTAATAAAATCCAGAGCTCCGCCCGAAAACGCGACTCATGAGCACGAGCAACATCACGAAGTACGCTTCGGTTTTTAACATCGGGCTGCAAAACACATTCGTGTATCGGTGGAATTATTTTTTGCGCGCCCTCTTTGGCCTGATCCCGCTGGCCGGCACGGTGTTTCTCTGGAGCGCGGTGTTCAAGGAACGCGGCGGCGGCCTGCACGGCTACGATTACAGCTCGATGATTTATTACTATTTGCTCACGATCCTGGTGAGCAACCTGGTCGTGCCAACAGAGGATGAATGGCAAATCGCCGCTGACATTCGCGAAGGCCAGATCAATGCACTGCTCACCAAGCCAATGAGCTATCTCGCATACCGATTCAGCATTTTTTTGAGCGGCCGGCTCGTCTACAGCTTTGTCACACTTCCGCCGATCGCGTTGATCTTCTTTTATTTCCGCGACTACATCGTGCTGCCAGCCGATCCCCTCACCTACGTGCTTACGACTGTGTCGATACTAATGGCGGCGTTCATTCAATTCTTCATCACCTACAGCCTGGCGATGTTCGCGTTCTGGATTTTGGAGATCACCACCATCGTGTTCATCGTGTATTCGTTCGAATATTTCCTGGGTGGCCAGATGTTTCCCATCGACATCATGCCGTCGGCCGTCCAGGCGGTGATGAAGTGGCTACCGTTTTACTATGAGTTGTTTTGTCCAGTCGCGATCTTTCTCGGCCGATTAAAAGGAGCCGAGCTTGTGCAGGCATTGGCAATCCAAACCGGCTGGCTACTGCTCACGTGCGCCGCGGCAAAAGCCATGTGGAGACGCGGGCTTGGCCATTACCAGGCTGTCGGCGGATAGCTGCGAAATGCAGCTGTGCGAAAATTTCGATTAGCAACCGAAGCAAATGCAAAAGACGGAGAACTTGGAAAGATCGCGATCGGCACAACATTGCTGCCCCGTTGTGGAGCTCAGGCAATATACTCTCCATCCCGGTATGCGAGATACCCTGATCGAGCTATTCGACCGAGAATTTGTCGAAAGCCAGGAAGCATTAGGAATGAAAATCATCGGGCAATTCCGGGATGCGGATAACCCGAACCGATTCGTCTGGCTCAGAGGTTTCCGCGACATGCCCTCGCGCTCGGAGGCGTTGAAGTCCTTCTACGGTGGACCAGTTTGGAAAGCCCACAGTAAGGCAGCCAACGCCACGATGATCGACTCCGATAACGTTCTGCTGCTGCGCCCGGCGCGCCCAACTTCTGGATTCCCGCCCGAAAACAGCGAACGTCCCGCGCCTGGCGCAAGCGAAATCCCAAGGGGGTTAATAGTTGCGACGATTTACTATTTTAACGCACCTATCGACGTCGGCTTCGTGGACTCGTTCGAGCGCTCGATGAAACCCATGCTGACAGACTCGGGCGCCTCGATCCTGGCCTATTTCATTACCGAGAGTAGCGCGAACACCTTTCCCGCGTTGCCGGTACGAGAGGGCGAGCATTTTTTTGTCTGGTTCTCGCGTTTTCCGGATGAGGCCGCATGCGAAGATCACGCCGCTGCGCTTGCGCGGTCTCCCGGATGGCGCGGAGCAGTTTCAGAAGCACTGGCGGACCGGCTCAAAGGTTCTCCAGAAGTATTAAAGCTGTCTCCGACGGCGCGGTCGCTGTTGCGCGGTTGATGGCAAAATTACACAATCACCAATCGAAAAGAGAAGTATGCGGAAATTGATCGTCTTCAATCAGGTGTCCCTCGATGGTTATTTTACAGACGCCGACGGCGACATGAGCTGGGCCCACAAGCAGGATGCGGAGTGGAATGCATTTGTTGCAGAGAATGCCAGGTCTGGAGGCGAGCTATTGTTCGGCAGGATTACTTACGAGCTTATGAAGAGCTATTGGCCGACCCCGGCTGCGGCCAAGGCTGCGCCTGTCGTGGCTGAACA
>QHMR01000115.1 GCA_003217875.1 Verrucomicrobiota bacterium
AGAACTGCTTCACCAGCGGTCCTTCCATTTTTGAAGTTGTTTCTGGCAAGTTAACAGTCATTTGGATAATGACGCCACGACCAACCTTTGATGGGCGCGCCACAGGGAGTATCTCATTTTCAGTCTTATGTTGGCAAACCAATATCTTCTAACGCTTCAACGCGTTACGGAGACTGTTCATTTTGTACATCCTCACTATACTGCCGCAATGATTGCGGGAGCGCATGTTCTTCTCCACAGCAAGGACCCGGAGACCGATCGAGCGTTCTTTAAAACCGTCCTCGAATTTCCGTCGATTGATCTTGGCGCCGGCTGGCTGCTGTTCTCGCTGCCGCCTGCTGAACTGGCCGTTCATCCCGGTGACGGCGATTTGTGCAAATGCATGCGGAGCATCCAATGCTCGGAGCCGTGCTCTACCTAATGTACGTTGATTTGCGCAGTGTGATGCAGATGCTGAGTAGCAAAGGCGTAGTCTGTGCGACGCCGGTAGAAGCCGAGTGGGGAATCAGCACGAGTCTTCGGTTGCCCAGCGGAGGAGAGATCGGCCTGTATCAACCCGCGCATCCGACGATGACTGGAGCGCGTTCACCCTGACAAAGGCGAGGACTTTCGCAAATTAAATTCGACCGCCGAACATGGAAGAAGAAAACGAGCTGATCGCGCTGCGGCGCAAAAAGCTCGATGCCCTCCGTGCGAAAGGGATCGAGCCATTCAGTTCTAGTTTTGAAGTGAGCGGCTCCATTGCGGAGGTGCGCTCGCAATTTAAGGAAGGCGAAACTCTTCGCGCGGCAGGCCGCATCACGGCGCATCGCGATATGGGCAAAAGCCACTTCCTCGACCTGCGCGACGCGACGGGGCGCATTCAAATCTATATTCACGCAAAGGAAGTTGGCCCGGACCTAACCGATCTTTTTCGCCTGCTGGATATTGGCGACCTCATCGGGGTTGAAGGCACATGCTTTATCACCAAGAGCGGAGAACCGACATTGAAGGTCCGCACGTTCCAGCTGCTTGCGAAGGCGTTGCGGCCGCTCCCGGAGAAATGGCACGGATTACAGGACATCGAAGCACGGTACCGGCAACGTTATCTCGATCTTCTCACGAACGAGCATTCCCGCGGAGTGTTCGAAAAACGAATCGCAATTGTCCGCGAAACGAGGCGCTTTTTGGAGGAACGCGCCTTCGTCGAAGTCGAGACGCCAATTTTGCAAACGATCGCTGGAGGTGCAGCAGCCGAACCATTCACAACGCATCACAAAGCGCTCGGCCTCGATCTTTACCTGCGCATTGCGCTGGAGCTTTATCTGAAACGTTTGCTCGTCGGCGGATTCAACAAGGTATTCGAAATCAACCGCAACTTTCGAAACGAAGGGATTTCCCGGAAACACAATCCCGAATTCACGATGCTCGAAGCCTATTGGGCGTATGCGGATTTCGAGACCATGGCCAATCTGGCTGAAGAACTGATTTGTTATCTCGCCGAGAAAATCTGCGGTTCACTAATAATCGAGCATCGAGGCGCTGACGGGAAAATTGTTCGCACCATTAATCTGCAGCGGCCCTGGCGCCGAGCACGCTACCATGATGTGGTGCGGGAAGTTGCCGGGAAAGATTGGTTCGAGCTTTCCAGGGAGCAGCGGCGCGATCGCGCCACGAATGAATTCAAATTGGAAATCCTGCCGCAACTGGCTGATTTCGAAGTGACGCAGCATGTGTTCGAAAAACTCGTCGAGGAAAAGACCGTCGATCCTCTGTTTGTGACGCATTGCCCGAAGGAGCTGGTGCCGCTGGCAAAACAAAACGCAGCTGACAACTCGCTCGTGGATGTTTTTGAACTGATCATTAATGGGGTGGAAATCGCTCCTGGCTACAGCGAATTAAATGACCCGCTTGTGCAACGCCAGCGTCTGCTAGAACAGGCAGGCGAAGAAAAGCAAAAGATCGACGAGGAATTTTTGCTCGCGCTCGAGCACGGCATGCCGCCGGCCGGCGGCATCGGGGTAGGAATGGACCGGCTCACCATGGTACTCACAGGCGCGGAATCCATCCGCGACGTGATCCTGTTTCCTTTATTAAGGCCGAAGAAGTAGCGTAGCGGACGCGTCCCGCGTGTTGGCGATTGCATCGTATGTGTTTAGCGCCAAAGGCGCGGCCCCCCGCAAACCTGGGGCATCGCCCCAGGAAGCCGAATCGTCGTGTAGACAAGCGCTGAAAGCGCGCTTCAATCGGCGAATCAATCGAGCTCGTGGCGGTGAATCGCGCTTTCAGCGCTCAGCTTTTTTGGATGCCATGGGTCCTGGGGCGGTGCCCCAGGCTGGCGGTGAAATATGCGCGGCTTTGGCGCTAAACACGTGCCCCCAAATTGCGGACTCTTGGTGAGCATACAAAGAATTGGATTAGGTAGAGTCGCTCGGCGCGCCACTAGACAAGGTTGTTTCGGCGAGACGCCGAAACCGGCACACGAGACGGGTGCGTTACCCTCAGCGTTCCGCCTCTAAATCAAAAGTGACCTTCGCGTTGACACGATAGTTTGTGATTTTGCCGCCTTGCACTTCAGCGGTGAATTCCTTGATGTAAATCGAGCGAATGTTCCGTAGGGTTTTCGAGGCTTCCTTTGCTGCGCCTTGCGCGGCGTCTTCCCAGCTCTTCGGCGATTGTGACATCAGTTCAATAACTTTAACGACTTTAGCCATGGCAGTGTTATTCTCCTTTCTGTAGTTATCGCAGACCGCTGGCGCGTTGCGCGTCTGCGTGCGTTGCAACGTTGCAGCGCGAAGCAATCCGTTTTACCGCTTGAAAGGTGCAAGAGAACAGCATGAAAGCCTTCGAGATTGCCGGACTGCCGCGTGACGAGGTGAGCCGCTTCGTCCGCGGAATTCATTCTGATCCGTTCCGCGTGTTGGGTCCGCACCGCGTTGGTGATGATTTGGAGATTCGTGTCTTTCGCCCTGACGCACGCGCGGTTGAGATACTGCTCGATCGAGCACCGGAGAAGCCGATCGCAGCACAGAAAATTGAGCAGGACGGATTCTTTTGCGCGAGTATCCCCGGGGCGCCCCGCGATCTTCCATATCATCTCCGGCTCACTGCGTGGGACGGATCGCAACATCTCACGCGGGATCCATATCAGTACGGGCCAATCATGGGCGAGGTCGATCTGCATCTCTTCGTCGAAGGGCAACACTGGAAAATTTACGATAAGTTTGGCGCGCATGTGCGCACGATCGGCGATGCGGCAGGCGTTTATTTCGCTGTATGGGCTCCTAACGCGCAACGCGTGAGTGTGGTTGGCGATTTCAATAACTGGGATGGCCGGGTCAATCCCACGCGCAAACTCATCGGCAGCGGTGTATGGGAATTATTTGTGCCCGGGATCAAGCAAGGCACGCACTACAAGTTCGAAATCCGCACTCAGACCGGCGCGCTGCGGCTCAAGAGCGATCCATTCGCATTTTTTAATCAGCCCGGCAAATCGACCGCATCGCTGGTGTACGATCTGGAGCGTTACACTTGGAGCGATCGCGCGTGGATGGAAGCGCGCCCGAAAAAAAACTGGCCGCAAAGTCCAATCAGCATTTACGAAGTGCACCTCGGCTCGTGGCGTCGCAAAACTGAAGAGGGAAATCGCCAGCTCAGTTATCTCGAACTTGCCGGGGAGTTGCTGCCGTACGTGCTCGAAATGGGTTACACGCACATCGAGTTGTTGCCGGTTGCCGAGCATCCATTCGAAGGTTCGTGGGGTTATCAGGTCACGAATTATTATGCGCCCACCAGCCGGTTCGGGCCGCCTGACGACCTCCGCCATTTCATCGACAAATGTCATCAAGCCGGCATTGGCGTGATCATGGATTGGGTGCCTGCACATTTTCCAAAGGACGCCCACGCGCTGGCCGAATTCGACGGCACCGATCTTTACGAACACATGGACCCGCGCCAAGGCGAGCAACAGGATTGGGGCACGCTCATTTTCAATTTTGGCCGCAACGAAGTCCGCAATTTTCTCATCGGCAACGCGCTGTTCTGGCTCGACAAATATCACAT
>QHMR01000099.1 GCA_003217875.1 Verrucomicrobiota bacterium
CCACCCTTTTTGCGCTAAATTGGATCTAAACCTGGACCACCACACCGAGTCCGCATGGAAGCCCGATCCCAAAGCGTAGCCCACCCAAATGAAAATGAATTTCATTTTCAACTTGAATGCCTTCTCATGGAAGGCGATGCAGCGAACCGCGAGCAAGGCTGCGATCTGCTTTCTGCGTATTTGCCATCGACATTTTGGATGCGCCGCCCTTAGTAGCGGGCTCGCGGTCGCTGATCTTATGTCTCGTTAGATCGCATGAGCGACAGGCCAAATCCAGGTTCGCTGACGCAGCCAGAGGGGCCCCTCAAGCGATGAATTTTCTTACCGTAGTTATCATTGGTCTCGTGTTCGGCGCTTTGGGCGGCGTGGGTATTTTTTTTGAACCAAAGGAGCCATACAAATGGCAGATCCTCTGCGCCGCCCCATTAAAAGGTGCTCTGGTTGCACTTCTTACAGGATTTTCGTTAGCGACAACTACGAGATGGTGGTCCGCGATGGCCATTGGCGCGTTCTACGGACTAGCCTTCAGTCTCGTGATTTATCTTGCAAAGGGCGGTCCGAAATCGGGCGACGCGCCATATGTGATCCCGGGTGGAATTATCACGGGAGCATTGAGTGGCCTTTTTATTGTCATTTGGGCAATCAAGACGATCTAATCAATTGATGAAGCCAACGGCCCCATTGCGAAATGAGTTCAGTGTGTGTGCCACGACATCCTGTCGTGGCTTATCTCGTTCTCGTTAGCCCGCATGACGCTTCCACCGCACATCGAGCTCAGAGCCAGATGCGCCGGAGCCGATGATATTTCCGGCATCATCTTCGCATGCAGATCACCGCTGGCTCCAAGAACCCACACAGCATCTTCTTCCCCAAGACGCTGGCGGCCACACTCGACTCGCAGCAAAAGAGATCGAGATGCAGTTCACAGATCACTAGGACATGGGGCTCATGGACTACAACGGCTCCCTGCAGGAAGCGAACGATCTCGTGACTATCCACCTTTGGGATCCACGTTCGTTTCGCCAGCACATCGACGACGTTCTAGCGTGGCCACTTTTGTCGTACGAGAAGACCCGCTGGAAGTCACGACGCGAGTGGTTCGACTACATGGGTTCATGCCGAAACGACGAGTTCACGTTTGGCGGTGTTTCGATACGTTTGCCCGAAACCATGCTTCTTTATGTTTCACTTCGTCCCACTGTCGCTCCCCAAGCGGCCTAACCAAGCGCTCCAGCGAACCGCTGGCCGTTCCGATGTCTAGTTTTAAGATGACTTCAACACGCACATTGCAGTTCACGCTCGCTCCCGCCAGCGGTGGCTCAGTTCCGTCTCGTTGGATCGCACCGCATGAAAGAGCCGTGGTTCAGCCCGATAGGTTGCTTTCTCGGATCGCTCGAAGCGCTGATCTTGGAAACTCTCGTTCGGCATCGTGCTTTGCCATTTCTTCGCGATGAAACGATTCTTGCCGGAGGAAAGCTGGTTCTCACCACAGAGTGGGTCGCATTTGCGTCAAACTTGTTTTACATCGGAAGCGCCGTCGCGCTCGTCATCGGGATTATCGCATTAGTGAGCCTCTCGGACGCGAATCGTCGCTACATCGCTCAGCTGCCGAAATGGCAGCAGTTTTTGATTTGGCCGTGGTAACTTTCGCTTATGTGCGCCAACGCTTGTTGCCACGCCGAGGTCAGCGCTCTCGGCTACAACAAGTCCGGAGTTGAAAGCCGATCGTTAAGGGTTTGAAATCTTTAGCTGCTCGAACTCTCAACTATCAACTACCGCGATGCCTGCTGTCCTCACATTGCTACGAATCAAAAATCTCGCGCTGGTGCAAGAGCTCGAGTGGCAAATGGGACCGGGTTTTATCGCGGTCACTGGTGAAACGGGAGTGGGGAAATCGATCATCATCGGTGCGCTGCAACTGTTGTTGGGTGAACGCGCGGACAAATCCCTGATTCGCACCGGAGCCGATATTTGCACTGTGGAAGCGGTGTTTACGGGAAAGGAGTTGCAAAAATCAAATCCGCAACTCGTCGAGTCCGGAATCGAACCGTGCGAGAACGATCTCATTCTAAAGCGCACCCTCTCCTCAACCGGAACCAATCGGCAATTCATCAACGGTTCTCTAACGACGTTATCAATCTTGAAAAATCTCGGCGACGAACTTGTCGATCTCCACGGGCCGCACGATCACCAATCTTTGCTCTCGCCCGAGACACAATTGAGCTTGCTCGATTCGTTCGCGCGCGTTGAAGCACAGCTTGGCGAATATCGACAGCATTACCGGCAATTGCAGACGCTGCTCGCCGAGCAGGCGGCGCTGAACACCGCTGAGACGGCGCGCGAGCAGGAGCTCGATCTTCTTCGTCATCAGATTACGGAAATCAAATCCGCGAACCTTGTTGCAGGCGAAGAAGAAGAAATCGAAAGGCGCTACAAGCTGGCCAGCAACAGTAAACGGCTGATTGAGCTGGCCACCGGCGTCGCGAACAAGCTTTCGGAGGCGGACGGTTCCGTTCTCTCGCAGCTTGCGGAAACACAGCGGCTGTTGCGTGAGTTGGAAAAGATCGACAGCTCGATCGCGCAACTTTCGTCGGCTCACACGGCAAGCGTTGTCGAGCTCTCCGAGATTGCGCGCTCCCTTTCCGCGTACGCAGAAAAGTTCGATCTCGATCCCCAACAACTAGCTGCGCTCGAACAACGCGTCTCGCTCTTCGAAACTCTGAAGCGCAAATACGGCGACTCAATTGGCGAGGTGATCGCGTTCGGCGAGCGGGCGGTGGAACGAATGCGGACAATCGAAGGTCGAGATGCAGAGCTCGAGCGTCTCGCGAGAGAAATCGACAATGTTCGCACACAAATGAACCGCGCGGGTGAAGCGTTGCGCAAGCTGCGCGCAAAAGCTGCGCCGAAACTTTCCGAAAACATCCGGCGCAATTTGCGCGATCTTGGATTTCGCCAATCCGAATTCGAAGCAAAACTCAACGCGCTCGATGAGCCAGGCCCAAATGGATTTGATTCTGTAGAATTGCTTTTCTCACCGAATCCTGGCGAACCGCTCAAACCGCTGCGCGCTATTGCGTCGAGCGGCGAAATCTCACGTCTAATGCTGGCGATCAAATCGGCGCTGGCTGCGCATGATGCAATCCCGCTGCTCGTGTTCGACGAGATTGATACGAATGTAGGCGGCGAGATAGCCCACGCCGTCGGCGCAAAAATGCAAATGCTAGGGCGCGATCATCAGGTGATTTGCATCACGCACCTGCCCCAAGTCGCCGCGACTGCTTCTTCGCATTTTGTTGTAACGAAGGACGTCGCGCGTGGACGTACATTTTCCAATTTGCACGAAGTCATTGGAAAAGGGCGCCAGGAGGAAATCGCGCGGATGCTCGGCGGCAAAAGCGAACCGGCACTCAAACTCGCGGCGAGTTTGTTAGGTAGGGGCGATTGACCGCAATCGCCGGCGGGCGGTTCGGTGAACCGCCCCTACCTGATCGAAATTACTTGTCCACCGGCCCGAGTGGCAGGACGATTTTGCCGAAAACTTCGTTAAGCACTTGCGCGAGGCCGGCGTAAATCGCCGAGAGACCGCAGAAAATTCCTTCGTAGCCGGTGAAATGTCTGAAATCCGGTCCGGCATTGATGAAATCTCCAATGGCAAGAAGAAAGAAAAGAATGGTCAGCGAACCGAAAACGACCTGGCCGGCGACGTGCAACCGCAGCGTGCCTACGAACATGACTGCTGTGAACAAGCCCCACATGGCGAGGTAAGCGGCCATTGCAGTGTCGTTGGTGGGCGTCGCCCATCCTAATTTCGCCAGGATGATGAGCGTCACCAAAGAGAACCAAAAAAGCCCGTACGAAAGAAAGGCAGTTGTGGCAAATGTGTTGCCTTTCCTCCACTCCATGATGCCCGCGAAGATTTGCGCTGCGCCACCATAGCAAATTCCCATCGCCAGAATCATGCTATTCAGTTCGTAGAACCCGGCGTTGTGGAGATTTAGCAATACAGTGGTCATGCCAAAGCCAAGCAACCCAAGTGGCGCTGGATTCCCTGTTGTATCTCTGAGTTGAGTAACGGATTCATTCATGGCACAACCAGTCTGCCGAAACGAAGATCGATAACGCAATAACAATATCGGAGGCCGACGATTTAGCTTGTCGGTGCGGTAGCGCTGAAACTATCGTGCGTTTTTCGCTATGATTCGGCGCGATTATCTCATCATTGGTGGCGGCATCGCCGGAGCAAGCGCATGCGAGGGCGTCCGCAAATATGACAAACGCGGCTCAGTTACGCTGGTGGGCGCTGAGGCCTTTCCGCCTTACAAACGCTGGATCCTCTCGAAGAGCTTTTTGCGCGAAAAGGATCCTAATCTCAAAAAACTGCAGGAACCCGACGAGCGCTGGTTTGAAACGCATAAGATCGAGATTCGCCTAGCTACAGTAGTAACACAGTTCAATATCGAGCGGCGTCTGGCCGTGCTTGCCAATGGCGAAAGCATTGAATTCAACAAAGCATGCCTGGCGATGGGAAGCCGCCCTATCCGCCCGCCGGTAGCGGGAGTCAATCTCGGCAACGTTATTTACCTGCGAACGCTTCGGGATGCGCTCGCATTGAAGGAGATGGCGAGTGTCGAGCGAGGCATCATGATCGTGGGCGGCGGCCTGCTTGCATGCGAGGCGGCCGCGAGCCTGCGGATGATGAAATTGAAGATCGGTGTGATGCATCGTGATCCCTATTTGTTGAACCGCTACCTCGATCCTGATACTGGCGCATGGCTCACCGATTATTTTGCAAAACACGGTGTAGTTCTGTCGATGGGCGAAAGTCTCAATGGCTTTGAAGGCAAGACCGTCCTGCGCAACATCCAGACAAAAAGCGGGAACCGGTTTCCGATCGGTCTCGCTGTGGTCGCCTGTGGCGCAGAACCGAATCTGGACCTCGTGCGCAATACGCCACTCGCGGGGCCGTACGGGTCGCCGGTCACTGAGTACCTGGAGACAGAAGAAAAAGGAATTTATGCGGTCGGCGACCTGGCATTTTATCCAGATCGGATTATGGGCGGTGTGCGGCGTCAAACGCATTGGGAAAATGCCCGTAGTCAGGGCCTGGTTGCGGGCGCGAACATGACGGGCAAGAAGCGCATCCGCTACGAGCAGGTCCCATATTTTTGGACGGAGATGTTCGATTTGCGGATCGATTTTGTAGGCGACTTCAGTGTGCTGCCGACTCGCGTCGAGCTTCAAGGCACCTACGCGAAGAAGAAATTTGTCGCCCGCTACTATCAAGGCGACAAGCTCCGGGCGATTCTGCTTTGCCAGCAAACGCAGCGCGATGTGGATTCTGCCAAGACACAGTTGCGCCACGCGCTTGGTAAGTGACCCGTAGGGCACGCTGCCTGCCGCACGATAGCTTTGCTGAGTCAGGTGAGGCCGCGCCGCTTTGTCGGTCAGTACATATCCGCCGGGATCTGAAATGCCGAATTGCTCACTCGCACGAGTTTCCAATCCCACGGCTTTCGGGAGAGGTGATGCCACTCCAACTCGAAAGGCGTGGGCAATTTGTTGATCCGTTCGTCGAGTAATTGCATCACATCATCGTCCGTGCTGTAGAGCGTGACTTTGCCAACCCACACCGCGCCTCGAAATTCGATCCGCACAGTCGGGTTCGCCGCAATGATTCTGGCTCCGCGCACCCATCGAAAGCCTTCCCGCATGCGTTCGAGAACCCGCGTCCGATCGTCGCCCCACTGATCTTGATAATTTTCGCCAATGGAGTCGGCCACAGTTTCCCAATTTCTGTGCTCGATCGCACGAAAGAAGTTTTCGGTGTGTCGTTGGACTTGATGTTCAGGCCGCCAAAGCCAGATGAGATACAATCCAATACAAAGTGCGAGAGCCAACCCGCCATACAATCCTCCGCGAAACGTAATCGTTACAGGCACGACTCTTTACCCGAGGAGTTACACCATCTCGCGGGTAAGGACCGGCTATTTCAAGGACGGCTCGACCGGTTCCTTTACCGCTACGTCTCGTTCCCAGCCTTCATTCTCCAGCGTGATATGCTCGATCGCGATCGCATTCGCATTAGCGTCTAGATCGGGCAGGATTTCATATTCTGAAACCCAGCAGCGGAAAATCTTATATGCAAGTACAAGCTGTCCGGCTTCGTTATAGAGCTCCAAAACGATATCTTTGCGGAGGTCTTTCAGCGAAACTTCCGAGCCAAGACCAGCACCGAGGCTCCAGACTTTATCGGCCCAGTTCTCAAATTCGGGGTCGTGAGTAACACCGCGCTCAAGCGTGATCGGCGCGAATTCGGTGAGCCCCGGAGATTTGCGACTGCTGCTGGGATCGCCTCCTTCGCGGTGGTGAATGACTTCGGTGCTTCGCCGCAGCCCGCTTATCTTGCTAACGCCAGCAACGTACTTCCCATCCCACTTAACGCGGAACTTAAAATTCTTGTACGGATCAAAACGCTTCGGGTTAACTGTGAACTCAGCCATAATCAGTGAAGCATTTGCGCGTTACTAAACTCAGCGCGTAAGCGGCGTGATACAAAAACGGAACGATCCTGTCAACTTTGTAGCAGGCTCTGCACTCTGGCGATGCCTTAGCTGGCGTCTCGCGCGTACCAATCCACCTTGCGCGTCACGTACATTACGATTGCAAGCACAATGAAGAGCGCGATCGCGCCCATGAGCAGCGCGTAATCCTGTTGCCGCAAGGTGATGTAGAGAAAGGTGTAAACGCCCGTCAAACCTGCGCCGATCATTAACGTGCGGACACCGCCGCCAAGGAAAAAGCGGCAATACCATGTGATCAATAACGTCGATGCCACGGCTGCGATCAGGTACGCCCAACTGAATCCAATGAATTCCGAAATCGACAATAGCAGCAGGTAGAACAAGCAAAGCGCCGCGCCGACCATCAGATATTGAAACGGATGAATTTTCTGTCGCGCGGTCACTTCAAATAGAAAAAACGCCGTAAAAACGAGCACCAGAAACAGCACACCGTATTTGATCGAGCGCTCGACGTAACGATACGCATCCAGAATGGAGAGGAACTGCGCTCCGAAAAGTGAATTTGAAACGGATTGGGTCGTGAATCGCTCGTTGCCGGTACGGCTCGTCCACGATTGCGGATAATCGCGTCCATAATACGACACTTTCCATGTGGCATCGAATCCGTCCGAACGCACCGATCGTTCCGCCGGCAGAAACGCTCCGCGAAATCCCGGGTCGGCCCAGTTTGATTTCAGCGTTGCTTCATTTTGCACACCGAACGGCGCAAAGAAAATCCCTTCGCTCCCATTGAAATCCAATGGAATCTCAAACTGAACGTCGGCTGCAATTGGTTGATCGCCAGCGAGCGATGCGGTTGCGCCCGTCGTGTAACCCGGAAGTTGTGAACCAGGTAGCATCGGACGCTTGGCGCCGCCCCAATCGAGAAGAATCGCTTCACGTGTGCCGCGCAAGTCGTTGATCGCGATGGTGACGAACGCATCCTTCCATTGCACATCCTTTACATCGATCTTCAGCGGCCCGAAATCGGGCGGCACAAACTTGCCGGATAGAGTCGTCTGCGCGCGATAGACCACGGCATTGTAAATCCCGCGATGCAACATCTGTGTTTGCACATTGCCCGAGACCTTCAGCGCTTGTGGCAGAAAATAAGCGTTGCCTGTGGCAGTCTCTTCCACTTCGCGCCGCTCCATCTTTCCGTCAGGCGCGGGAACTTCTTTCACAGCTTTGAACTTGTATTGATACGGAATGCCAAGCACTGGTCCGATAAGATTTTGTTCCCTGCCCCATGAGGAGGTAATATCCGCGACCGCTTCGTTCCGCCGAAGCAGTCGTTCGCTTAGCACGCCGGTAATCATTGCCAGGGGAATCAGCAACACCAACACGAGCGCGCCTACCCCGAGCAATTTGATGATGGTGCTGTGGCGCCGCCCAAACGACGGCTGAGATTTTGGCAGCGGCGGTGGCGCTTGGACCTCGGGCATGCCGCGATGTTGAATCAGCGAAACCGATTAGGCAACGAACTTACTCAGCAATATCGCCAGTTGCGCGGACGGGTAAGCGACGTGGCTGTACACGCGCTTGGGTCACCTCGCCCTTTGGCAGGGGACAGGGAGGGTGAGGGTTATTCAGAACAACCCGCGCGTATGATCGGCAAACGCCTCACCTTTGTCCTCTCCCCTCCGCGAGGGGGAGGCGGAATTACTCGCGCTGACGCCAATCGTTAGCAGGACTCTTTAGCTTCGACTTCGCCATTGCCGGCGAAGTCGCGCCGCCTCACGCATGAAATTCGGATTTCGGATTATCTTCGTCGCATCGTGCGGGGCTGAATCGCTCCGCACGAATAGCGACAAGCAATCAATCAGGCGCCTGCCCCGCCAGTTAACGAGCTCCTGACTCAGGCAATGCAGCCCGTGCTGCGCGCACAAAACGCGGAATAAATCAGCGCTCATCCCTGGGTTTCGATTATGCGCCCAATCAAGAATCCTCGCCTTGATCAACGGTTTCGCTAATGCCTCCGGAAGCCGCTCGCGTGGCGTATTAACATATTCCCCAAAGTTGGAATGATGAATGAAACCCTTCCCGCCGATCTTCAATTTGCGTCGCAGTTCGCGAAGATACGCGTCCACGACATCGCGATTTGTGTGTACGAAAGAATCAAAACTGAAGACAAAATCGATTGAAGCATCGGGAACCATCGAAAGTGAGCGGCCATCATTAAGATGACAGCGCACGTGAGAACTGGCCGCGAAACGCTGGAGACACGCTTCGATGCATTCTGCGGACTTATCAACAGCCCAAAGTTGTTCGCAGTAATCTTTGAGATAATGCGTCCACCGGCCGAAGCCGGGCGCAATTTCCAAAATTGTGCTGGTTGGCAGGAAATCGCGAATGCGCGGAAAGATTGTGCCGGCCCATTGTGCGGCGGAACTGCCCCAGGGCGCCGACCATTCTTCGCCCGCCTCTCTCCAATCGTACTTCATGCAATGGCTAGCACTATAGCCAGTACGCACTCTTCGAAACACCTTTGGCATTGCCTAAAGGTGTAGCCAAAACTCTAGGGGGAAGAGCATCAGAATGCCCCACACAGGAAATCGGGAGCGTCTCGAATTGCGATGAATATTGCGTCCGCAGTCGCACTTGAAATGGTCAACAGTCCAAGCTGGTGAAAGATCACCACTTTGAAATTGTTGATGAACAAGCGGCGCGCGAGTACTGGAGTCTCAAACCGCTACCGCGCGACGACCGAAGAATCGTTGCAATTCGTTAGGCAGCGACGCGAAATAAATAAAGAGGCGGTGGCACTTCCGGTGAAAAACACCGGAAGTGAAATCACGCGAGTTTGTGATGAGTTCGTCGGCCACACTGCCAGTCTGGCGCCTCCCTGATGAGAACCTAATACCCCCCAAACCGGGCAACGGAGAGCTTGCAATCGTACAGAGTTTCGAGTGAAACTGCCTCTGTGCGGCAAGAAATGGACTACGAGATGCCCGTCTAATTATAGGTGAGCGGCTCGGAACACTTTCCCGCAAGACGCGGTAAAAAACCAAGAATAGAAACAACGAGAAAACACAAAGAAAATATGACAATGAAAACAACACTCACCCTAGACTCACGATTGCTCGCAATTATCGGTCGGCGCCTGCCGGCCGTATACGATGTCATCCCTCGTGGCCCGCTGAGCCGCTTCTTGGAGGTGGCACTCAACCCGCAGCCGCTTCCGCCGGTGGACCCACCGCCCCACGCACTGGGCGCCGCGCTCGCAGCCGAGTTTATCCAAACCGCCTGGGTCGCTGATCGCTTCGGACTTGATATCGGGCGTGTTTTCGACGATCTCGACGACTGGTGCCCAACGCGTCCGAAGCGACGGCTGAAGCTACCACCATGGTGGCCACCAGTTCCTGACCCGGAGCCGCATCCGAATTGGTTTATTGACTTCCATCTTGGCTTCGCCGCACGCCTCGCTGCTGCCTCGCTTGAGGACACCCGAATTGGTGAGTCCATAAATAAGGCAATCGAACGATCCATAGTAGCGATTAAATCCGCGACGGCGGCCAAGTAGCGGTAGAATTCCCATTGCACCGTTGACAATCACTTCGGAATCTGTCCAATCCGGACTCCGCTAGCGCGCAACGCCTACCAAGCGCTGCAGCCAACCCGTTGGGCGGCGTTGCAATCCTCTTTTGAGTTTTAAGTGCCTCAAGAATTTCCATCGTCACCCCGCCACATCTCGAACAGGGTGCGGCAACCTCGGCGAGCGTCGACGGGTAAAATGTTTTGTGTGCCTACAACCGGCACAATTCCAAGCAAAGCGGCCTTTGTTGAGTCGGTTGTTCGAATTTGCTGAGAATGGAGTCAGCCTGATGGCGCCCAAAGACGGAGTTAACAGTATTTATGTTCAATCGAACATAAACAGTCCCGGAAACACTGTCTAGAATAAAACAACGCTCCGAAATGCCGCTTTTTTCCGCGCGTGCGGGTCGCGACTGCTAATTGGCGCAGTCGCCTAACGCGGCACCTGTGACTCGTTCAAGCTCTAAAAATGCGCTGACTTTTTCCTCCCACAACACAGTAAAGCAAAGCGGAGGCAGGGTTCGTCGGCTGGAACCGCTGGTTGGGCATCGCCACTATCGGCTTAGCTCATCAGGGCCAATCCGCTAGCGCTTTCCGGATCATGTTGACCATGCCGGAGCCGCCCGCCGCGACATTGTTGTTCTCAGCAACGATGTCACCGAACGGCGTCGGGATGTACTTGTACTCGTCACCGGAATGAACGCCGATGATGTAGGGTCCCTCGGGCCAGGTGCCAAACAGCGGTCCGCCTGAGTTGCCGTCGCTCGCGTCCCCCATATGCTCGATCTCCGCGAAGCTGCCGTCCGGGTCGTCGTCGACCACGCGGATACCGTTCTCGACAGTCGGCCATTCCGCGCCTGAGTTGAAACCGGTGGCACATCCGGGATAGCCGATCAGGAGCCGACGGCCCCATTACGAAATAACTTCAGCGAGCTTGCCACAACACCCTGCCGTGGCTGGAAATCTTGTGAAAAAACTTCGGCTTCGGGAAAACAGCCGAACGTGTAACCGCAACCTTCAAAGGCTGCTTCCAGTTCCGCGAGTCCGCTGTTCATCACGCCTTCAAGTGAATCGTGATCGTGTCGGTGCGGATGATCCGGTAGCGAAACGCTGGCGACACGCCTCAATGCATTCAGTGGACTTATCAACAGCCCACAGCTGATTGCAATAATGCTTTAGAAAATGCGTCCAGCGTCCAAACCCAGGGGCGATCTCCAAAATTGTGCCTGTTGGCAGACAATCACAAATCCGCGGGAAAATTGTGCCGTCCCATTGTGCGTGCGAACTGCCCCACGGTTCCGACCATTCCTCGCCCGCCTCTCTCCAATCGTATTTCATGGCGTGGCTCGCACGATACCCATAGAGTATCATGAAGATATGGCTGCGGATGCTGTCGAGAAATCGCTTTTCCCGGCTTGCCTTTGCTAAGGATTCCCAGTACAACCTCTTGCGCGATCCTGCTTTTATCGAACCTTTCCTAAGCGAGAAAGCGGATTAGACGGAATAATTCCGGAAAATATTACGGAAAAGTTCGATCCATATCTCGTTAGGCGACTTTCGCATACACCCATCAAATACAATAACGGTTCCAAAAG
>QHMR01000116.1 GCA_003217875.1 Verrucomicrobiota bacterium
AGGAAGCGGTGTTGATTTGAAATCGTGAAATGAAATGATGCGCCGCATTTTTTTCTGCTCGGCCATGCTGAGCAATGAATGCAAAGCAGACGCGGAGCGCAATTCGACATCGACATAGTCAGCGCGGTTTAAGAATCGCGTCAGAAGATCGCGCCTTTGCTGCAGGGACAGCTTGTTCGCGCCGCCTTCCTGCGGATGTCGCGCTGTGATGATGAGCGGCGCGCGCAACCTCGATAATTCATTTTCAAATTGATTGACAGCGCGCACGAGACAATCCAGGCGCAGTTCAAATAAATCCGGCGGCTTGCGCATTCGCATGGCGCTATCCAACTCCGCGCGCGATGCAATTACACCGACAACACGAGAGCGCAGACGCTCCGTGGCGAAGGGATGCGCCGTCATTTCTTTACCACGAACGGCGAGAGCATTCTCTCGAGGTACTTGGCGAGAATGTCGAACTCGAGGTTCATTAGATCGCCCGGCTTCGCTCGATCGAGGTTAGTATGCTTTTTCGTAAACGGGATAATCCAGGTGACGAAACTCGTCGGAAGAATTTAGGCCACCGTGAGGCTGATTCCGTTCACCGCGATTGACCCTTTTGGAGCAACATACCGGCTGACGTCAGACGGCAGTTCTATTTCCAATCGAAAATCTGCACCGGTCTTTCTGAAGGCTACGACCCGTGACACACAATCGACGTGCCCTTGCACGAAATGGCCACCCAGTCGCTCGTTTGCGCCAAGAGCGCGCTCTAGATTTACTGAGTCTCCGTGCTGCAAATTCCCTAAATTTGTGCATGCGATTGTTTCCGCCAATAGATGGAAATGCAGCATGTTGCCGCGACGCGAGCTTACTGTGAGGCAACAACCGTTGACGGTTACGCTGTCGCCGCGCTGCATTTTCTTTGCGATACGCGGGGCGGCGATTTTCAGTTCAGTCCCATCGTTGCCCGCACTGACCGCAATTACGCTGCCGACTTCTTCAACCAGACCGGTGAACATGAAGCCAGCGTAATAGCCAATCGCCAATAGCCAATAGCCAATTGGTCATTGCTGACAGGCTTCGATTCATCGACACTCGCAGCCATCAGCTATCGACCACTCGTCAGCGCTTAAGCTCGGTTGCCGTGCGCTTGAAAAAATTCCAGTCAACCATATTCCAGCGTTTTTTTCGAACCGAGACGGTTGGCGGATCGGTTCTGCTCTTGTTCGGGATTGCCGCACTGGTGCTGGCGAACTCGCCCTTGGCCGAGCGGTACGAACATCTTTGGAGTATACCAATTACAGTGGGCATCGCGCACCACTCCCTGGCCCTGACATTGCATCAGTGGATCAATGACGGACTGATGGCAGTTTTCTTCCTGTTGGTCGGATTGGAGATCAAGCGTGAGCTCCTAGTTGGCGAACTGGCTTCGGCAAAGAAAGCCGTCCTTCCAATCGCGTGCGCCATCGGTGGCATGCTGGTACCAGCCGGAATCTACTTAATGTGCAATACGAGCGGATTCGGAGCGCGCGGGTGGGGCATCCCGGTTGCCACGGACATTGCATTTGCCTTGGGTGCGCTGGCGCTACTTTCTCCCGATGCGCCCATCGGCGCCAGAGTATTTTTGACAGCGCTCGCGATCGTCGACGATATGGGGGCGGTTCTGGTTATTGCGATTTTCTATTCGCAGTCAATCATGTGGAGCTCACTGGCGGGAGCGGCTGCCGTGGTATTTGTCTTGATCGGGTTCAACGTGGCGAGGGTTCGTCAATTGTGGCCATACCTGTTCGCGGGCATTGTGCTGTGGTACTTCATGCACCAGTCTGGAGTGCACGCTACGATTTCCGGCGTGATCCTGGCTTGTACTATCCCCACAAACACGCGAATAAATGCGGCGCAATTCTCGCGCGAGGCGCATGCCCTTGTGAATCAGTTCGATCGCGCGGAGACTGGCGATTTTCTTGTCCTGAGCAGCGAGCGACAACAGGAAGCGCTATTTGCGCTAAAGCGAGCGAGCGAAGACGTCGCAGCGCCAACTCTGAAGCTTGAAACTGCGCTGCACAACTTTTCCGCGTTTGTCGTGATGCCGCTGTTCGCATTTGCGAATGCAGGTGTCAAAATAGGTCTCTCGACTGAGCATGCAGAGATCGCCCTTGGAGTGTTGGCAGGGCTCGTTATTGGCAAGCCGCTTGGAATCATGGCAGCAGCCTTCCTCGGCGTGAAATCCGGGATTGCGAAACTTCCCGCATCCGTGGGTTGGGCACCCTTGCTCGGCTACGCCTCGCTAGCAGGCATAGGCTTCACCATGTCACTCTTTATCGCCATGCTGGCGTTTGATGGCACGGCGGCCCTTGACGCAGCGAAGCAGGGCATCCTTGGAGGGTCACTGCTTGGAGGAGTTGCTGGCGCCATCATCCTTAAAGCCGCACGGCATTCCCGCGATGATGAATAGGTCACCTACGACGCAGGGCTCACCGGCACGCTCGCAGAATTTTCTCGCGACTGCGCGCGTCGCCATTTTCTCTGGTATTCTATTTTTGTCCGGCATTGGCGCGCTGATTTTCGAAACCTTGTGGTTGCGGTTGAGCGGCCTGGCATTTGGCAACTCAGTTTGGGCCGCGGCGTTGATTCTTTCCAGTTTCATGGCGGGCCTCGCCTTGGGAAACGCGCTCGCCGCATCATTGAGAATTCGGCGATGGCGATCGCTTCATTTGTACGCTGTGTTGGAGGGCCTCGTCGCAGTTTTTGGGTGCACGATTGTTTTTGGCCTTCCGGTGCTTGGCGACTGGATGCGCCCCGTGTGGCAAACACTGTGGAATTATCAGCCAACTCTCCTCGCCTTGCGATTCATCGTGTCTTTCCTGATCCTCCTCGTGCCGACAACAGCCATGGGTTTGACCTTGCCGGTGATTATCGAAGATCCAGCGCTGCGGCAAACGAACTTTGGACGCGTGATGGGTTTTCTGTATGGCTCGAACACCTTAGGCGCCGTGGTTGGTGCACTACTTGGCGAAGCA
>QHMR01000100.1:0-12184 GCA_003217875.1 Verrucomicrobiota bacterium
ATCAGGCGGATTGTTCATGGCTTAGAGCAGATAGAAAAGCGGGAACACAAATATCCAGATCAGATCGACAAAGTGCCAGAAAAGCCCACTGACCTCGACGCGATTAGCCAAATGCTCTGGGTTGCGCTGGTAAAGTTTTTTGCTGACCGGTAGCCACATGTAAATGAACACCAGCACGCCGCCCAGTACATGCAATCCATGCAGACCGGTAATGGTGAAATAGCTGGCGAAATACGCGCTGTGCGTCGGCAAAAACATCGTCGCGCGCTCGACGTCTTCCTTCTCGATCGTTGCGATCTTGTCCGTGACTGGCAGGGGGAAAAAGTGCGGTCGATCCATCACAGGATTCGTGGGCTCGGCGTTGAGCGGGTCGAGCGCGACTTCGTATTCCTTGATCTTGGGATCGTTCAGCGCCGCGCGATTGTGCAAATGGCCAGTGATCTCGAGCCGCGGCGGTAAAGCTTTCTCCGCGGCATACTCGTTTCCCAGATACTGTTCGTACTTCCCGAGCGCTTCCGGCTTAATGTAGGCGCCGAAGTGATCAAACTTCTGCGGCCACTCGTAAGCGAGTTTGACGACCAGGAAAATCACGCCACACGAAATCGTCGCCAGCATGTACCACCAATAGGCGCGATACCTTCTCATCTTTAGGGCCGCCCAAGCCAGCACCACCGTGACTGACGACATGATAAGAATTGCGGTGTTCATCGTGCCAACGGGAACATTCAGCAGGCCGTGCGGCCAAACGCCCGGCGGCGCATCGAGTCGCAAAAAGATGTAGGCGGAAAAAAGTCCGCCGAAGAGCATCACTTCCGACGCGAGAAACAACCAAATGCCGACCTTGGCGTTCCAAAGACCGGTGTCGGGACGCGTGGAGACTGTATACGGAATCTCCATCTCTTCAGTCTACACAAGGACCGGTTCGGCGGGAGGCTTGCGGCGAATGCGCTCGGCCGGTTCCACCGGTTCATTCTGCATCGTGTAATCGCGCTCGCGACCAGGAAGGCTGTATTCGTAAGGACCGCGATAGGCGACGGGTGCCGTAACGAAATTCCCGTGTGGCGGTGGCGAAGGGGCGGTCCACTCCAGCGTGGTCGCTTCCCACGGATTGTCGTTCACCTTTTGGCCGTGCTTGATGCTCCAGAAGAAATTAATGATGAAGGGAATTTGCGCGAGGCCCATGATCCAGGCAGCCCATGAGATGGGCGTGTTCCATTGAAACCCGGTCAATCCCCAAATGGTGTGTTCGTTCGAAACATTCCATCCCTGCCCGCCGTCATACCAGCGCCGATGCATCCCGGCCATTCCCTGCAAAAACATCGGCAGAAAAATGACGTTCATGCAGATGAACGTCGGCCAGAAATGCACTTTGCCCCAGAAATCGTTCATTTTTCGGCCGGTCGCTTTCGGGAACCAGTAATAAATCCCCGCGAAGAGCGCGAAGATGGTGCCCGGTGCCACGATGTAATGGAAATGCGCAATCACATAGTACGTGTCATGCAAATAAAGATCAGCCGAGTTAAAGGCCAGCGGGATGCCTGTAAGACCGCCGATTCCAAACATGGGCAGGAATGCGGTCGTGAAAAGCATCGGCACGGTAAAGCGAATGGAGCCGCCCCAGAGCGAAATGAAAAACGCACTCAAGATGATCACCGATGGGATCGAGATGATGAGCGTGGTGGTCTGGAAAAACGCGCTCACCGCCGAGCCCATGCCGGTAAGCCACATGTGATGGGCCCAGACAATGAACGACAAAAAGCCGATCGTGAGCACGGAAAAAACGAGCGATTTGTAACCCCAGAGCGGTTTGCGCGAATTGTTCGCCAGAATTTCAGCGACAATGCCCATGCCCGGCAGAATGAGCACGTACACTTCGGGATGCGCCAGGAACCAGAAAAGATGTTGCCACAAAAGCGGGCTGCCGCCGCCACTGATGGACAAAGGTGTGCCATTCACCACGAGGCCTGCCGGCATGAAAAAGCTCGTGGCCGCCACGCGGTCCATCAGCTGCATGATGATCCCTGCCTCCAACGGCGGAAACGCCAGCAAGAGCAGGAACGCGGTAACAAATTGCGCCCACACAAAGAATGGCAGCCGCATCCAAGTCAGCCCTTTGGCGCGCAACTGGATGATGGTCGCGATGAAATTAATCGCGCCGAGCAAAGACGACGTGATAAGAAAAATAAAACCGATTAGCCAAAGCGTCTGTCCATTGAAAACCGGAAGGTGTCCCGGGCCGCTATCGGCAATCGCGGCCAGCGGCACGTAGGAAGTCCAGCCACTCTTGGCTGCGCCACCCGGAACGAAGAAACTTATCAACATGACAATGCCTCCGACAAAAACGGCCCAGTAGCTCGCCATGTTTACTTTCGGGAAGGCCATGTCCGGCGCGCCGATTTGCAGCGGCACGACAAAATTGCCAAACGCGGCAAACGCCAGTGGCACGATGCCGAGAAAGACCATGATCGTGCCGTGCATTGCGCCTAACGAGTTGTAAAAGTCGGGGGTCATTTTCCCGTCGGGCATCGTGCCCGCTCCGAAAATATGCGGAAGCCATTTGCCAATCACTGGCAGCGCCTGGCCAGGATAGGCCAGTTGCCATCGCATCAGCATCATCAAGGAAAAACCGAATAGCAGGAAAATCAGGCCAGTGAATGCGTACTGAATTCCGATCACCTTGTGGTCTGTGGAAAAAATATATTTTCGCCAAAACCCGAGCTCGTGATGCTCGTGGGCGGCATCGTGCCCGTGCGGTTCGTGATGCGTTTCAACAGAAGTGGAAGCGTCCATTTTAGAAAGTTACGGCTTAATATCTAAACGCACCGGCCATTTGCAAAGCCTGAAATTCGAGATTGTGGAGAGAAAGTGCCAGATGGTCTGCTTCTCGTGTTGTGCGAGATTTCTTTGTGCAAGGTGAGCAGAAGCCACGTGCCATCATCCATCTCGACATGGATTGCTTCTACGCTGCGATCGAAGTGCGCGATCGCCCCTCGTTGCGGGGCAAACCCGTGGGCGTGGGCGGCGCTCGTGATCGGCGCGGCGTGCTGACGACGTGCAATTACGAGGCGCGCGAGTTCGGTGTGCGCTCGGCCATGCCGACTTTCATGGCACTGCAACGCTGCCCAAATCTAATTGTCCTGCCGACGCGCTTCGACGTTTACCGGCGCGAAGCCGCAGTGATTCGGGGAATCCTTTACGAGTTCACGTCAACAATCGAACCGCTGTCGCTGGACGAAGCTTACCTCGATGTTACCGAGCACCCGAGCGCGCCGGGAATGCTGGCACGCGAAATACGCCAGAAGATTTTTCGGAGAACAAAGCTGACGTCTTCCGCCGGAATTGGTCCGAACAAACTGATCGCCAAGATCGCCAGCGAAATAAACAAACCCAATGGCCAGTTTGAAGTGAAGCCGGAGGAAGTTCCTGAGTTCATGCGGGATTTGCCGGTCCGGAAGATCTGGGGCATCGGCGAGAAGAGTGAGCGGAAGTTGGAAGAGCTCGGTGTCAAGACTTGCGGCGAGCTCCAGCGATTCTCACGACCGGAGCTTGTCGACGTTTTCGGCAAGTTTGGGCTCGATCTTTACGATCTTTGTTGCGGAATCGATCATCGACTGGTCGAACCCGATCGGCCGCGCAAGTCCCTCAGCACCGAGGAAACATTCGCCATTGATCTGACCACCCTCGAGCAATGCGAAGAAAAGCTCGAGGAACTCTTCCAGGATTTGATGGCTGATCTGGCGCAGAAGGAATCAGCCCGCGAGATCACGAAAATTTTCGTCAAACTGAAATTCAACGATTTCACGCGCACCACCGCCGAGCGCGCGGGCCTTGCGCCGACTTTGGGAGACTTTCGCGCACTCCTTGCCGAAGCATTCGCCCGCACTGGAAAACCGGTGCGTCTCATTGGTCTTGGCGTACGTTTCGCCGAGACCATGCCAGAAAACGCCCAGATGGATCTGCTGTAGGGCGGGCTGTTCCAGCCGCGAATGTCCTTCTTGAGGTGGTAGTGCTCTCAGTTCCGTTTCGACCGCTATTGGTCCTGCATCTGTCATGTTAGCGAAGCGAAACATCTCGGATTCGTTCTTGAGATTCTTCGCTCCGCTCAGAATGACAATCAAAGCCACGACAGGCCGGACGTGCCGCACAAAGGGCGAGTTGCCGCTCGCTCACCGGTACCGGCGGGGGTAATATTCGGCTTTAAGGGATGACTTCCGCGCAGGAGAGGAAAATCAGGCAAACCGGCTGCGACGCGCGCTTTGATAATTTGACGCGTCAACTTTACGCGACTGATGCCTCCATTTATCAAATCGAGCCGGTCGGCGTGGCGTTTCCGAAAAACGCGCAACAAGCCAGCGCAGTCATTCACGCCGCAGCTGATGCAGGTCTTTCGGTGACACCGCGCGGCGCCGGTACAAGCTTGGTCGGTAACGCGGTCGGTGAAGGATTAATCGTCGAATTCTCACGTTACAACCGCCAGATAACTGATCTCGATCTCGAAAAGCGCAGCGTGCGCGTGGGCGCGGGCGTCGTGCTTGATCAGCTTAACGATTTTCTAAGACCGCGCGGATTTTGTTTCGGACCAGATGTCGCAACCAGCTCGCGCGCGACACTCGGCGGCATGATCGCGAATAATTCTTCAGGCGCGCGTTGCCCGATCTACGGAACAACCGCCGATCACGTTGTTTCTCTGCAGATCGTGATGGCCGATGGTCGAGTTGAAACGATCGGCCCAAAGCATGAGTCACTGGAGGTTGAGCGCGCGAAGATCGAGAACCTTGTGCTGACAACGACGGCCGAAATGGCTGAGCGCTGGCCGCCGGGCTTGATAAAGCGCTGGCCCGGGTACGGCATCGAAAGATTTCTGCGCGCGCCCAATGATCTAACCAATATTCTCGCGGGCAGCGAAGGAACGCTCGCCGCGATTTTCTCGGCTGAACTGAAAATCTCGCCGCTGCCACGCGAGAAAGGCCTGGGCCTGATCTTTTTCGCATCCGTGGGAGAAGCGATGCAAGCAACTGTCGAACTTCTCGATTTGAAACCCGCGGCGATTGAACACATCGACCGGCCGTTGCTCGACCAAACCAAAGGCCAGCTGCATTTTCAAGCCGCGCGCGATTTGCTCGACCTGGATACGCAGCCGTGCGAATCAATTTTGATCGTCGAGTTCTATGATGACGTCGCGGATCGCCTGGCGATTCTGCAATCACGAAAAATCGGCCTGCGCATGAAAGTCCTAACCGACGCCGCGCAGATGAATCTCGTCTGGTCGGTGCGCAAATCCGGTCTCTCGCTTTTAACCGGTTGCATCGGCCCAGCGAAGCCGGTCGCGTTCATTGAAGACGCTGCAGTTCGCCCTGCGCAATTACCCGAATACGTGCGCGGACTGCAATCGATCATGAAACCGCTCGGACTGGAGGCGAGCTATTATGGGCACGCCGCCAGCGGCCTGTTGCATGTCCGACCGGTGCTCGATCTGCATAGCGCGGCGGATTTGAAAAAATTCCGTGAGGTGGCCGATCAAACTTCAGCGCTGGTGCAAGAATTCAAAGGTTCGCTTTCCGCCGAACACGGAGTCGGAATCGCGCGCACCGAATACATGCGCGACCAACTCGGCGACGAGCTGCTAGGGGTTATGCGTGAGATCAAACACGCATTTGATCCGAAAAACATTTTCAATCCGGGAAAAATTTTCGAGGATGGCCGCCACAGGATCGACAACCATCTGCGCGAAAATTTTACTCGCCCACTTGAACTTCCATTCCAGCCGGTGTTGGCGTTCGCGTTCAAGGACCGGTCGTTCATCGGCAACCTCGAACAATGCAACGGTTGCGGCGGCTGCCTGAAACACAGCGGCATCATGTGTCCGACTTTCATGGCCACCGGAGAAGAGGTCATGTCCACGCGCGGCCGCGCCAACATCATCCGCGCCGCGCTCGAGCTGCGTGTAAACGGACACGACCCGTTGAAATCAGCGGAGCTCGACGCCGCCCTGAGCAATTGTCTTTCATGTAAAGGCTGCACGCCCGAATGCCCATCGAACGTCAATCTCGCACTGCTCAAAGCAGAGATGCTTTACGCCCGATGGCGCCGCGACGGCTTGCCGGTGCGCGAGCGGATTCTCAGCAACGTCGATTTGCTAGGGCGAATCGGCTGCGTGATGCCGGCGCTGGCGAATAGGATTCTCGATTTTAAGCCGGTACGCGCATTGATGGAATCAGCGCTCGGCATCTCAGCGAGACGATCATTGCCGCATTACGCCCGCGAACGATTCGACAAGTGGTTTGCGAGACGCTGTAGGGCGTCTGTATCAGACGCCGCAGCGTTTCGCAGAAACGCCCTACAAAAGCGCGGCCAAGTCATTCTATGGGACGACACTTTTGTGCGCTATCATGAACCGCACATCGGAATCGCCGCGGTGAAAGTGCTGGAAGCGCTTGGGTTCGAAGTCGTGCTGGTAAGAAACCGACGTTGCTGTGGCAGACCGGCGTTCAGCCAGGGAAATCTCGATGCCGCCGCAAAAGTCGGAAAACACAATGTCGATCTTGTAAATGCGTCGACCTCTCACGTCTCACCTCTCGGTTCTCATCTCTCAACACCGCCCATTCTCTTCCTTGAACCCTCCTGCTGGTCGATGTTCGTGGAAGATTATTGCGAGCTAAAAATCGAAGGCGCCGATAATGTCGCGAAGCGCTGTTTCCTATTCGAGAACTTTGTTGACAATCTACTCGCGAAAGAACCTACCGTCCTTCGATTCAACGAGCGTCCGACAACAGTCGCGATTCATCCGCATTGTCACGCCAAGTCGATTATGAACCCGGCGTTCATGGGAAAACTCGCAGAACGTTTGCCCGGAAGAAAGGCGACAGTGCTCGATACCGCGTGCTGTGGAATGGCAGGCGCATTCGGCGCGCTTGCCGAGAAATACGATCTGTCGGTCCAAGTCGCGCAACGCTTGCTCGACAACATCGACGATCAACCGGCAGGGACGGAAATCATCGCCTCAGGCACCAGCTGCCGCCATCAAATCACCGATCTCACCAACACGCGGCCAAAACACATGGCGGAGCTGTTGGCCGACGCGATTGTATGAGAGAACACAGACGCATGAAGGAAAAACTAAGAAGTTTGTTTGATCAGAATTGTCACGAAGATTGCGATCAGTTCATCATAGTTCTTAATTCTTCCTTCTTACTTTTTCGCCAGGTACTTCATCTGTTTCGTTCCATCTTTCCTGCTGCTATCCGGCCGCTCTTCAATCAATTCGTCGGCTGGAACAGTGTGAAACGAAACCACCGCCCAATCCGCGTCTGCGCCTACCAGCGGCCGATGCCAGACATTCGGCGGGATTGAAATCCAACGTCGCTCGAGCAGCGCCTTTGGATCGCTAACCAAAACATTCGATTTCCACTGTCCCGGCTCGCCGGTTTGCATATTGCCACTGCCTTCGAACGACATCATGCGCTGACAACTGTTCGGGTGACGTTCCGCGCCGGTGTCGGCACCTGCACGCAGGACAAACACCCACGCAGACCGGATCCCGGGAGGCAATGCACGACCGAAAATTGCTAACGGAAGTGATTCCCACGTCATCACCGCCTCGTTCTTTCGACTCAGTTCCGCGCGGACCCGCTCGACAATCGCACCAATTCGTTCGCGGACATCCTCAGATCGCAAGATTGTGTCCAGCGTCTCAAGTCGCGCGTGTTCCTCCCGTGTCATTCGTTCCCACCTTTCTTAATTCTTCCTTCTAACTTTCCTAGCCTTCTTCCTTCTTACTTTTTACTTCATACTTTCTCATGAAACTCGCGCTCGTTACATTTTTCTCGGCCGTAACCCTCGCCTGCGCCGCGGATGTCCCAATAACGCAGGATGAGCTAGTCCGTCGCACTCAGGAGCTTTACGACGCCATCGTTCCCGGTAATCAGGCGCCATGGAAGAAATACTTCGCCGACGACTGCATCTTTGCCGACGAAAAAGGCCGCATCCTCGATAAACCAAAACTGATAGCGGACATCACTCCGCTCCCGGCTGGTTATTCTGGAACCATCAAAATCGTAAACGCCCAGAGCCGGACCATTGGCAACACGGCCATACTCAGTTACGACGCGGACGAGACCGAGACGATCTTCGGCCAGAACCTGAAAGCGCGTTATCACGTCACTGACACCTGGCTGCAGCGCGACGGCAATTGGCACATCATCGCGAGCCAGGCACATCGCTACTACGAAGATCCAGCGATGGGAAAAGCGGATCCAAAAAAGTTCGCTTACTACATCGGCACGTACGAACTGGCACCCGGCCAAACGAGGTCAGTCAGTGCGGAAGGCGACAGGCTATTTGTCGAGCGGAACGGCAAAAAGGAGGAACTGCTCCCGGAGACATCAGAGATTTTCTTCCGCAAAGGTGTCGAAGGCAGAATTTTGTTTCGTTACGCTGGCGCCGGCAAAGTCGACGCTTTGATCGATCGTCGTAATAACGAGGATGTGATCTGGCGCAAAGCGAAATAATCGCTTTTGCTTCTGCTTTCCGCTTTCCGGTCTCCGATATCGTGATTCTTCCTTCCCAACTTCTTACTTGTTTCTTTTAACTTCATCCTTCCTGCTCTGCTTCTCCCTCATAGGCAACTCCTATCGCCACTAGACGCATAAAGTATTTCAATAGCCGCCCGGATTGTGGCCGGTTGAACACATGAAAAGTACAATGCCCATTGGACAGCGCATTTCACGCTTCCTTGAGGAACGATACCTGCACAGAGCGCGACCTCACTATTTTCCCGAGCTCGCCGTCTTTGGAATAATCCTGATCCTCGCCGTCTGGCCGATGTTATCGCTGCTGGCCACGGCGCTGCAGACAATGCGATAGAAGTTTTCTACTCCGCGTTTGGGGCGATCGACGAATCCTCGTATGACAAGGCAGCTGCAGCTTCCTGACGGAATGCTGCGGCTGCTTTGCTCTGAAATCGAAGTGGATTGTAAAGAAGATTCAGGTCCCGTTCTGGAACCGGCGGAGCGAATGGCAAACTGACGCAGCCAGGGGCGGCTTGCTGTTTCACCATCATTTGAGGCACAATTGAAACACCGATCCCCGCCGCGACCATGTTTGCGATGGTGCTAAGCTGACTCCCAGCTAGCGCGATCTCCGGCCGGAGCCGGCGAGCCTCAAGCAGATGATGCACCTGTTGCGAGAGGCAATGCATCTCGTGGAGGAGCAGAAATCTTTGCGATTTGAGATCGTCCAGTTCCACCAAAGTCTTCTTTGCCAGGGAGTGTGCTTCCGGCACGAGCGCAAGCAACGGTTCGTTGCCCAAGGGCCCGCGTCGCAGGCTTGGAGTTTGCTGGCACGTGGAAACTAACGCGACATCAAGCTCGCCAGCTTCCACGCGCCGAGCAATGCCTTCGGTCACGTCCTCTACAATTTCCAGCATCACGTCCGGATAATGGTTTTGGAACTTCCCGACCAATTCCGGTAGAACGTACGGCGCGATCGTAGGAATTGCGCCCACCGCCAGCTTGCCGGCCACGACGTCTTTGAGTTCGTCCACGCATCGCCGGGCATCCCCAACCGAGGCTAGGATTTGCCGTGCATAATCGATCAAACAACGGCCCGCTTCAGTCAGAACGACCGAACGCGGAAGGCGGTCGAATAAGCGTTGCCCGACTTCCGCTTCCAGTTTTCGAATCTGCTGACTGAGAGACGGCTGAGCAACGCGCACCTTGGCGGCCGCGCGGGAAAAACTTCCTTCCTCCGCCACCGCGACGAAATAACGCAACTGGTGAAACTCCATCGTGAAGAAAGTTAGAAGGATGAAGGAAGAAGAATTAAGGCAATTCCAAACGTAGCTGTGAGAAGGACGAACTAAGAAGTGTCCTTCGAGCGCTTGAGAATCGTAACGAAAATTGCTATCAGTTCGTCACATTCCCGTGCGAGAGCTCCAAGGGTCTCTGGTGGGACTATCGTTGCCTGGACGAGCAGTTCAAGCCAGTAAGCAGTATCTTCAAGCTCTCGCAATGAATCGCCGCACTTGGCGATGAACTCGGATTTACTGCGGCCGCGATAGGCTTCGCGGTAGTTCGCTCCTACCGAGGTACCAGATCGTAGCATCTGCTTCCGGAGCACTTGGGCCTCTGTTGTTTTTGGCAATTTGGAAAACATCCGAACAACCCGCAGCCCGAATTCTTGCGTGCGTTGCCTCAGATCATTTTCGTCCGGCTGCTCCCTCATTTGTACTCTCGTTCCCTCGCCTTCTCACTTCTTAATTCATCCTTGTTACTTCATCCTTGGTTCGCCGGATCCACTTCTTAATTCATCCTTCTTACCTCTTCCTTTCCGTGCGCAGGACGATTTTTCCAAACGCTCCCGGCTCCATGACCGCGCGATGCGCCCGGGCTGCTTCCGTCAGCGGAAATTCTTTGCCGATTGCCGGACGCAACGTCCCGTTTTCCAAACCCGCCACGAGCGCGGCGTGAATGCTTGCCAAATCAGCCGGCGGCGTGTTCGGCATGACCATTCCGCGAACGTCAACATCGCGCTGCATTGTGTCGCGCGGATCGATCTCCACGCGGCCGCGACTCCCAATAATCACGACACGACCGCCTTTCGCGAGAATGGTCAGATCTTTCCCAAGATTCGCGTTTGCGAGCATTTCCACGATCACGTCAACGCCGCGCCCTGAGGTTGCGTTCATGATCTGCTCGAATTGGTCAGGCGCGCGATGATCAAACACTTCGTGCGCACCTTGTTCACGCGCGAGCTTGAGTCCCTCATCACTGCCCGCAGTGCCAAGCACGCGCAGACCGCGAGAGCGCGCCAGTTGCACTGCTGCCGTCCCGACACCACCGCTCGCGCCGTGCACTAGCAAGGTTTCTCCCGGTTTGGCTTTCGCGCGCTGGAATAAGCCGCGATACGCCGTCGCGTACGGCGTGCCCATGGCCGCGCCTTGCGCAAAAGAAACATTTGCCGGTAACGGATGCACTTGCTCCGCTCTGCACAACGCAAACTCGGCGTACGTGCCGCTTAGTGATCCCGCAGTATAAACGCGATCGCCCGGTTTAAACTGATTTACATCCGGGCCCACCTGCTCGACCACGCCGGCGCCGTCGTTACCTGGCGCGTAAGGTAACGCCGGCTTGTACGCATAAGTTCCTGCCCGAATGTAAGTCTCCACCGGGTTAACGCCGATCGCGTGCATTCGAACCAGCACTTCACCGGGACCCGGCTCCGGCGTCGGCACCTCTTCAACCCGAAGAACCTCCGGACCGCCAAACTCATGGACTCGAATTGCTTTCATCGTTTTGCTCCTACCTTTCTTCCGTCAAACATCAAACTCGCCATCTGACGAGTTGTCCAACTGGCGGACATCGGACCGCTCGCTCGTAACTCTTCCTTGTTAATCGGGCGCGCTTCCCTCTTTTGCAAAGCCAGCCGAATGCGAGCAAGGTCGCAGTGTGAAAGCGGAATCGCTATCTCGCGCTTTTGCCGAACTTTCGACTCCGCTCATCGCCGACGCCGCTCTGCGCTTGAAGATTCCGCTCCGAATCGCGCCGCCCGGCATTCGTCCGGTGACGACCAATCAATGTCTCGCGGGCCCGGCGCTGCCAGTCAGACATTTTGGAAGCGTCGATGTTTTTCTGGAAGCAATGGAGAGCGCGCAAACCGGCGAAGTTCTGGTAATCGATAACGGCGGTCGCCTGGACGAAGGTTGCATCGGCGACTTAACCGCGCTCGAGGCTGAGAGCTGCGGCTTGGTTGGAATCATAGTCTGGGGCGCGCATCGCGATACGCCGGAGCTCCGGCAAATTCGTCTGCCTATTTTCAGCTATGGGATGTGTCCGTCCGGCCCGCAACGGCTCGACCCTCGAGATTCGTTGGCGTTGCGCTCTGCCCATTTTGGCAATTTCGTGGTCGAAACCAGCGATGTAGTCTTCGCCGACGACGACGGCTGTTTGTTTGCTGGTGCAGAGCGTGCCGAGGAAATCCCTCGCGTGGCACACGAAATCTGGCAACGCGAACGGCACCAGGCGCAGGCCATCAAAAGCGGGCGTTCGCTAAGGGAACAATTGGAGTTTGCGCGGTATCTCAAGAAGCGAGCAACCGATCCCAGTTATACCTTTCGGGAACACTTGCGAAAAATAAGCGGCGCAATCGAGGAATAAACGGATTCCTCATTTCTTAATTGAAACTCACT
>QHMR01000100.1:12216-15719 GCA_003217875.1 Verrucomicrobiota bacterium
TTAGGTGTCCGGTTCTTTCCTGTTTTTGTCCTTTCTACTTCTTTGCTCTATGACAGGTTCATCGCCAACGAGGCAGTCATGACTTCACACCTTAGTTCCTCGCTCTTACCGCGTATTTTTTTTCCAGTTCTACTGGCGACATTGCTGACCTGGCTGCATGCCGTTGCCGCTGAGAGGGCAATTTCCATTCCGGTGCAGATCACTCATGCCCAGAATTTCGATCCATTCCCGTCCCCGGACGGCAAAAAGCTCGTCTTCATCTCATTGATTACCGGTAAGGAACAGTTGTTCACCATGGACGCCGACGGCTCCAATGTAGCCCAGCTTACGCGTGACGATGCCGATCACGAAGATCCCGCATGGTCACCGGATGGGACCAAGATCGCGTTCGTCCTCATCACCAAGGACCATCACAGCATCGCGGTCATGGGAACTGATGGCAGCAACGTGGAAGTGCTTACACCTCGCGAGCAGAATACGATTCATCCAAACTGGTCCGCGGACAGCAAACGCGTCATCTATTGCACAAATGACGACCTGCAGCCGCCAAAGAAAAATTCCGCCGACATCAACGCGGTCGATCTGGTCACGAAGAAAATCACGCGCCTTATCACAGGCGGGATCAATACCTACGGTTCGTGGTCGCCCGATATGAAACATATCGCGTTCCGCAAAATCATTGGCGACGAGAACTCGGAGGTCTTTGTTGCCGAAGGCGACGGCTCAAACCCGCGCAACCTTACGAAAAACCCTTTCTTCGATGGCTGGCCGGCGTGGTCGCCTGATGCCAGGAAGATCGCGTTCGCATCGAACCGCCGTGGCCACGGCTACCAGATATTCGTCATGGATCCGGATGGCGCCAATCCGCGGCTACTTGCGAATACGGAAGGCCGTGGAACAGCGCCGCGATGGTCTCCCGACGGGAAAGTGATCTACTTTACAAACTGCGTTGAGAAAGATTACGGGGCGGACTGCGAGATTTTGATGGCGCGTTTCGAGCCATAAATGCTGTCCGTTTATTGCCACGCCATCGAAGAGGACGGACGCGAACACTAGGACGTGTAACCTCCGAGGCGTGCGTCGTCGTTTCGCAGAAAAATTCGCGATTGAATCTGCCTTGTTGCGCCCTCATCAAATCGGTACTTTTGGAAAGCGCTCGTTCAGGATCCGGTCGAGGCAAAAAAAAGCGCCCCGCATTTCCGGCGGAGCGCTTTTGTGTCGCGCAGAGGATGCGCTATTCAACTTCAATAAACTCCGGATCGCCCGCGCAGATCACGCGCTCCGTGAATACGAAGCCGTCCACGTCAACCGCGACCCAGCAGTTGTCCACGAACACGAAGTACGTGTTCCCGATCATCCGGAAATGGTTCGCCCCGAATCGTTGGACGAAGAACTCTTTCGGATGCCGCCCAAGACTGAACACTTCGCTATGACGCGACCTGAACTCTTCCTTGTTCACCGTCGTCGTCTGATTCGTGTTCCTCACGTTCGTCTGGCTCGTGCTCGAACGTGCTCCAGGTTCATTCCTGTTTACGTCCGGAGCGCGGCCCTTAACGTCGGTCTGTCCACGCACGTTTGTGCCCGTTTCAGGTTTTGCCTGCGGGTTGCTCTGCTCCTGCGCGGGGCGCATCTTCTTCGCTTTCGCCGGCGCAGTCGCCTGCGTTTCCTTCGTCTGCTCCTGCGTCTGTTGTGGCTCCGTCTGTAATTCGTATCTCCCAAAACTTTTGGTCCCCGCGGATCGCTCAATATCGTGCCGCAACTGATTGTAGGGCCTAGAAGATCAACCCCTGCGACTTAGTCGTCTCCTTGCTCGCGCTTTCGCTCCCGCTTTTCTCGTTTTGCACAAATTAAGAGCCGCATGATGGAACACATCACGCGGCTCTTCGAATGACTCCGATAAGTTACGCTATTCCGAGCGTCGCAAGTGTCGGCTCATCGATTACCGACGTGACCGCCAATCCGTTGTCAGCCTGGAACGCTGCGATGGCCTCTCGGGTCATCGGCCCGAGGATTCCATCGATCGGTCCGTCGTAGTAACCGGCGCGTTGCAGCTGTTGCTGAACATCGACAATTACCTGATCGGGAGTCAATCCATTGTAGGCGTAGATTGGGCCATCGTACGCATAATACGCGTACGGATCATAACCCCATGCCGGGAACCAGTAACCCGCATTCCAGTAATACCAACCGCCGCTCACAAAGACGATCCGATCGCAATGGCTTCTCCACCAACTGCGATCGTGCCACTGTCTGTGGTAATTGCGGAAGACCGCATACTGTTGACCGTGGAACGCGGCACTGCGGAAGTTATTATTAATTCTCACATTGCCTCGACGATAAAAGTCGAAGTTCCTCGTCTGGTTGTTCGCGAAGTTTCGGTTGCGATTAACTGCTAAGTTATTGCGAGAAGGAAACTGATCCGTGTTGCGATCACGATTAACCTGGACATTGCTCGTCCGGGTGACCGCGAAGTTTCGGTCGCGATTAACCGCTAACTTGCTGCGAGCGCGAAACTCGTCCGTGCTGCGATCACGATTAACATCGACATTCCGTGCCCGATTGACCGCCAAGTTTCTGTTGCGATTGACGGCAACGTTACTTCGCGCGCGAACGTCTTGATTCCGTGACAAGTTTGGCTCGCGATACGCGCGCATCCGGGCGTCTCGATTTGCCACCGCGTGTGACGTGGTGCGCGGCGTCACGTACGCCCGCTGCCGATATGGTGCGGTCGAACTGTAACGATGCGCGCCCATCATCGCACCGGTGTTTGCAGGCCTTGCGACCCGAACATTCGATGTTCGCTGTGTCTTCGCTCTATCAGGCCTTCTGTCGTTGATTTGCTGACCCCACGCTGTGAGCGCCAGCGCGAGGCTCCCAATGCATACTGAATACAGAATTCGTTTCATATTTTTCCCTCAATTTTCCATTGCGATCTTAGACAAGATCGAGGAACCAATTATTCAACACCGTTAAGTATCTCTGGTTTCAGGCTTTCTGCCCGTGCCGCCGCCTTTGTCCTTCTTCATTCTTAATTCTAACTTTCCATCCTAGTCCTTCCTCCTTCATACTTCTTCCTTCATACTTTCCTCGGTGCGCACACGACGCGATTTTGATTCCCTCGGCCCCCGCCTCGGTCTCCGCTACCCCGCGGCTTTGCCGTCCATGTCGCTCGTCCCACTCGCTTCATTCTTTTCTTAATGCTGCCCATCTCATGACGAGCCCGAATTCTGTCATTCGCAAGCGCACCCGTCGGGATTTCATTGCCCTCGCCGGCAAAGGCCTCGGTCTGGCGGCGCTTTCGTCGGCGACGGTCGCGTCGCTGCTGAGGACGGTCGAAGCCGCGACGAAGACCGTGGCGCATCTTTCGCCGGAAGAGGCGGCCATGGATGAAGATTATTGGGCCATTATCCAAAACTCGTTCAGCATTACCCGCGGGATCATCAATTTAAATAACGGCGGCGTTTCGCCCAGCCCGCGGATCGTGACCGAGGCGCTCGTCCGTT
>QHMR01000100.1:15819-16263 GCA_003217875.1 Verrucomicrobiota bacterium
CACTCAGGATTATCCGCGCATGCTGACCACGCTGCGGCAGCGCGAGAAGCGAGAGGGGCTTAAGCTGAAGCTGATCCAGATTCCCATTCCGCCGAAGAAGCTCGAGGAGATCACTGCGGCATTTGAAAAAGGAATCACTGACCGCACCCGGCTTATCCTGATCTCGCACGTGATCAACATAACCGGCCAGATCACACCGGTGAAAGCCGTCTGCGAATTAGCGCGCGCGAAAGGCATTGAAACAATCGTGGATGGCGCGCATTCCTTCGCGCAGTTCGACTTTAAACAGAAGGATGTAGGATGCGATTACTTCGGCACCAGCCTGCACAAATGGTTATACGCGCCGAAAGGCACCGGCATGCTGTACGTGAAGCGCGATAAGATCGAAAAGCTCTGGCCGTTAATGGCCGCCGAAGCCAAGCAAGCCAACGACATCCGCAAGTT
>QHMR01000117.1 GCA_003217875.1 Verrucomicrobiota bacterium
TGCCATTGAAATTTGATGAACGCGTCGCGCTCGCGGCGCGAGGTCACTTCTGAGACTTCGATCTGCGACACGGATGCAGAACGCCTAGGCAGAATGCCGCGGCGTCATGATCAGATGCTCCAGCGATTCTGCCATTTTCTCCTGACGCACAAGCAGGCAAATGAACAGCACGTTCAGCGGGATGAGTTCAAACCAAAAGTAATAAATCGGCTGGCCCAGGAACAGAAGAGCAAACAAGACCAGCATTCGACTGTTAGTCATCAATAAACCCCACCACTTAAACATCCCGCCAGCGGAATTTCGATAACCCTGCTCCAGCCAAGCTGGGATTTTCTCGTCGAACACTTCGCCGGTTGTCTCGCGCAACTTTTTCAGCTGGGGCGCGAGCATTTCTTGTTGGCGCGTGAAATTCAGATACAGCGCGAGAAGAAGTTTATCCCAGGGCCGCTGACGCCACGTCCATGCTCGATACTCAGAGCGCAATCCAGAGGAGGAATCTATTTCGGCTCGTGTTCCATTTGCTACAAAATACAAGTAGGTGCTGCGGTAATAATCAGCCGCTGCTCCTTGCAATGCGTGACTGATTCCAGCAGCAATGGCCAGACACCAGATCGCCGGCGAGGAACCTTCGGCCAGACCACGCAGAACCAAATGCAGGTAAATGCTCACAAAGACCAAATGGTCGGCAATGCTGTCAATGATGCGGCCCTTGCGGCTTTCCCGGCGCGTCAAGCGCGCGAGTTGGCCATCCGCATTGTCGAGTACGTTAGAGCAGACATGGAGCACCATGCCAGCGATGTTGATGCGCAAATCGCGATAGTAATAAAGATGCCCCGCGATGATACCGCAGATGCCGGCCAGCAGCGTCACAGCCGCCGGCGTCATTTTGAGATGTGCAAAAAACTCGGCCAGCCGAAATCCTATGGGCCTATAAAAGTACAGGTCGAGAACTCCCTCCACTTCGCGTGCTTTGTAAGTGGCTTCGATGCGCGAAGTCTGGATCTCTGTCGACCGCGACATCAAATTTGTGGCCAGCTCCTGCAGGTCCAAATCCGAAAAACGGCGCGCCGTGATTCCTCCATCATTGGTGCTTCGTCATTCTTTCGTCATTCGGATTTCGTCATTTAGATCATGCGGTCTGCTTTTGTAAGAGCGCCGGAACCAGCGTGTCCGCAAGAATGTTCAAAGCTTCGTCAAGATCGGCGCGTGTGTGTTTGGCGGTTACGCAGGCGCGAAAACAGATTCGATTTTGCGGTACAGCCGGATAATCCACTGGCGCAACCCAAAGGCCGCGCCGCCGAAGTTCATGCCCAAGCCGATACATGCGCTCTCGATCTCCGATGACAATGGGCATCACATACGTTGTCGATGCTCCGGCGTCGAGTCCGAGGCCTTGAAGTTGCGCATGGAAATAATCGGCGTTCTCCCAAAGTTGCGCACGTAATTCCGGCTGAGTGGTGCCGAGCTCCAACGCTTTCAGAATGGCCGCGATGACCACGGGCGGCAGCGCGCAGGAATAAACGTACGGATGCGCATAGAAACGCAGATATTGCAGTGTCTCCTTTGAACCAGCAACAAAGCCTCCCAGAGCGCCAAAAGCTTTGGAGAACGTCCCGTAGACCAGTGGAACGCGTTCTTCCACGCCAAAATGCTCAGCCGCTCCACGACCATTCTCGCCGCACGCGAGCATCGAGTGTGCTTCATCAATGAAAACGCTCGCGCCATGCGACTCTGCCACGGCAAGCAATTCCTTTAGATTGCCGAAATCGCCATCCATAGAGTAAATGCCTTCGATAATCACAAGTTTTCGTCGCCCTTTTTGACGGCTCAGGGCGGCATCAAGCGACGCTGGATCGTTGTGCTCGAACTTCTCTGTCCGGCAGCGGGACAGCACTGCGCCATCTCGAAGGCTAAGGTGCGAACGGTTATCCAAAATGGCGACGTCGCTCTTGCGAAGCAGTCCAGAGATGGTGCCCAGCGCGCCGCCGAAGCCGCTGTTGAACAACATTGCGTCCTCGCGTTGGAGAAATTTTGCGACGCGCCGTTCGAGTTCACGATGCAGATCGGTCATTCCTGAGAGCATGGGTGAACCGCACGCTCCCAGGCCGTGAGTCCTCAGAGCCTCGTGCGCAGCGGCAAGCACCTCCGGGTGATTGGCAAGACCGAGATAATTATAGGAACAGAGATTAATGACCGGGCGCGGTTTACCCCGATAGCTAATTAGCGTGCGCGCATCTGCCGTGGCCAGGAGCTCAGGCTCGTACAACTCGACCGCCCACGCACCAAGGCGAATCCAGTTTGTAAAGGTCGCTGGAGCCTGGAGCGGGTCGTCGCTTTCACCCGTCAGAAAATTGCTCAGACTAAGTTTTGCCGGGTCTTGATTCATCAGACCGTACAGTTTCTTCCGCTCGCTCCGCTCTCCTCGGACGGTATTTCCCAGCAAAAGTGGCAATTTTTATGATTCACTAGATTCCTTACGAAGTCTCCGCTGCGTTTGCATAACGCGGAGTTCCGTGTCGGGGCACCAATCTACCGAGCTTCGGATATTAGGACAAGATTTTAGTGGAGTTGTAGCCTTCGGATTTCAGCAATGAGCGTGGCCAGGCGAACGCAATGCGATTACTTTCGCGTGGTCCCAAACACGTAGTCCCAAAGCGGCGAGCTGATGCCATATCCGACCTGATCGTCCCGGTAATGATGGCGAAGATGATACTGCTTAAGCCAAAGCCAGACGCCGTGTTTCATGGGAAAATGATGCGTGGCGTAATGAAGCATGTCGTAACAAACGTAACCGAAAACTAGCCCGGCAAAAACGCACGGGGTCAGACGTCCGAAAATTAGAAGAAAAACGCCGTAAAAAAGAAAAGCGAGCGGAACGCTGATGCTCGGGGGCATGACGAGTCTCCTTGCGTCGTTTGGATAATCGTGGTGAACGCCGTGGATTATGAAGTGCAACCGTTTTCCGATCCGCGTCTTGGGTTCGTAATGAAAGATGTATCGGTGAATGAGATACTCGAGCAGCGTCCAGAGCAAAATGCCGAGTAAAAACAGCGCAGTCACCGCCAGCACCGGTAATTGTCTTTGCGAAAGTGAGACGTAGAGCATGTAGCCAACCACCGGAAGGTACAAAATGAGCGGAGTCGCCGGATGCACTCGCGAAAAGAACTCCATGAAATCGCTCTCGAACATTCGGAACGTTTCGTTCTTATTCGAGACGTAAAGGGGCTGCCTGGCCAGCGTCCTTTCTTGGTCTAGTCGGTCCGCCATAATTCAAAAACTAATAGGCCGAGCGCTGAGATCAAGATTGCCATTCCGACCGTTTGTCGTCTCGGCAGCCGCATGAGAGCCGCGGTCGTGGGATTCTTTCATTCGTTCAACTCGCGAATAGAGGCTGTATCGCTTGTCAAAAATGAATTGCAACAGCAAGCGACTCCATGAGGAATGATATTTCAGATTGTCATAAAACTCCGGCGCCATCGCGCGCAGCTTCGGCAGATTGTTCCACGGAATCGAGGGCAGATCGTGATGCTCGTTGTGATAGCCCATATTCAATGCCACCCGATTGATCGGCCCGTAATAGCTGAACGTCTCCTGGTCGAAATCGTACGTGTAATGCTCCTGAATCCAGCGCGCGCCCACTGGATGCAGCCCGATCGAAAAGAAGAACGCGAATACGAGATAAAGGAACCCTGCCCAGCCGCAGAAATACACAATCGCTACATCGTACGCCGCTGCGCACGCGAGATTAATTGAGAACCATCGGTTCCACATCTTGATCGCCTTTAGCCGAGGAGGGCGAGTTACCTGAAAGAACGGAAAAAGCATCAGCCAGATCGCCTTACAGTACCATTTGTTGCCCACTAGTCGCGCCTCCCAATGGTTCGCCAAATCGGCGTCGTATTCGTAATCGCCCTGGTGAGAATGATGTTTCAAATGATAAACGCGAAACCCCATCGCGCCTGGCGTGAGGTTCGGAAGATCGGCAATGATCGCCACCATTTTGTTCCAGCTCGAACTCCGCAAAATCAGGTTGTGCGTTGCGTCATGAATGATGACGTAATTGGCATGATTGGCGAACGCGCCGATGCAAAAAGCGATAAGTAAACTGAGCCACCAGTAACCAAATCCCAACGCGCCCATTGCGTACGCGATCGCCGTTTGCAGGACCACGATCGAGACAGCAATCAGCGCAGTCGATGGATTGCGCACCATTAACTGGCGAACTTCCGGATGTGCCTTGATGATCGCCCGCGCCCGCCCCGGATGCGGCTGATCAGATTCCGACTGGTAAAACGCCTCTTGCATTCGACTTTCAAACTATGCATCGCAGCCGCATCCTCAAACACGCTTTTTCAAGCGTGCTGCAAGCAGCTGCGACCCTAACGGGATTCGAACCCACTTTGAAGTTTTCGCGACTTTGCGCAATTCCGCTACAAACATGCAGTATGCTGCGCGTTAGAGGCCAAAATACAAATCAGGCAGTTTGCACGAATCGCGCAGAATTACGCAGTTCCAGTGTCCGAATTTGTCCGAAAAAACAAATGCAGCCGGTCGCGGCGACTTCCCTCTGATCAGTCAAATATTCGCCGGATGCTCTTTCCACGTCACCAGATCGCGCCAGAATCGTTTTTGATTGCTGGAAGGCAAATGATCCGACCATGATGCCATTGACGATCTTTGCACACGTCTACGATGCTGGCGTTTAAGATTCCGCTTCCAAATCCCGAATAATTTCGGCACAATGCGCGCCGTGCAGCCCTTAATCGCCTTCCCCTCCCAAGGGCAAGAAATAGATTGCAAAATGCAATCTAATTCTCATTAGGCGACCAACACGCTATGCCCGAAACTGAGCCGTCGAAATCCAAAGCAGAGTTCCTCCGTGCAGAGCTACGGTGTCAGATCAAGTGCTTTTCAGCCGACCGTCAGAGCAACAAACAGAAGGCATTCCACCTGAAGATACTGGGAACACTTTCAAATGACCCGATGGACTGAGTCTGGTACTCCAAAAAAGCGGGGGGGTTCGCGTGAAACTCTAGAAGTCAGCTCGAATCGCCAATTCGAGTTCCAGAACAGCGGTGAGCCTTTCATCTGCGTGCACAACGTAACGCCTTCCGTCGCGGCGATGCGCGTCAGCAATCCAGATTGTTCGCCCCTCAGAATCAATCGCTGAGATGTAGCCCCAACTCCAACCGGCTTTGCTGAGATTGTCAGTGGATTTCCCAATATTTCATCTTTTGTCGAGCGTGGCTCCTTTTCGTAGAACAGCCTAGTTGAACTTTACCGTTTTTTCGGTGCGGGCGAGGCAGTAAGTTTCTGGAACCGGGGATCATTCCGGAGCGGATCGAACATTGGATCGAGCCGGAGCAGCGCAGGAGTGAGCGGGCCCGCAGAGAAAACGCCCGCGTACGAGATCGAGAGTAGTTTCTGTAAAGCGGCGATGGCGCGGTCGGGCTCTCCCATCTGCGCCGCCACCCGGGCGAGGATCTCGAGCGACCAAGGACCAGTCAAGGGGTCTTTCTCGATCGGATTCGCGGCCATGGCCCGTTCCGACAGAGCCAACGCGGCGGCTTTGTCACCGAGACCCATATTGACGAGCGCGAGATCTCCAATGAGGTAATAATTTTCCGGCTGTTCTTTGAGGAAAGGTTCCAGTTCGCTGCGCGCTTGTCGCCAACTTCCCTGGGCGGCGGCATGGTCGCCGGCGACTTCCTGCGCCCAGCCTAAAAAAAAGCGCAGCTCGCCATTACTATAACCCAACGCTGGATCGGGCTTGGCGAGTATTTCCTTTAGCCGAGGGATGACCGGTGCAGGGCGGCGCTCCAGGATCGCTTGGTACACTTGTGTTCCCAAGGCGTCGAGGTTGTCGGCATTCGGATGCAGCGGAGCGAGTAGTGCAGCAGCACGCGGCAAATCACCCTCGGCTTGTGCGATTGCCGCCTTATACGCGAGCGTATCCACGTCGTCGGGCGTGATGTTGAGGACCTGATCAAACTTTCGCAGTGCTTCGGGTAAACGACGATGGTGGAAATAGGTAACCGCGTGCTGGGTGAGTAGGTGAAGGTTGCGCGGGTCGAGCCGCTCGGCTTCGTTGAAGTACGACTCGCTCCGGTCCCACTGGCCTCGCCTCCGCT
>QHMR01000118.1 GCA_003217875.1 Verrucomicrobiota bacterium
TGGGTGCCAACTCCTCCGGCGTTCCTTCCTTATTTGCTGCCGCAATGGGGATTCGTTGTGCCGTTTGGAATGAGTAGCAGCTCGCAGTTCCGCCCACCCGGCCCGCCATCGCTCGATAGCCAGCAATACGCCGCGGATTATGAGGAGGTCAAGGAACTCGGCGCGCTTGTCGGATCGACGCGCACAGAAGAGCAGACCGAGATCGCCTTGTTCTGGGCCGATGGCGCCGGCACTGAGACGCCTCCCGGTCACTGGAATAGCATTGCGCAGATTATCGGCGCCGCACAAGGCAACACACTGGAAGAAAACGCAAGGTTGTTTGCCTTGTTAAACATCGCCATGGCCGACGCAGCCATTTGCTCCTGGGATGCCAAGTACACTTTCCATTTTTGGCGCCCAGTGACCGCGATTGCCTTCGCCGAACCAGAATTAAACTGGATGTCGTTCATCGTGACCCCACCCTTCCCTGATTACACCTCCGGCCATAGCACGTTCAGCGCCGCTGCCGCGACTGTGCTTCCACTGTTTTACGGCACAGAAGATCTGCCCTTTACCGTCGGCTCCGACTTTTTACCGGACGTGTACCGCAGCTTTCCAACGTGCTTCGATGCCGCCGAGGAAGCGGCGGTGAGCAGGATATACGGCGGCATTCACTTCCGTTCGGCAAGCGAAGACGGCTTGCAAGCGGGCACCAGCATTGGCGAATGGACCGTTACTCACTATCTACTGCCAAGCTACAATCGAGGACGATAGAACTTCTCGCTGATTTCTGAACGCCGGTTAGCTCCGAAAAATATTGACCGGAATTAGAAATGCTGTCTCGATGGAGCGCATGAAAATAGGAACGATTGGATTAACTTTGGCGTTTTGCTTTTTGGGAGCTGCAGCGTGCTTCGCCGCCGATCCGCAGATGGGCACTTGGAAGCTAAACGAAGCCAAATCGAAGATCACACCCGGCACTTTAAAAAACACGCAGGTCGTTTACTCAAGCATGCTCGGGCAAGTGAAAATCAAGGCAGATGGCATCGATGCGAATGGTAAACCCTCGCACACAGAGTGGTCAGGGAAGTTCGACGGGAAAGATTATCCCGTCACCGGCGATCCGAACTCAGACGCTCGCTCCTACACGAAGGTGAATGATCGGACACTGACGACCACCAACAAGAAAAATGGCAAGGTCACAGTCACAGGTCAGATTGTGGTATCGTCCGATGGCAAAAGCCGCACCGTCACCATCAGTGGAAACACTCCGAAAGGGAAGAAATTCCAGAACGTCGCGGTCTACGATAAACAGTAAAACGAGCGGTCGTTGGTCAGCCGTCAGTTGTTACGATCTGATCGATTAGCCGCTGGTTTTCGCTTGCGCGATGTAACGTTTAATCGTGTCGATGTCTGCGCCATTAACGGTTCCGACAAGACTGCCTCCGCGATTATAGACGTTAACCTGCGGAATCGAGTGGATGTTGAATTGCTGTACCACTGCGGTTCTCCAATTCACGATGTCGACCTTGCGCAGTGCAACGTCCGGATCGCTTCTTGCCATTTGCTCCAGACTTGGTGAGAGCTGTCTGCACGGCCCGCACCAGTCCGCATAAAAATCGACGACGGTTACGCTCCCGAGCGCGAGATGTTTGTTGATGTCCACCTGCGCGCCGTGCGAAATCACTTCAATAGGCTGACCGCGGCTGGTCACGGCTCCCGCGCGGCTGGCAGTTTGTGCGGAGTAAGCAGCGGCACTCGCGGCATTGTAATGAAAACGCTCCTGAACTTCTTTCGGCAGCTCGACGAAATAAAGTTTCGAAATTCCCGATCTGGTTCTAAGCACAATGCCGTCAGGCTCGACGCGGCTAACCGCAACGTTTTTGTATTCTTTCCCGTCAATCGCTTTGAAATCTTCAGCGACTGCAATGGACGCAAAACACGCGATCAAAAAGGCGAGAATCTTCATCTTGTTTTCGCTGCGAAAAAGTCAGGCGCCAGTTTTGTCGGCTTATGGGATGTCATACAAGATTTTTCCAGGAAGAACCTTAAAGATTTCAAAACCAGACAGTCCGGCTCCCATCCGCGATAACGTGAGGTCGTGGCCACACTTTGAAGTACGCATGAAGACTAAGAAAGCTCGACAGCGGTTGCATCTTCACAGCCTTGATTCTCACAGAGTCGCCCGTCGGGTCGATACTTTGCACACGCTGGTTACAAAGGGTTAGCGAGCAGCCCCGGTCACGCTAGAATCGAATCGATGCGGCCTTCTCTCATCATCACAATGCGATGCGCGATCGTGAAAACATCTTTGCATCATGCTGCCGTTGCTGCCGTTGCAGTTTCCTTGCCGCTTTGTTGCTTTGCGGAAGCTTTCACCGTCGAGCAGGCGCTGAGCGCACCGTTTCCGTGGCAGCTGGTTGCGGCGAAGCAGGCGCCCCGGGTTGGATGGGTATTCGATAGCAAAGGTGAGCGCAATGTCTGGGTGGCGGATGCACCTGATTTCGTACCGCGCCAGGTGACGCATTACAAGGGCGATGATGGCCAGCAGATCGCGAGTGTGCGGCTGACGCCGGATGGCAAAACGGTCGTGTACGCGCGCGGCAGCGAGGCCAACAAGGAAGGCACATCGGCAAACCCGCAGAGTTTGCCCACGATGCCGAAGCAGCAGGCGTGGGTGATCGATGTAAGCGGCGGAGAGCCGCGATTGCTGGGCGACGTCGGTTGCAACGAAGAAGGTTGCGAGGACTTACAGGTTTCGCCGGACGGAAAGAATGTGGTCTGGCCGGCCAAGAAACATCTCTGGATCGCTTCGATTGACGGAAAGAAGAAAGTAGAGCAGCTCGATGGATTGCGCGGCGAGAGCGACACGCCGCGCTGGTCGCCGGATGGAAAGAGGATCGCGTTTCGCTCGAACCGGAAGGATCACTCGTTCGTCGCAGTGCTCGAACTGGCGACGAAGAAGATTACTTATCTCGCACCGACGACAGATCGAGATGCCAGTCCGGCATGGTCGCCAGACAGCAAACAGGTGGCATTCATTCGCCAGCCGGGTGTGGAATTTAAGCGCCCACTAATTCCGGAATATCCGCGGCCGTGGGCACTCTGGATCGCTGATGCGCAGAGCGGCGAAGGTCGCGAGCTGTTTCGAGGCGGTAATGCGATGAAGGATTCGCTGCCGCTGTTTGCGTTTCAGTCACTACAATTCACAGATTCGGGCCGAATCATCTTCGCTTCTGAAAAAGATGGCCGGAATCACCTTTACTCCATCTCGACAGATGGCGGTGCGCCGCAGTTGCTGACGCCCGGGGATTTCGATGTCGAGGACGTGGCATTGAGCGCAGACCGCCGGACGATTCTTTACAGCTCGAACCAGAACGATGTCGATCGCCGTCACATCTGGCGGGTGAGCGCGACCGGCAGCGAGCCACAGGCACTGACGAGCGGCGAGACGATCGAGTGGAACCCAGTCGAAACGAGCGGCGGGAAGAATGTCTTATGCCTCGGCTCAAGCGCCACTTCGCCCGCCATGCCGTACCGAATCACGAGTCGTGGGCGTGAGCCAATCGCGAAGAATGCGCTTCCGCCCGAGTTCCCGCAGGCGGAGCTGGTGACGCCGAAGCAGGTGGTGTTCAAGAGCGAGGACGGTTTCGACATTCATGGGCAGCTTTTCGTTCCCAAGAACCAGACGCAGCGCGGCCCGGCGCTCATCTTCACGCACGGCGGGCCGATCCGGCAGATGATGCTCGGATTCCACTACATGCAGTACTACCACAACGCCTATGCGCAGAATCAGTATCTCGCGAGCAAAGGCTACACTGTGCTCTCAGTGAATTACCGGCTAGGCATCATGTACGGCCGAGCGTTTCGCGAGCCGCCGAAGGCGGTCTGGCGCGGCGCGTCGGAATACAAGGATGTGGTCGCGGGCGCAAAGTTTTTGCAAACGCTCGACAACGTTGATCCGCAGCGGATCGGTCTCTGGGGCGGATCCTACGGCGGTTTTCTCACTGCCATGGGTTTGGCACGAAACTCGGACATCTTCAAGGCCGGCGTCGATTTTCATGGCGTGCACGACTGGGCGAGCTTTCTGCCGATGTGGCCCGAGGGAGCCGACGCTGCGCCGGATGTGAAGGAAGCGCGCGCGCTTGCCTTCAAATCATCGCCCGTGGCGAGTATCGCAACGTGGCGCTCGCCAGTGCTGCTCGTGCACGGCGACGATGACCGGAACGTGCCGTTCCAGCAAACCATCGATCTCGTCGAGAAGCTGCGCGCGCGGCACGTGCCTATCGAGGAGCTACTGCAAGGATTGGTCTTCGTTCGTCTTGATCCGCGGTTAACCTGCGCTCGTGATCAAGAATGCCTTTTGATCTTCCGCAGTCGATCAAATACCTAACGCGGACAATAGCGCGGAATATTTGGTCGTAAACGCGACGAGCTGCGGATGCGACGCTTCAAAATTTTCCACGGACTCTTTCAGTTCGTGCAGATGGCTCTTGGTCAGTTCCGGTTTTTTCTCGGAGCGAATCGTTTCGTGCGCCGAAGCCTCAACCAGACGGGCGATGCTCTGGGCATCGTCGTGATGTGTTTGCGAAACCTTGGCGATGGCTGGCTTTAGCTTCGACAGCAAGTCCAGCAACTCGGCTTTCCTGTCGGCCGGAATATTTTCGGCAGACTCAATAGCTGATTTGGTCTTCTCGATGTGCTCGTCAGTCATCTATGCACCGCTTGCGTCCCTCCCGCGGTTTCGCCCTTCGATCGCAGGCTTAGGCGATCCCGAATTACGGCGATAAATTTTGTCGGGTAATAGAGCGCGATCAAGACAAAAACGAAACCTCCGTAGAAACCGGCAAAGCCATTTCTGAAATTGAGCGTCTGATCACGACTCCGTTTGCTGTCGATTACACCGACAGCAGCATTACGCTTTGCGATTTGCGGACACGTTGGAATGGGGATCTGGATCGAGATGATTGGAAGCCAGCCAGTCGCGATTGAACCTATTCCTTTTCAATGGACACTTCGGTCGCCTTAATTATCGCGAAGACCTTATCCCCCTCTTTAAGATTCATTCGGTCGACTGAACCAGTCGTGATAATCGACGTTACGTGTCCAGCTGCAGTTCGGACGACAAGTTCGGATACGACTTTGTCGGA
>QHMR01000094.1 GCA_003217875.1 Verrucomicrobiota bacterium
TTCTCGGTTTTATGCTAGCAAGCAGGAGAGTCTCTTTCGCCCCTCTCTGCTCACACTTGATCGCTCGAATGCTCATGCTGTTTGGGCGAAATGGACCCCAAGTGTACCGACAGCCGCCGCTCGATGCAATAAAGGCTACCGTCACCCACTGATGCGTGACCAAGACGCTTTGCGAGAAAATTTTGGCGGACCCGAGCACTCAACGGTAGCGTAGGCACTCTTCCTCATGACAGATAACGCTGAAATCGCCCAAGCGTCTGACCGGCTTCGCAGAGAGTCAGTGAGCCCAACGGAAGTTGCGCTCGACGTCGCGCCGCCAACAGCGGATGCACCAGCGCGCGTAGACGAAACCGGAGTAGAGCTAAAACGCGGCGCCTTCTTGAACACCATCGCGACATTGGCGTCGAATTTTCGCGGCATATTCACATTTCTCGTTGCGCGACTCCTCGGACCGGCTGCCTTGGGAACGTTTTCGGTTGCCTGGGCGAATACCGATCTGGCCAGCAAAATTGCGGTGTTCGGACTCGATAACGCCGTCACGACTTTTATCGCCCGTTCGCAAGCGACCGGCGATTTCGTGCGCAGTCGCACCCTCTTCCGCGCAGCCGTTGTTCTGGTTCTAACCCAGTCGACTCTCGTCGCCGCCATCGGCATCACGGCCGTGCAAATGTTTGGCGATCGATTGCAATTTCCGCGCGAGATGCTGTCCGCGCTGACCTTTGTCCTCTGCGCGCTGCCGGGCATCGCTTTGTATCGCGTCTGCACTTCGACATCGCGCGGCATGAGGGTGATGAAGCACGACATTTTCTCGCGAGGCATGACGGAGCCTGCCATGACGACGCTGGCCCTTTTGATCGCACTCGGCTTTGGATTCACAAGGTTCGCTCCGGAGGTGGCCGCCGTTTCCGGAACCGCGGCTTCGGGAATTGTCGCACTCATATTTGCCTCAAGACTCTTCAGAGGTGTGACAGCGCGCGATACCGTCTCCATTTGGACCGAAGCAAAACCATTGCTCGCCTACGGCGCTCCCATCAGCGTTTATCAGATGTTTAACGCGTTCATCCTGCGGCTGGACGTGATCATGCTGGGATGGTTCATCGGCCGCGCTCCCGGAGTGACCCTCGCCACGGTTGGCGTTTATAGTGTCACGGTTGGGCTTGCGAGCAATCTACGCAAGGTCAACCAAGCGTTCAATCCGATCTTTGCCCCAGTCGTTGCCGGCATGACTGCAACCGGCGATCAGCAACGCGCCGCCGCCACCTATGCTCGTCTAGCCGAGTGGATGCTTTGGATTTTGTTACCATTGGTCGCCCTCATGACGCTCACCGGATCGGTGATCTTACTGATCTACGGTCCAGCGTTTGGGCAAGGTGGTGCTTGGCTCGGGATCCTCGGCATCGCGTGTGCCACGAACGCGTTTGTGTCGTTGGGTGAGACCGTAATCATGGTGCAACGCCCGCACTTGAACCTTCTGAATTCTTCGGTCACTTGCGCGGTGGCGTTCGGCGCAAATCTCTGGTTGATTCCTCGATTTGGAGTGATGGGCGCGGCGTGTGGCATCCTGCTGCCCTACGTGATCCAAGGCATCTTGCGTTATGGAGTCTTGCGTCTGGTCTTTCGATGGCGCAATCCGTGGAGTAGCGTCCGTCCACCGATCCTTACCGCAATCATCGCTTTTGTACCGGCGCTGATGTGTCGTTTGTTTCTGGATGGGATCGCTGGACAAGTCATAGCCGGTCTTGTCTTCCTCGCAATCTTCGGGGTTGGCTGGTTACACTACAGGCGCTCGACCAAACTAGTGTGATGAAGCGGGTCTTTCTCACTGGTGCCAGTTCTGGAATTGGTCTCGCTATCGCGCACGCCTTGCTCGCACGCGGCGATGAAGTGTGGGGCACGTCACGCAACTTGGAACGCATCCCAAAAATGCCGCGATGCCATCCAGTGGGTCTCGATCTTACTGATCGACTTTCCGTCGAGGAGGCATTCAATTGCGCACTTGCGGAAGCTGGTTACTTTGACGTTGTCATCAACAACGCCGGGGGGGGTCACTTTGGGCCTGCTGAGCTTCTTCCCATAGAAACAATTGCCAGCCAGTTTCAAGTTCTGGTGTTCGGTCAAATCCAATTGATGCAACTCGCACTGCGCCAGATGCAAGCGCGCGGCGACGGTTTGATCATTAACGTCACTTCGCTAGCTTCCCGACTTCCGGTGCCATTCATGTCCGCTTACAACGCGGCGAAAGCGGCCCTAGCATCCTTTATCATGTCAATCCAGCTCGAGCTCGGTAATTCCCGAGTGCACGTTGTCGATCTTCAGCCGGGCGACATTTCCACTGAATTTAATCAAGCTGTGATCAAGAGTGTGAAGGGGGATCGACGCTACGACGCAAAAGTCGCTAAGACGTGGGAAGTGGTTGAGCGCACCATGAAAAATGCGCCGTCTCCGGACCTCGTCGCCCGACATGTTCTCAAATTAATCAATGCAGATCGCCCCCCCCCGCGGATAACAGTCGGCGATGTGTTTCAATCAAAAATTGCTCCATTGATTTTCAGATTTCTTCCACAACGCGTACGGCTGTGGGGCCTGAAAAGATATTACGGCCTATGATTCTTGCTCTTGCTACCGCTCCATTGAGCCATCCCCGGATATGACTTCTATCTCTGAAGCGGTAATCTTGATGGCTGGCGAAGGCTCGCGTCTGCGCGGCGCGAATGAGGGTTTTCTGAAGCCTTTCGTCCCGGTGCTTGGCCGCCCACTGATTTCGTATGTCTTGGATACACTAATCCACGCAGGGATCAAAACTCTCGACTTCGTCGTTGGCTATGAAAGCAAGCGCATGATCGCCCAAGCGAAGCAGTTGATTCCCTCCGGCCTTAGCGCGTCCTTCATTGAAAATCGCGATTGGCAAAAACAAAATGGCATTTCGTTGCTCACAGCGGCCGATCGCGTCGCCAGACCGTTTCTTCTCACGATGAGCGATCACCTTTTCGACGATGGGATAGTCGATCATCTGCTCGATTCTTTTGATTCCGATTTCCTTAACGTCGCGGTAGACGGGAAACTTGATTCCATCTTCGATTTGGAAGACGCGATGAAAGTTCAAACGCGCGGAAACAGGATCACCGATATCGGGAAAAACCTGCGGGATTACAATGCGATTGATATCGGCCTGTTTGTTTGCCCACTTGAAATCTTCGACTATCTCGAGCGAGTGAAGTCCCGCAGTGGCACAAACGATTGTAGCCTGGCCGATGGAGTTCGGTTAATGGCCGGCGACGATAAAGTCCGTGCCATCGATATCGGTGATGGTTGGTGGCAGGACGTGGACACTCCGCGCATGCTGCAGCGCGCGGAGAAAACAATGAGAGCGCCGGCTACGAGCCAAAACCGGGTTGAGCCCGCCAGTTATCGAGCTGGCTCGTAGAGCGCGCACACCCGAGTGTGCAGGTCGCGTGGCAAGGCTTGTACTGGTAAAACTGCTCGCGTAAATCGGTGCGCGTGTAATCCATCAAACTTTTGGACCAAACGCTTCTAGTCTGTGAACACCAATTGACCTTTCCGTATTCATCAACGTAAAGGTATCGGCTTCCCGCGCGACATTTGAATGGTGCAGAACCGTCGCGCACCAATCGTTTTCGGTAAGTCGAAAAATCTACAAAAGTCTTTGGCAGCTGGCCGAGGAGCTTCTCAAATATCTTAGCTTCCTCACTGCCCAGCTTCAACTGACCTTCATTATCGTGAATAAGCAGAACGCGTGGGACAAAACCCATTTGCTTGGCAAAAGAGAGCACCTCTTCAGCGTCTTGTGGGGGGCATGCACCGAGAACGCCACTAACAATAACTCGAAAACGGGCATACTCACGCAGCCATTGAAGGCGTTTCTTTAAGTTAGCCAACACCTTGTGTGTTGTGTCGTTGGCCTGGACTCCATCAATAGAAATCTGCATTTCCTGAAGTCCTGCCTCATTAAGGGCCTTGATTAAGTCGGGTCGCAAGAAAAAGCCGTTGGAAATCATACCCGTGCGGAAGAAACCGAGTTTACGGCACT
>QHMR01000151.1 GCA_003217875.1 Verrucomicrobiota bacterium
GAAATAATGAAAAGATTAGTATTATGCCTGTTAGCGTTCGATGTGATCGCTTCGGCCGCTTTTGCCGGGGTTGGCTATTCCGGGAAAGAAATGAAACAGGTAGCTGCTCCGCCACCTTGCCCGGAGTGGTACGCCGATCGGGAGTTTAACGTGAGTCTTTGGGGAACATATGTGTTCGCCGGAAACAACTGGGAGAATGATCGGTACCTGGAATCCGACCATGCATGGGGTGGCGGTGTAGATCTAAAATACTTCTTCATGCGTTACATCGGAGTCGGGGTCGAAGGCTGGGCCGTGAGTGCCAGACGACGTGTCTTGGATTTCAATGAATTTGAGGCGCCCGGACAGGAATTTTTCTTCGCCACAAGCAGCCATGAATCGCGCGCCGTGGGCGCCGTCTTAGGCACGTTGACGTTGCGTTACCCGATCCACTGCACCCGATTTTCACCTTACCTTTTTGGCGGAGGCGGTGCGATCTTCGGCGGGGGCGAAAGAGATACGTTTACGGATAGTGAAAACCCCGACGTCCTCACTAATTTTCACTCCGACAGTGAGACGCGGGCGATCGGGCAGGTCGGCGGCGGCATGGAAATCCGCCTCACCCCGCATATCGGCTGGGTCAGTGACTTCAGCTGGAATTTCGTGGATGGGCCGAAGAACAATTTCGGCATGGTCCGCACAGGTGTGAATTTCGCCTTCTAAGCCGTTCGCAATAGCATTTGCTACAGCGGCGTCCAGAACACTGGACGCCGCTTTTTTGTACGTGCACGACAAGTTGCGATGGTCTTCGAACCACCGAACTGCTGATTGGGTCCTCTGAAAGCCAAGAATTGATTGCTGTTTGCGAACCGCCGGCCTGCGCATGAAATTGTTGCGATGTCGTTCATTGAAACTCTGGACAATTTGGCTCTAAAGAAATCGGAGCTGGTCGAACGATTTGAGAATCTGATCGCGCCGAAATCGGATCAGGCGCTTGAAGCGATGGCGCAAGCTTCGCGCTCGCTCACGCGGCAAAATTTTGGACGAACGATGCGCCTCTTCGCTCCACTTTATCTTTCCAACGAGTGCATCAATAATTGTCGGTATTGCGGTTTCTCACGCGATAATCCAATTCTTCGCGTCACGCTCGATGTCGATGAAGTCGTCGCTGAAGGACAGCATCTCGCGCATCAGGGGTTCCGGCAGATCCTTCTCGTTGCCGGCGAGCATCCAAAATTTGTAAGCCGCGACTATCTCGCTGAATGCGTGCGCGCACTCGCTCCCGATTTTTCGTCGATTTCAATCGAGGTTGGACCGATGGAGACGGAAGATTATGTGCCGGTCGTCGAAGCGGGCGCGGAAGGCCTCGTCGTTTATCAGGAGACATACAATCGGGGTATCTATGCCGAAATGCATACAGCCGGCCCGAAACGCGATTTCAATTTTCGGCTGGATTGTGCCGAGCGCGGTTACGCTGCCGGTTTTCGTCGGCTTGGCATCGGCGCACTGATCGGTTTGTCGCGTTGGCAGGACGAAGCGATCGCGCTCGCAGCGCACCTGGAACATTTATTTAAACATTGCTGGCAGGCGCAGATCACTGTGAGCGTGCCGCGGTTGCGCCCCGCGGTTGGCGGATTTCGTCCACTCTTTTCGATGACGGACCGCGAGCTCGCTCAATTGGTTTGTGCGTTGCGGATTACTTTCCCGCAGCTCGGCATCGTGCTCAGCACGCGCGAGCGCGCGCCGCTACGGGATTCACTGGCGTTAATCGGGGTAACGATGATGAGCGCTGGCAGTCACACCGAACCCGGCGGTTATACCCGGCGCGGCCGCGAACACTTGCATCAGACCGTGCGCGGCCGCATCGTCGCGCCGGAGTACCACGACGACGAAGATCAACTCGCCACCGCTCAATTCGAGGTCAGTGATGAACGTTCCCCAGCCGAAATCGCCGCAGTCCTCCGCCGTCGAGGACTAGAACCGGTTTGGAAAGACTGGGACCAGGCGCTGTGTGGAGCGTGAAAATTTCTCTCAATGGTGAAGCTGTAGACGCAGGCGAAGCCAAAACGATCGAGGAGCTAATCGACCGTTATCAATTACCGCCACAATCGATACTGGTAGAGCATAACGGTCTAGCCGTGCATCGACACGAATGGCCAGAGCGACCATTAGCCGAAGGCGACCGCGTCGAATTCATCCGCGTCGTCGCCGGCGGTTAAAGAAAGATTGCTCAGTGTTCTCTAAACAAGTGCTCGAGCCAACGGCCGTGGTCCGTTTGAGTTTCTGTGCCCTAAACCTGAGCAGCGCTTTTTACTACGACTCGCATTCCATCGGTTTGAATGACAGTGACTGGCGTTTGTGAGGCGATGAATTCGCCTTCAGTAACAACATCGACAACGCGATCAGCGAAACGCGCTTTGCCGCTTGGTCGCAAGACGGTCACGGCGGTGCCCTGTGTTCCTGGCGTGAGCGCCAGAGCGGTCGCGAACTGTCGTGGTACACCGGCCAGCGATGGACCGGGCGGATTTGAATCAATTAAGGCGAATCGCCGATAGATGCTCGTCCTTGGCAGGTAACGCGCGAGCAGGGCAATGACGATAAATGAGCCCACTATCGCGATGAACATGTTGAGCAACGGAATAGCAAGCGCTTTGCCGGTCGGGAAAAAGTTTTCACCCGGATAGCGGTCGATCATCGTCCAAAGCAGCGAGGCGAGCATGAGAAACGCGCCAAGGACACCGAAAACGATTGTGGTGTGTGCGAAGAAAAGGATCTCGATCAACACGAGAACAATTCCGAGAATAAAGAGCGCGACGACTTCCCAGCCGGCGAGCCCGGCCAGATAATGCCCGAGGAAAAATAGTGCGAAACAAATCGCAGAGATAACTCCAGGCCATGTCGCGCCGGGAATTTTGAACTCGAGATACGCGCCCAGGATTCCACCCAGCAGCAGCAATGGCGCGAGCGCGGTGATCCAAAACGCGATTTGCTCGAAGCCAGTGGGCTCGATCGCGACGATGCTGCCTTTGAGGCCGGCTTTTTTGGTCAGATCAGCAGTCGAATCAACGACGCCTTCTGCCAGTAACGGTTTGCCGTTGATCCGTTCTGTTGCCTCCTGAGCGTTCAGACTAAGGATAGCTCCCTTGGAATGCACGACGCGGTCGCCGATCTTTACTTCCTTGTCCTTGTTCATGAACGCCTCGGCAAGATCGGGATTATGGCCGTTCTTGATCGCCGAGCCACGGATGAGCGCCGACCAATACGAAATCGTCTTCTCCTTGGCCGTAGTGGGAAGATCTTCACCCGTCGGGAGAATTGGCGCGGCGGCGCCAATGGCGCTCACTGGTGCCATGTAAATGTGTTGCGTAGCGATGGCGATGATCGCACCGGCCGATCCTGCGTTTGTGTTAATGAACGTGTACGTGGGGATCTTGGCTTGATTGAGCGCGTTCACAATATCTGCCGCGGTATCGAGTCGCCCGCCGTACGTGTTCATGTCGAAAATGATAGCGGAAGCTTCGTTGCTCTCGGCTGTTTTCACCGCGCGTCGCAAAAATGCCAGCAGCGAAGGCGCAACTTCACCTCGCAATGGCACGACGGCCACATCGCCTTTGTGAATGGCTTCGCCGTCCGCCGCTATTGCTGTGCCAGCAAACGAGCAAACCAGAACAGCGATCAGCAATTTGAGTCTCACAAGTTGGAGATTGAGTCGCACTGCGTAAGTTTGGCATCGCTTCCAAGGTCAAACGAGGCAAAAATAATCA
>QHMR01000152.1 GCA_003217875.1 Verrucomicrobiota bacterium
GAACAACTGTGCGCTGATTGATTGTATTGATGAAATGCGTGTACAGCACTGAGACTTTATCCACTTCGCGCCGCAGGAATTTTTCCATGCAAAACCTCGAGATCGGTTTCGTTTCAACGAAGCTCGGTGAGTCTTTTAGTTCGAAATCGGCCAATAATTCACGCTTCGTGCGCGCAACAAATTGCCGAGCCTTCTTTCCAGTCACCACGAAAACTGTTTTCTCCGGATTAAAGTTACTAGCCTCGCGAAACAGGTTCGTATTTAGGGCTCCACAGAGTCCCTTGTCTGTGCTGATAATTAACACCAACTCTTTTTTCACAGGGCGGACTGCCAGAAGCGGATGCAATCTGGGATCTGTCCGTTTTTGCAACGAGACGAAAACTCTATTCATCAATGCAGCGTAAGGCCGCCCGGCGAGCGCATGCTGCTGTGCTTTGCGCATCTTAGAAGCAGCCACCATTTGCATCGCTTTGGTGATCTGCGCAGTGTTGCGGATCGATTTAATCCGCCGCCGAATATCCTGCGTGTTCGCCATGTTACGCGTTACAGCCTTGCGGGTTTCAGGACCGCGCGATTATCGCCAGGTTGTCTTAAATTCATCCAGCGCCGCTTTGAGTTGCGACTCGAGATCCTGGTCGAGTTCTTTTTTCTCCCGAATCGTTCGAAGCAATCCTTCTTTCCGTGTCTGCAACCAGTCCTGAAGTTTCAGTTGGTACTCCTTGACTCGGTCGACTGGGACAGGATCGAGGTATCCGTTTTGCATCGCCCACAGCACGGCTACCTGCTCTTCGACCGGGATTGGGTTGTACTGTTTTTGCTTAAAAAGCTCCACAATCCGTTGACCGCGATCGAGTCGCGCTCGAGTCGCCGCGTCCAGATCGGAACCAAATTGCGCAAATGCAGCTAGCTCGCGGAATTGCGCCAGATCGAGCTTCACTTTGCCGGCGACCTGTTTGATTGCCTTGATCTGCGCCGCTGAACCAACGCGGCTTACAGATAACCCGACCGAGATGGCTGGCCGAATACCTTGATAAAACAAATCGGTCTCGAGATAAATTTGACCGTCCGTAATCGAAATCACGTTTGTAGGGATGTAAGCGGAAACGTCGCCAGCCTGAGTTTCAATAATCGGCAACGCTGTTAGTGAACCGCCGCCGAATTCATCGTTCATGCGCGCGGCGCGCTCGAGCAACCGCGAGTGCAAATAAAACACATCACCAGGATAAGCCTCACGCCCGGACGGCCGCTTTAGCACCAGCGAAACCTGCCGATACGCAACCGCGTGTTTTGAGAGATCGTCGTAAACGATCAGAGCGTCCATTCCGTTATCCATGAACCACTCGCCCATTGCCGCGCCAGCGAATGGTGCCAAATACTGATTAGTCGCTGTATCGGACGCGGGCGCAGAAATGATTGTTGTGTACGGCATAGCGCCTTCTCTCTCGAGAACATCCAGCGTGCGCGCCACGTTGGAATTTTTCTGCCCGATCGCGACGTAGATGCAGTAGAGCGGCCGATAATTCTTGTCGCCCTGCTCTTCAGGAGCTTTGTTCAAGCGCGCCTGGCTTATAATCGTGTCGATTGCGATGGTAGTTTTGCCCGTTGCACGGTCGCCGATAATTAACTCGCGCTGTCCACGTCCGATCGGAATCATCGCGTCGATGGCCATGATACCGGTTTGCACGGGCTGATTTACGCTGCGGCGCTTGATTACGCCCGGTGCAATTTTCTCAAGAGGATAAAACGTTTCGCTTTTGATTGGTCCTTTGTCATCGAGCGGCTGGCCGAGCGTATTCACCACGCGGCCCAGGAGCGCTTTGCCAACAGGAACGGAAAGGAGCCGGCCTGTCGTTTTAACTTCGTCCCCTTCGGAAACCTTGGTTGTTTCGCCAAGTAGAATGGCGCCAACCTCAGTTTCTTCGAGATTCAATGCGAGACCGAATACGCCGTTTGGAAATTCGATCATCTCGTTGAGCATGACGTCACTTAGCCCTTCAATGCGCGCGACTCCATCTCCGGTTTCGCGCACGACGCCAACGTTGCTTTTGGTTGTCGATGTTTTGAGTCCTTCGATTTTGGTTTCGATCTCTTCGAGTATGGTGCTCATGACTTTTGGATTTGATTAAAGTTGTTGCTGAAGGCGTTCGAGCCGATTGCGCACGGTTCCGTCCCAAACATCGCTCCCCACACAAATCCGCATTCCGCCAAGAAGCTCAGGGTTAACGATAAACTCGGCGCTCAGGTCGCTGCCGTACTTCTTTTTTAGATTAGCGATGAGTTCCGAACTTGTCGTCGAATCCAATTCGCTTGCCGTCTCGACTCGGGCTCGACGCTTTTCGACTTCGAGTCGAAGCAGACGTCTGTAATTTTTGAGGACATCGATGTAATGACGCGGTTTTTTCTCTATAAGGGAATCGACCAACGATTTGATTCTTCCCGGATCGAGTTGGCCATCAGTGAAACTCGCTCGAAGCATTTCACGCGAGAGCCGGCGAATTTCCTTGTTGATCTTCATTAGGCCAGTTGACGTGCTGCTTCTTCCTGCAAGCGTCGTTGATCTTCCGGTGTTAACACCTTCTCAGTGACCTTTGCGGTGGTCTCAACCACGAGGCGTCCAAGCTCATGCTTCAACGATTCCATTGTGCGCTCGTGCTCGAGCGCCGCCGCTTCGCGTGCCTTGGCAATGATCTGCTCCGCTGCCGCAATTGCTTCCTGCTGCTTGCGCTCGGATAAATGCGCAGCGCTTTCGCGCGCTTCATCGATCATTCTCTGCGCGTCGGCATTAGCCTTTGCCAGAATTTCCTGATAACGCTTCTCTGCTTCCGCGAGTTCCTTCTTAATTTTCTCGGCGTTGATCTGGCCTTCCTCGATTTTGCGTCGGCGTTCCTCGAGCACCGCAAGAATGGGTTTGTAGGCGAAGCGCTGCAAAAGAAATGCGACGATGCAGAAGCTGATTACCTGCGACAGAAACAACTTCCAATTCCAGCCGAACGTCTCGGCTGTATCGCGCAAGATATCCGTGATGCCTCCGCTACTCGCGGCGATTAGCACATTCATAATACAATTTGCGGGACTTGCGTAAACGCGCCGGGATTGCGCCCGACCGCGCTGGTCATGCCTAAGCCGGTCAGGCCGATTCCGATTCCGACGCCCATCGCGGCAAGCCCTACGTGAATGCTTCCGCCCAGTTCTGCTAGTATTGGTAGTATCATATTTTTGTTAGTTGGTTTTTGGACCTCGTCATGAGATCACCGAAAATCAGGTGTGCGCGTGTTCCTTTCCCTCTTCATGTTCCGCAATCAACATCGTGAAAACCGCCGTCAACAGCATGAAAACCAGCGCCTGCACAAATCCCACCAACACTTCCAGGAAATAAAATGGAATCGGCAGAATGGGAGAGAGCCATGGATTCATGGTCGACATTGCTTCCAGAATGCTTTCGCCGGCATAAATGTTACCGAACAATCGGAAACTTAGCGCGATTGGCCGGAACAGAATCGAGATCACTTCAAGCCATCCCACGGCGAAGAAAATGACAACCATGAGGATCTTCACTATTCCGGAGGTCTCCCCTTTGGGTCCGAACAGATGTTTTAGAAATCCTCCCACTCCGTTGGCCTGGATCGCCCAAACGAACCACATGACGAAAAAAACTGCCGACATTGCAGTCGTCATGTTCAGGTCCGCGTTGCCGCCACGCAGAAGGGGCCGATCGACCACAAAAGCACCAGTCGAGTCGTAATGACCCCAGCCGACTGTTCCGATTCCTGGGATTAAGCCGAACCAGTTCACGAACAGAATGAAAATGAAAATCGAGGCAAAAAACCAAAATCCTTTTGCCACCAGATCGCGTCCGATAATGTTTTCGAGGAACGTGTGGAGACCTTCGACTATCCACTCCCAAAAATTCTGTGCCCCGCTGGGAATCGGCCGGACGCAACGTATAGCGATCTGCGCAAAAATAATGATGCCGGCGGCAACGATCCACGTCACCAGCATTGAGTTTGTGATTCCGAAGCCACCAATCTGAACGAGGGTCTGTGGTTTGAGCGAAACCGCTGCGTGCTCGGCCGGTGCAGGTTCAGCCGCCATTGCCGGCATTGCAAAAGCAACGCCGCAAATCAGCACCATGATCAAAAAACAACGATTGCGCATTTTATAACCACAGCTGTAGCTGGCATCGGTGACGCCGGCCTGCCGAGGTCATACGCCTCCGTCCCGCACTCGCGGGACTACAATGAACAAGCCGACCCCGGCTACAACTTGAACGCGCATACCAAAGCGCGTTTTGCGCCGGATGACAAACAAAATTCTTGAACGTTGGCCTATTTCGCGGGCAATTCCTCGGCGAATTGCGGAGCTATCCGGACAATTGACTTTGGTTTCACAGGCTCAGCCGCACCGTTCATTGTGATCGCTTCTTCGTAGAACGATTCTAGCTGATCAATTTGGGCGTCCTGTCCGAATCGTTCGACCACGGCTGCGTGGGTACGTTCTCCCATTTGCTTCAACAAGCCGGGCGAACTTGTGATTAGCTGCATGGCATTCGCTAATCCGACGTGATCCTCCTCCGCAACCAACAACCCGGTGCGACCGTGATCAATCGCTTCCGGGATTCCGCCATGACGCGTTGCCACCACTGGCAATCCGGTCGCCATTGCTTCCAAAACCGAGTTCGGCACACCCTCCTGGTCTTGGTTTGGGGATATTTCGCTTGGATGCAAAAACAGGTGCGAACTCGCATAAAGCTGGAGCAGCTTCAGTTGCGAAAGAAATCCAACAAAATGCACGTCTCTGAGTATGCCAAGTCCCCCAGCAAGCATCTCTAGCTCCGGCTGCAATGGCCCTTTCCCAGCGATAAAAAATTCCGCACCAGGGTTGTCCTTCTTAAAAATCGCAAAAGCACGCAAGCTCGTTGCAACGCCTTTCTTCGGGATCAACCGGCACGCCTGGACCACTCGCCATTTGCCATCTCGCGGCGGTTCTCGATCTACGAATTGAAATTCATTCAGCGGGATGCCGGTGCGATTGATGCGCAGTTTCTCCGGCGGACAGCCCAAATGAACCAACCGATCAGCGAGCGATTGGGAACGCGCGAACACGAGTGGAACGGCACTAAAAAGACGCCGCAATTTTGCCGGATAATCCTTGATCTCGGGTTTGTGCGCAACGTCAGCGCCATGGAAAGAGACCACGCATGGCTTGTCCCACTGCTCGATAAAAGGGAGCAAGTGCACGCCGGTATGGCCAAAATAGATATGCATAAGATCGGCGCCGTGCCGCTCCAATAATGAGTCAAGTGTTTGATACTCCCCTCGGTAAACGATTGGGGGCCGGCGTTCCACGAATTTCAACCAGCCGTGCACGAGCAGGTTTGTGCGCCGCTTCGGGATAATTTCGATGTTATCAAACGGAAACCGCTCCGCATTCTGCACCTCCTTCGTGACTACGAACGTATCGACGCCGCGCAACGCTTTTACCTGCCGGTAGATGTGCAACATCTCCGACTTAAGAAAGCTGGAGCAATAGCTTGCGACAACTCGTTTTCCCATACGACAGCGCCCAGTTTCGTTACGGATTGTTGCCTTGTCCATCTCAAATTACCTCTGACACGACATCTTTGTCGTTCGTCATTATCGCTGCCAACGTGTCCTTTAACTCAGCGATCCCCTGTCCGTTTGCGGCTGAGGTGGGAATGATCTTGATTTTGGAAAATCTCTCCCGTAGCGCCCTGAGATTCGTCTCTGCACCCGGCAAATCCATTTTGTTCGCAACAACCAGCCATGGGCGGGATGAAAGCGCCGGATCATGGAGACCAATTTCCCGTCGAAGATTCTGCAAATCTTCTATGGGATTGCGACCCTCGCTTCCGGCCACATCGACCACGAATATCAAAATCCGGCAGCGTGTGATGTGCCGCAGGAATTCGTGCCCCAACCCAAGTCCCCGGTGCGCCCCTTCAATTAAACCGGGAATATCGGCAATTGCTGCCCGCCGGTAACCTGGCAATTCCATCACGCCGACGATCGGATGCAACGTCGTGAATGGATATGCCGCCACCTTTGGCCGCGCGGCAGAGATTTTTCGCAAGAGTGTCGATTTGCCTGCATTGGGGTAGCCAACCAACCCTGCGTCGGCGATCGTCCGCAGCTCGAACAGGAAATGTCCTTGCTCACCTTCCTCCCCCTCGGTGTATTGCCGCGGTGCGCGGTTGCGCGAGCTTTTGAAATGAACGTTCCCTTTGCCCCCTGCTCCGCCGCGGCAAAGCACAAATTCCTGGCGATCGCGGACGAGATCAACAAGAGGGTCGATTGCGGATTGATCTGATTTGGGTGTTGAGCTTTGCAGGTTAGACGTTCCATGTTTGCTCTCATCAGCCGACCAAACAACCGTGCCCACCGAAACCTTCACGATTTTCTCGGCGCCTGCACGTCCCGCCATTTTCTTACCCATCCCGTGGCCGCCACTTTTGGCCTTAACGATAGGTTCGTAAAAAAGGTTGGCTAAATTATCGACGTGCCTGTCCGCCCGCAAGATCACATCGCCACCGCGTCCGCCATCGCCACCATCCGGTCCGCCTTTCGGCACAAATTTTTCCCGTCGAAAACTGACGCACCCGCGCCCACCCTTTCCTGCTTGTGCAAAAACTTTGACCCGATCGACAAACATGAGTTCGCGGCGTTACACCGTTAAAGCGACATCGTGCGCATCCTAATACGCTTCAGCGCTTCAACGTCTCGTACAATTTCTTCGTTTTTATCGCAATTGCAGCCCAACTAAACTTCTCTTCCGCGCGTTTGCGGCCGGCCTTGCCAAATCGTTCGCGCAATCGCCGATCTTTCATTAACCGATTAATACGCTCTGCGATGTCTCGTGCGAATTTTTCGGGATTTGTCGCTTCGAATGGACTCTCTTTCATTTGTTCGAGTGGAACCAGGAATCCGGTCTCGCCATCTACAACGACTTCTTTGATTCCGCCCACGGCGCTCGCCACAACCGCAGTCTCACAAGCCATCGCTTCAAGATTTATAATGCCGAATGGTTCATAGATTGACGGACAAACGAACACCGCGGCGTGCGAGTAAAGTTTTTCGCCCGTTCCACTGCGGTTTTCATTTCCTCAGCCATGCCCGGCGTGTCCGGCGCGGCGGCGCAAAGGACGATTTGAAAATCGCGATCCATAAATTGGATTGCGTGCATGAGATGCTGAAAACCTTTTTGACGAGTGATCCGACCGACAAAAAGGACATATGTCTTATCTGGATCGATGCCGTATCGTTTGAGCGCATCAGTTGAACCGACTTTCCGGTATTGGTCCAGATCGATTCCATTATGGATCACATGAACGCGCGTTGAATCGACATTGAATAGGCGTTCGATGTCGCGCCTGGTTTCGCCGGAGACAGCGACGACCGCATCCGCCATTTCCAGCGCGGTTTTCTCTATCCAAAGAGAGAAATCGTACCCACCGCCGAGCTGTTCCCGTTTCCAGGGACGAAGCGGCTCGAGTGAATGGACGGTAATGACAAGCGGAATTCCGTAAGTCTTCTTTGCGAGAACCCCGCCAAAGTGAGTATACCAAGTGTGACAATGGACGACATCGGCATCGATGTTCGTAGTGTTGA
>QHMR01000153.1 GCA_003217875.1 Verrucomicrobiota bacterium
CATGCGCTTCGCCACTATGCCGGGTCCCCGATTATTCCGAGTGCAGGCAAGACCGTTTGATCGGAAACCGCTGCAAGACTGGTTCTCATTCTTTTGAATCCCATTCTCACCCGGCATAGTTTCCTGGGTTCACAAGCTCTTCAGAAAGGCGAGCAAGGAGTCTTCGGGTCGAAAACGGCCTTGTTTACTGCTGATTGGCTGGGTCTTTGCAAGCGCCTTTTCTTTGAGAGCGAGATCCGCATCCAGATAGATCTGAGTAGTTTCGACCGATTCATGACCTAACCATAGCGCAATCACCGCACGATCCACACCACCTTGAAGTAACTCCATTGCGGCGGCATGCCGAAGAACATGCGGCGTGACGCGTTTCCCCCGTAATGAAGGACAGGACCGGCTGGCGACTGCCACGTGCTTTGCGAGTAAATCCTCGACGGCATCGGCGCTCAGCCGACTGCCCCGGGCGTTAGGAAACAGCCATTCCGGGTTGGCTTTGGCAGGTTCCTTTATCCACGCCTGCAGCGAAGCTACGGTCTGCTTGGTCAAAGGTGTGCAACGCTCTTTGCGGCCCTTACCCATACAGCGAACATGGGCGCCAGTAGCCAGGTGTACATCTTGACGTCGCAACCCCGTCAGTTCCGACAGGCGCAGTCCGGTTTGAATCGCCACCAGCAACAGCGCATGATCACGGCGACCGAACCAAGTCCGCTGGTCCGGTGCCACCAATAACGCGTCGATCTCGGCACGGTTGAGAAACTGAATCAACGTCCGCGAATATCGTTTCGCCGGAATGGCCAATACCCGCTGGATCTGGGAGGCGTGAGCCGGTTCCTCATAGGCCGCGTAGTTAAAGAAAGAACGAATCGCGGTTAAACGAAGATTACGGCTGCGTGCGGTGATCCCACGGCGAGTTTCCAGATCATTCAGAAACGCCGTGATCAATGGAGTGTCGATCTCTTCGAGTGTCAGGCGCGATGGCGTCTTGTGCAAACGCTTTTGCGCAAATTGTAGCAGGAGTCGAAAGGCGTCCCGGTATGAACTGATGGTGTGAGAACTGGCCTGTCGCTGGCGGATCAAGCGCTCCGTGAAAAACTTCTGTAGCAACGCGGGGAAATTGGCAGAACTCATGCTTGTCCCTCCCAGCGCTTTTCCAGTCGCTTCACTGCCAATCCCATCAACTCGGGGCAAGCAGTCAGATACCAGTAGGTATCGCTGACATGAACATGACCAAGATACGTCGATAATATGGGTAGACGGCGCTCGACATCTTGGCCCGAACGGTACCACTGCACCAGAGTTTGAACAGCCAGTCGGTGGCGGAAGTCGTGCAGACGCGGTCCGTGGCTTGCGGTAGGTCCCCGGAGCCCGATCTTTCGGGACAACGCGTAAAACGTACGCCGAACCTGCCCACTATCCAAACGATTCCCTCGTTGAGATACAAGAAAGTAGGAGAGGCGACGCTGGAAAGTTCGGTCTCGACGTTGAAGGTAATCTTGGAGGACCTTCTGAGTCGAGGCGTGAATCGGCACCAAACGGGATTTGCCAAACTTTCCAGTTTGTATCGTGAGAACACCTTCGGCGAGATCGATATCTTCTGAACGCAGGTTCAGTGCCTCACTGAGACGAAGACCCGTCACGCACAACAACCCGAACAGGCTGTAGTAGGTCCACCCTCGCAGGCCACCTAACTGCAGCGCGCCCTCCAGCAGTTGCTGAATCTCCTCTTCGGTGTACAAGTACGGTCGCGCCCGGCGGGGGCGATGCGGTAACAAACCCCACGGTGGAATCTGCGTTCGGCCATCCGTAGCACTGCGGTAACGAGCAAAACATCGAACCCAGGTCAACCGCTGAGCCCACTGTGAAGGCTGTACGGCAGGGTTCTGCTGCGCCCATTCCAGAGCCAATGGAATCGTGATGTGAGATGCACTTCGTCGTTTCAGGAATGAGATGAAGTCCCGTAACCCCACAGCTGCCTCCGTGAGCTTGAATCCCAAGGCTCGCCGCATGTCGATATAGTCCTGAACAGCTTTCTGAAGCCGGCTCATCGCACACCTCCCGGCCAGGGCAAAGCCAGCGTGCGGAGTGCAACTAAGTCGACTTTCGCATAGATTGTCGTTGTGTTTGGATTCTGGTGGCGCAAAAGGTCTCCAATCTCTCGCAATGAAGCGCCCTGCTTCAGCATCTCTGTGGCAAGTGTGTGTCGAAACTGATGCGCGCCTTTGCGCGGCGAATCAATCCCGGCTCGAGCCAGAGCGCGTCGAACCACCGTACTGACAGTGCTCAGGTTTGTTAAGCTGCGTATGGGGGCTTGAGATCGGAGGAAGACGCTTCGATTTGAAGAGACTCGCGGTCGCGCATCTTTCAAGTAGTCGGCAATGGCTTGACCCACATCTGCCGGCAAGGGTAGCTGGCTGGATCGGCCCGTTTTTCCTTGAACGGTAATGTAGCCGTTTTCCCAATCAATGTCTTCCAGACTGAGGCGCACTATTTCTCCTGCGCGCAAACCCAGCCGGGCAAGCAGCATCAGGATCGCGTAATCGCGTTGGCCGACGGCCGTTTGCCGATTACAGCTGGCCAAGACCTGTTCTACGTGTACTGCTGGAAGGGACTTTGGCAGTGTCGAAAACGACCAACTCGCCACTGTCGGCACACAGGCCGCCAAATCCAACGTGATATCTCCACGATACCGTGCAAATCGCAGAAACGACCGCAGTGCTGTTGTCATCATTTGAGATCGCTTACTTCCCAACTTTGCCGCTTGCCGTTGAACGAATCTGGTGATGTCCGCTGCACAAACAGATCCGAGTTCAACCGGGCCACTGCCAAATCGTGCGTTTAAGAATTGCCGGGCGAATAATCCGTAGTAAAGACGCGTGGTCGGAGCGAGCGCTCGCTCGCTTTGCAAATACACATCAAACTTTTCGAGCAAACACTCGACTGGCGTGGTCACTGCCGGTGTCCGGTGCTGCACGATTGCGTCTCCATTGCGGAGTAATTCCAAGAAGCGGGTCAGAGTTGCCGCGTCACCTCGTCGGAGCCTATAACCGCGTCGCTTGCGATATCCCAAATAATCGCCGGTGTGTTGCGCCGTCACATTCTCGGCCGCAATCGCCTTCTGATTTACCCAGCGACTGAAACCGGCAATCAATCGGAGCTGCAACTGGCCGTATTGTCTGGTGTACCCTTCGACGTGTAACTGCGTGGCGTAGGAAACAATGTGAGACCCCCACGGGCCTCGCTGTATTCTTTCAACTGTCTTGAGATCTCTGAAAAATCTTTCCATTCGATCTTCTCCTTTCATGGGCAACATGTCGGAAAAAGATCTCAAGAAGGATTCGGTTCGGCTATGCCGGATTGAAACTAGTCACGTCCTTGACTGACGCGGCTTCCAGTCCTGCACCCGGAATAGTCGGGGACCCGGCATAGTGGCGAAGCGCATGCAATGTTGGGCGGCGACCACCGGTTGGTCCGATGTTGGCTTTTTTGCGAATCCAAGCGAACGCTTCACGTACCAATGAGGGATGCAGTGGCTTGTGGCGATTATCCATCAGGCCTCTGCTTTCTTTTTTTTGATCCTTTTTTCTTTCTTTGTTTCCTTCCGTCCAGCTTGTGAGAATTTTTCGCGTCAGGATCGTTTATAGGCCACGTTCTCCAGACCAGTTGATCCGTAGTACCCCTGGATTTTGTCGTGGATCAGGCCGGCGTCCCTGCAGGCAGTCGTCGTCGGCCTT
>QHMR01000154.1 GCA_003217875.1 Verrucomicrobiota bacterium
CAGGCGGCGGCCGATGTGGCCATTTTTTCTGATCTGGTTTTCCAGCGTGTCAAAGAAACGCGACTCTTTGTAGGCGGTCCGATCGCCGACGCATTCGTTGTGAAACAGGAATGTGCCGCCGTCGCAGGTTGGCCGCGCGGGATCGAAACAGTCGTACTGATGCACCGGGACGTGATATCGGCGCGACACGTCGCAACCCCAGTCGTCGTTGCTGCCAACGCCGTATGAGTAGCCTGCATCGAGTGGCTCAACCAGATTCTCGCACATTAGGTAGCCGCCGTCATTGGCGCTGCCGAAACGCTTCAACGTACAATTCTTCAACGCAACCGGCTGAAGTTCAGCAAGAATTGCCTCACGCAGCTTGCGGCCGGCAGCGTGGCGCGCGAGATCGCCAATCAGGACGGCGGCAGCTGCGAGAGCGACGACGGCGAACGTAATGCGGATCGACGGTCGTTTCATAAAGGTGTGTTATATCGACCGGTGGCGGTTAAGATGATTCTCATGCTGGCCAGTCAGCGATTGGCTGTTGCGTCGCTTCCGTAACCGATCAGCTCGCACTCCTGGACTATCCCCGCTGAGCGATCGTACCTTCGAGGACAACAGACGCCATTGCGTGATGCTCGGTGTGACTAAGTGTGATCAGCGCGGAAGTGACGCCCCGTTTTGCAGCAAGCTCTTGCGCAGGCCCCGAAAAAACCAGGAACGGTTCGCCATTGCCTTTTTTCCGGATGTCGATATTGCGCCAACCCATCGCTTTGCCTATCCCGGTGCCGAACGCTTTTGCCACGGCTTCCTTGCCGGCAAAGCGCGCAGCCAGATGACGCTCCGGAAATTTCATGGACATCGAATACCAAATTTCACCATCTGTGAAGACGCGATGTAGAAAGCGATCTCCAAATCGATCAATCGAACGCCGAATACGCACGCACTCGACAAGATCTACACCGATACCAATCACGCTCATCTGGAATTGTCCTCGCGCCTACGCAGTTGTTTGGCGCTAGGTTCTGCGCCTCTCCCTTTCCAAGGGAGAGGGTTGGCGTGAGGGTTCTGTGCTTGGGGGAGCAATCGCCGCCGATCCCCTCACCTTTGTCCTCTCCCCTTTCCGAAGGGGAGAGGCGAATCTCGCCGATACGTATGCGTTGAGGACAGTCATCCGGGATATTTCGCCATCGCGGCAAGCATTTCTCTCACGGCGGTTTCGAGACCGACCCACATAGCGCGAGAGATGATCGAGTGGCCAATGTTGAGCTCGGTCAGGCACGGAACTTCGTCGATCATCGCAATGTTTTTGTAATTGATGCCGTGGCCGGCGTTGACCTGCAGATGTGATTCCGATGCTGCGCGGGCAGCCGCTCGCAGTTGTTCGAGCTCTTCTTTTTGGATCTTCTCCGTAAATGCGTTGGCTAGTTTGCCGGTGTGCAGCTCCACCATTTCCACGCCGAGCTCGGTCGCGGCATCCACCTGCTCTAGTGTCGGATCGATAAAGAGGCTAACGCGAATGCCGGCCAGCTGCAGCCTTTTAACGGTCGGTTCCAGTTCCTTGCGTAGCGCAATCACGTCAAGGCCGCCCTCGGTCGTAACTTCTTCACGTTTTTCCGGAACGAGGCAGACCTCCTCCGGCTTAACGCGCAGCGCGATATCAATGATCTCCTCTGTGTTGCCCATCTCCAGATTCAGTTTGGTCATGATGCTCTGGCGCAGGCGTTCGATGTCTCGCTCTTGAATGTGGCGGCGATCAGTGCGCAGATGAGCAACAATTCCGCCGACGCCGGCTCGCTCGCAAATTGAAGCGGCCAGGATCGGATCCGGCTCCGCATTCTTTGAGTCCGGCATGGTGGCATAACGCGCCTGCCGCAACGTCGCCACGTGATCGATGTTAACTCCCAAGCGCAAACCGTTCATCTGGTCGCGCAAATAGGACTCACTCAACGCGGCTGAGCAAGTCCGAAACAATCGCGCGCAGTCGTGCGCACGCCAAAATCGAGTGGACCTCAATCTCTACGTCAGAGAGATCCTGTCTTGGCCGGCAGCACAACAGGTGCGTTGGTAGATTTGGGCGAGCACCGATAGTGGGACGCCGAAAATATAAAGCATTGCGATGAATCCGTAAGCAAATGTCAGGCGTGCGCGTCCAATTGTTTCATATCGGCGAGGGCTCACCACGATTCGCTTCTCGCTGGACACCACGCGACCGCAGTGACGAAGTCGGCGAAAAAATTCTACGTCTTCCATCAGCGGCACCTTGGGAAATCCACCGACTTCACGAAACGCAGTTCGCCGACAGAAGATTCCATGATCGCCGCACCGCATTCGGAGCAGAATGCCCGCGTAATGTGCGAAACTGTCCGTTAACCGATAAACCAGGCCTCTCGGCAGGCGAATCCGGAAATAGCCGCCGGCAACTTTCGAATCGTGCATGATGCGCGCGATCTCATCTAAACATTCCAATGGTAGTTCGGCATCGGCGTGAACGAACCAAAGGATCTCTCCGTGCGCAGCATCCGCCCCGCTATTCATTTGGTTGGCACGGCTGAGTTGACTCTGAACAAGTCGATCGCAAAGGTCGGCAGCGAGTTCAGCTGTGCCGTCGGTGCTTCCACCATCGGCGACAATAACTTCGGCTCCAGACGCTCGCTCGCGCAAATGCTGAAGAAACGGGCGTATCAGCGGTGCCTCATTAAAAACTGGAACGATGATCGAGAATTGCATTCGGATCGTTTCTTCAAATCGCTTTCAACCGGCTTCGCGTGGCTTTTGCCAGGAAATTTGGGTTTGAATGGAATAAAGTGTTTCCGTCATGCGTCTTTTAAGCAAGTCGAGTAATCGCCACGTTTTTTTATGGTGCTGGCGCGGCAAACTCGATTAAGACATCCAAGCAATTATTAGCAGACGAAGCTAAAACGGAGGAATTAATATGATCTCAAGAATCATCATTGCAGCAGCTGTTGCACTATTTTTTACACCGGCCGCAAGAGTGCTTTCACAGGAGCATCCTGAGCATCCCAGCAAAGGCGCAGCGGCCACGAAGAAAGGCGGAGCCGAGAAGCGAATGAGCACGGCTGATATTTCCACCGGTATTAAGAGGAACATCGAGGCCGAGACAAAAAAGAGCAGCGACGGCAAGTTTCATGTTCAACACGAGGGTCAGAATCTCGCGATGGATTTGATGAAAGTGCACGATGACAGGCTGCAGGATCTTGGTGACGGTAAGTACTTTGCCTGCGTGGACATGAAAGGAACCGACGGAAAAACGTACGACATTGACTTCTTCCTAACAGGACAGCCGGGCAAGATGAAAGTCACCGAGACGGCGGTTCACAAAATCGACGGCAAACCTCTTTACAATTGGAAAGAAGAGAACGGCAAGTGGCAGAAAGTGCCGGCCGCTTAAGTAAACTAGCTTAAGAGAGATGCAGTCGAGACAGCTGATGCCTCCGCAAGGCGAAATTAAACCGGTAGAATCCTTATGCGGTCTCTGATTTTCTCCGTGTGTTTCTTGTTGGCGGCGCTTGCACCGAGCTCAGCGGACAATCCAGGCATCATTAAGGGCACAGATCAGTTCGAGTTCGTCTATCGGGTGAAACTTCCAGAGATCAAAGGTAACGCGCGCGTGTGGATACCGCTGGCCAAAACCGATGCCTTTCAGACCGTGAGTGAGCAAGAAGTGAATATCCCATTGAAATGGGAAAAGGTGCAGGATCGCGATTACGGCAATGATATTTGTGTGCTTTATCCACAAGCTCCGGACAGCGGGAAAACAATCGAGCTGCGATATCGCGT
>QHMR01000155.1 GCA_003217875.1 Verrucomicrobiota bacterium
TGCTACGATGCAACCGAGCAGAATCTTTGAGACGGTCTTATATGCGGAGGATTTAACTGCGGCGGAGAGGTTTTATCACGAGGCGCTTGGATTGGAAGTAATAGAGCGTGGTAATGTGGCTGTGGTTTTCCGGTGCTGTGATGCGGTCCTGATAATCTTCGATCCTCGCAAGAGTGCTGCACCTGCCAGAGGCGTTCCTTCGCACGGGACTACAGGCGTCGGGCACGTTGCCTTCGCGGCAAAGTCAGAAGATCTTCCGGCGTGGAGGGAGCAACTGCGTCAGGCTGGAGTCTCGATCGAACGTGAGGTCGATTGGGATGAAGGCGGATGTTCGGTCTATTTTCGTGACCCGGCAGGCAATGTTGTTGAACTCGCCCCTCCAAGCATATGGGCTGGCGGTTGGGATTTTGACTCAGATGAGACAGCCGTCTAACAAGTCGCTGGAGCCGACGCCGGGTGGCCCTCTCAGCTGATGGGGAACGCTCACGTTAGTCCTGCATCGGTTTCCGGCGTGGCTCAGCTTTTTCGTTAGGTCTTATGAATGTGTCTTCGACATTTTAAGGAGGTACGCCAGCAACAGTGATCATTGGCAAAATGACGTTTGAATTTCCCATACGCGTCGACGCGAGCTTGCTAGTCGGCGTTGCTCTCCTGATCGCAGCGTGCTCGCGGCCCGGTTCCACGGCCGGCTCGTCGGCGCTCAAGCCAATCGACCAGGCTGCGCTGCAGACCATGGTGGATACGACCGCCAAGGGACTTCTGATCCCCGGGGCCGTGGTTCTCTTGCGCACACCCCAAGGCGAGTTCACGGTCACCCACGGCACCACGTTACTAGGCGCTATAAGCCCACCCCGCGCCGACACCCACTTCCGGATCGCCTCCAATACCAAGACGATGACGGCCGCGGTGATCGTGTTGCTCGCCCAGGAAGGCAAGCTCAGTCTCGACGATCCAGTCTGGAAGTACGTCCCGGGCGTGCCCGACGGCGACAAGATCACCATCACCGAACTGCTGAAGATGCGCAGCGGCCTTTACAGCTACGACGACGACCCCGAGTTCTGGGCGATCCTCGACCGTGACCCGACCAAGGTTTGGTCCCCAGCCGAAGTGCTGGCGATCGCGTTCAAGCATCCGCCCTACTTTCCACCCGGTACGGACTTCCACTACTCCAACGCCAACTACGCGCTCCTCGGCCTCATTGCGGAAAAGATCGACGGGAAGCCGCTGGCCAGTTGTTTCCAGGACCGTTTGTTCGGACCGCTGGGCCTGAAGGACACCCTGCTCCCCGCCATCACCTCGAACACCCTCCCCGATCCCTACTCGCACGGCTACTTGTACGGCGGCTGCTCCTTCAGTAACCTAGTGGACAAGCCGTACCCGCCCGACCTCCAGGCCGCGGCCAGGGCCGGAACCCTCAAGCCCGACGACTGCACCGGCCAGAACCCTTCCTACGCCTCGGCGGCCGGGGGCGTCATCTCGACCGCCAACGATCTCGCCACCTGGATCCAGGCACTGGTCGGCGGCAAGGTGCTCAACGCCGACTATCAGCGCCAGTGGCTCGACAGCGTGCAGCTCGAAGATCCGAGCAAGCCCGACGGCCTACAGTACGGGTACGGCATCACTCAGCTGCGCTGGGGAGCGAACACGGTCTATTTTCACGGCGGCGAGATGCCCGGCTTCAACTCCTTCATGGGCTACGACCCCGCCAGCAAAATGACGCTCGTGGTCTGGACTAATCTGACCGTATCGCTCGACGGAAAGGTGACGGCCAATGCCCTGATGTTAAAAGTACTCGATCAGATCTACGTGGTGTCACCGCTGCCGCCCTCGCCATCGCCGATTAATTGAGCAAAGCCGGTTGGAGTTGGGCTGTGTTGCAACGAGCGCACAGATATAAAGAAGCCGATCGAAAAGATAGAGGTTTACCGAGCCGACCACTCGCGCGTGAAGAGTGGCAACCCGCAAAAGCAAGACGACCCACTCACTACCTTCGAGGTGTGCAAGCAGAATGCACGGTGGATGATCATTCTGGGCACGATGAGCACAGGGCCCGCTATTATCATGGAGCATCCGTATTAGCACGAAAGACCTAACCAACCGATGAAGCCAACGGCCCCTTCGCGAGATAACCTCAGCGTGTTTGCCACGGCACCTTGGATTTCATCCAGGTGCCCGGCTACCCTAGTGCGATTCGTCTCTTCGCGCTCACGCACTCCCGCCGTAAAGTTGTTCAACGCTTGCCGTGCTTATCTCTTTCTCGTTAGGCGGCATGAGTGAACTTCTCGCGGGCAAGGTTCAGACTGGTCTAGGCGACGCCTCTCGCTGGTTGAAGCTCTTCAATGCCGCCTACAGCGAGAAGTTAGGGATCTCTGTGTTCCCCGGCTCGCTGAATATCGCACTCGATCAGGTCTTTGATTGGTTTGACGCGCGCTACGAAGCTCACAGAATTTGGTTCGGCCGAGAAGAGTACGGGGGCGAGCGGGACATACTGCTGCTTCCCTGCGAACTAGTGAGTCTCGATCATCGAGAGGCGTTCTTGTGGACGCCGACGACTGCGGCAATGGATCGCCGAGATCCTTGGGTCGTCGAGGTCGTCTCTAACGTCAATCTGAGAGGTCATTTCGGCTTGCAGGATGGCGATGTGGTCGAGATCAGGGTACCCACTAGTGGCATCCAGAGATGAGCTCGGGTAAGAGAACTCTCAGCGCTATTCGCTCGAGGGGTCGGGGTTAGGCGTTGCTACCCTCGTAGAAATGAACGGTTCGTCACTCTCAACGAAGCTCCTGGTCGCTCTTGCGGGCCAAGCGCTGTTTAGCCTCGTGCTTATTGTTTACGTCTCTCAAACGCAGCTTCCCCACCTCCAGTTTGGCGTGCCACGGCCCATTGCAGATTACTGTGTTCAGCTACTCGCAATCATTGTGCCGCCCGCGATGTTACTGCTTTCAGTTGTAGCATTGCGCAGTCCGCGTCGCTCCATTCAGGCATCGGTCATCGCTCAGTTGCTTGTCTGTCTAGTCGCCGCGCGATTTCTGGTGCCGGAGTTTGCTGCCATCTTTTATCACCACCTCGCCGCTACACGCAATACCGGCAATGCCTAACCAGGGGCTGCAGCCAACCCGCCTCAGGCGGGCCGTGGCGATGACCGACTCTAATTTTATGAAACCATTCTCAATGTTTGCCACGCTTATCTCTTTCTCGTTAGGCCCATGGCGCCACATAGTAGCAATGCTTCTCCTCCTCTGCCTTTCTCGTGCAGCCTATACAGATCAGCAGGTCGGCATCGTCGGCATTACCTCTCGGATCTTGGGAGTTCGGTTAATTCAGCTTTGCCGTCATTCGAAGGTCGGCATACTTCTCGACGTATGCCCAGATGAATGACCGTTAAACAAATGTCGCCACGAAAGGGAAATTGGGTATCATCGCGCGATGCATTGCCGACTTCTCCCCGGTGTGATGTCGATCGTTCTTGTTGGTTGCCCAGCTGCTTTCGGTGCCGAGGTCGATGCTGGGTGGAAACTGGCTGTTCGCGACAAAGATGTTGAGATTTACAGTCGGCCGCATGCAGCATCGCCGCTCAAGGAGTTCAAGGCTGTCGGCCCGATTGATGCTCCCACTTACGCGGTGTGCGCGGTAATCGATGACTTCCAGAATTATCCCAAGTTCATGCCGTCCGTCACCGAGTGCCAGCTAATCAAGCGGGACGGCGATTCAATCGTTGGCTATCAACGACTTTCGCCGAAAGTTTGCGCGGATCGCGATTACACGCTGCGGGTGTGGAAGGAATCGTGGCGCGCGCCTAATGGCCTTGTGTTTATGAGTCGCTGGTCACCGGCAAATGAATTCGGACCGCCCGAAAAGAAAGGCGTAGTGCGAGTAAAACTTTGCGAGGGCAAATGGCTGCTTGAGCCCGAGGGCATAACGAAGACGCGCGCTACATATTCCATATACACGGACACTGGTGGCTATATCCCTTCCTTCATTGCGAATCACGTGAGCCTGACGGGAATAAAAAGGCTGTTCGCAGCCATCCGCAACCAAGTCAAAGACCCCAAATATACAGTCGGTCAGCTGTAGTCGCACTCACCCCGCGCATCGAATACTTGGCCCATACTTGCGCTTTTCACTTTGCGTAACTGGGACTGACAAAGTGATTCGTTAAGAAGTTAAAAGGGTTACAAAGCTTACAAACGAGACCGCAGATGTGACGATGTAACTTTGTAACCCTAATTTTTCACGTCCCATTTTTCCACCTTGCGAAGGAAAGCACTGATCTGCGCTGGAGCGATTGCGATTCTTGTCGTCTTCGCTGTCGCAGCCGGAACGATCATTTTTTTCAGCCCGTTGGGCACTCATTACGTCGAAAGCAACGCGTTTCGCGTGGCCATGGAAAAGGAAACGGCGAAAGGCTTGCATTTCCCTCAGTGCCAGTACTCGCCGATCCTGCGCACGAGCGCATTCACAGCGCGAAGCGAGCGTTTTGAAGCGAGGAATGGAGTGAAAGCGATGAAGTCACTCAATGCTCGCGGCATTACGGCAACCTTTGATCCGTTGGGTGTCTTTGTGCGGCAGTGGAGGTTCAACGATGTGTGCGTGCAATCAGGCGACGTCGACATTCAGATCTACAAAGCAAATCCTGAAGCAGTGGCACCCAAGCCGTGGTTCGCCATTTTTTTGCCAAACCGGGTGTATGTGAAGCGGATTGAAACGCCGCAGGCCAACATAACGTGGCAATTTCGCGGCGAGCGGGCCGGATTTTTCGGCACACACCTGCTCATTACGCCTCACGGCCCCGATTTTGAATACATTGCCACCAGCGGCAGACTGAAGATGGCCGTGTTCCCCGAGCTGGATCTCCGCCGCGCGCATCTTCTCATCACCAAGACGCTCCTGACGATTTACGATATCGATCTCGCATCAAATTCGAGCAGCGGTGAAAGCATTCACGCCCGGGCAAACGCTGGCCTCGGAAAGGATAAGAGCGTCGATTTAAAGACGACCTTCAATCAGGTCCCAATTCGCTCATGGCTACCTGCTGAATGGAAAGGCCATTTGGCCGGCAGCGCCTTCGGCGATCTTCACTGGGCCGGAGCGGATCCGAAATTGGAAAGCTCTTCCGGCGAAGGTTCGTTGCGCGTCAGTAACGGGCGAATCGACAACCTTCCCGTTCTGGAAAAGCTGGCAGAGCTCGCGCAGAAGAAATCATTCGAACATTTGGAGCTAAATGATTGTTCGCTGAGCTTTGGATGGAAGTATCCGAAGATCGACATCAATGACATTGCCATCGAACAGAAAGGAAAATTTCGGATCGAGGGAGAAATATCGATTGAGCAGCGTCGTTTGCGCGGCACGATCACGCTTGGGCTGACCCGTGAATATCTCGATTGGTTGCCGAATCCGGAAGAAGTCTTTAGCCGGAAGCAGAACGGCTACCTCTGGACCAATGTGCGTCTGTTCGGAACAATTGATGACCCCGGGCAAGATCTGAGTCCTCGCATTATCGAATTGTTCAAGCAATCGCCCGGAGCGTACCTCAAGCTCCTGTTTCATCAGTTCGAAGGCTGGTTGAAAAGAGGATTTCGCGGCGATTAGGAGCGCGCAATCCGCTACCTCAAGGCGATTTGGTTTCGCCTGCTTCCAACATGCGAATGCGCTTTTCGATGTATGGCAATCGGATCGTAAGAGTGAGACCTTTGTCCTGGCCGCTCTCGATGGAGAGTTCGCCGCCATGCTCGCGCACAATGCGGCGCACAATTAACAATCCAAGACCAGTGCCGGACGGCTTGGTCGTGAAATAAGGCTCAAAGACACGACTCAAGTTTTCGGCCGACATGCCACCGCCGGTATCGGCGAACCTGATGACGACATGGGTATCGTCCACATCGGTGCGGATGCGCAACGTGCCATGGCGCTTCATGGCTTCGACACTATTTTTGATCACATTGTAAAACGCCTGCTTCATCTGATCACGATCAAGTTGAAGCAGAGGCAAATCAGAGCGCAGTTCTTGTTCCACAACAATATCGCGGTCCTGAATTTCGGGCGCGAAGAAACGCACTGCCTCCTCGATGATTGTGTTTAGGTTCTCCGGGCGGAGTTGCGGGCGCGATGGCCGGATTGCCCGTAAAAATTGAGTGACGATCGAATCGAGCCGGTCGACTTCGGAACGGGCGACATCGATCGATTGCTGGAGTTCGCCCTTTGCGCCGTCATGCAGCTTTTGAACCGTGCGCTGCATCAATTGCAAGTGAATGTGCAGCGAGTTGAGTGGATTACCGATCTCGTGCGCAACGCCTGCTGCCAGCAACGTCAGCGCATTCAAACGTTCCGACTCAATGGCTTGCTGGGCTGTGCGCCGGCTTTGAGTGATGTCGCGCAGGATCATAACATGGCCAACCTCCTCCGCACCTGTAGCGGTCGGTGATGCAGCGCGTTCTCCGCTCGCCGCTGCAGGCCGGCCGGAGTCAGCCACTCCGGCTACAGCCTCGCGGCGCTCGATCATTAGCGGCACGACATAAAAATTGATGAAGCGATTTTGTGGATAGAAGATTTCAATGTCATGACTGACTGGCCCTCGGCTTTTCGTAAGCGATTCCCAATCGAGACCTCGGATACGTTCGCCGAGCTGTTTGCCGATTGCATCCGCCGCCTCCAGTCCAAACAGTCCGCAAGCTGCATCGTTTAGATAAGTGATCCGGCCGTTCGAATCGGTTACGATGATCCCTTCCTGGATGGCATTGAAAACCGTTTCCAGGAAACCCTTCTCCTGTGCAAGGCGCAGAAAATAATTCTGCACCTCTTCCGGCCCCATGCGCCCGAGTCGCTCGATGAGTTTCTCAAGAAAACCAGCTTTCATGACGCAAGTCGCAGCGCTAGCAATTCGGGGATTAATCGTTAGCAGTTAACGCTTCGATTTTTTCCCGTGCGCGTGGCACTTCCACGGTTAGCATCTCTACCCGCAAATAGTTTAGTACCACCGGCGCGAGGATCAGACCTGGGATACCCATGAGTCGTTCGCCAATGATCAGCGCGACCAACGTCAGCCAAACGGGATTCCGTATGCGGTCGCCGATGATTTTGCTGTTTAAGAGGTATTCCAATTTGT
>QHMR01000101.1 GCA_003217875.1 Verrucomicrobiota bacterium
CAATAGCGACCGCAAACATCGCCTAGCGAGATGCGGAAATCATCGGCAATGATCAAGCTGAGACACGCGACAAGCAGAACCTTCTGCCAATGCAGAAACGGTCCCCACGCCCGTCGAACCATTAAGATCGCTAACACCAGAGCCGACCAATTTTGCACTTCCGGCGGTGGGTACGTAAGCCATCGAAAAACCCGAATCGTGTTGATGTGATGGCGATACACAAAGAACGCCACGGGACGGTCAATCCAAAAATAACAGGCTAATACCGCAGCGGTGCATACAGCGATTGCGATTAGCGTGCGGAGTAGCAATCTGCGATACTCGTCTTGGCGCGACGCCATCACACTGGCACCTCGAATTGACTCATCAGTTTGAACATCTCGTAGCGCTCCTTGATTTCCTCCATCGTCAGGTTACGCAAACGCTCCAGGCTGAATGCTTCCACACAAAAACTGGCGAGCACGCTTCCGTAAATCATCGCCTTGCGCAGATCGTTAAACTGCACGTTTTTGACAGTGCCGGCGAGAAATCCAGCCATGCCGCCGGCAAATGTGTCCCCTGCCCCGGTCGGATCGTGAATGTCTTCAAGTGGGTAAGCGCCACAACTGAAGAACTGATCTTCGTCGCCAAAAAGCAATGCGCCGTGCTCACCCTTTTTTATCGCGACATACTCGGGCCCCATATTTCGGATGCGGCGTCCGGCCTTGATGAGACTGGTCTCCTTCGTTATTTCGCGCGCTTCGCTGTCGTTCAAGATAAGAAGGTTTACGCGTTGAAGAAGCGCATCCAGATCGGATCTCGCTGTCTCGATCCAAAGGTCCATCGTGTCGGCCACGACGAACCGCGGGCGCTTCATCTGCTCGAGCACATGCGCTTGCAGTGAGGGCGCGATGTTGGCCAGCAAAACGAAATCGGTTTCACGATACGACTCCGGCAACACCGGTTTGAAGTCTTCAAAGACATTTAGCGCGATTGAGCGCGTCTCGCGCGTATTCAGGTCCCATGAATATTCACCCGACCAGCGGAAAGTCTTTCCGTTTGCTCGCTGCACACCTTCGCTATCGATCTTGCGCGACTTCCAGAACTTAAATTCCGATTCGGGAAAATCATCGCCGACGATACCGACCAGCCGAACCGGCGAAAAAAAACTTGCCGCGAGCGCTCCGTAGCAAGCGGATCCGCCTAGCAAATTCGAGTGTTCCTCCACCGGCGTCTTAACAGTGTCGATCGCAATGGAGCCAACAACGAGAACGGACATGATTAGAATGACGAAGCACGAAACTCGAATGTCGAACAAAACATGAACGACAAATGATAAAGGAGAACTCGTTGCCAATATTTAGTCATTCAGATTTCGTCATTCGACACTCAGGCGAGCATGTCGGTGGCGCAGCGCGCATAATCAACGACGCTGTGCGCCTTGAGCAAAGCGGAAACCATCACCACACGCTTTGCTCCGGCATCGATCACACTTTGCAAATTGTCGATGTTGATTCCTCCGATGCAGAAGATTGGCAGATTCACTTCTGCGTGAACCTGCCTGATGTCCGCGAGGCCGATCGGCGGATAGTCAGGTTTTGTGGGTGTGGCGAAGATCGGACCGAACCCGATATAGTCCGCGCCTTCGCGCTGAGCTGCGAGTGCCTGTTCAAGGCTGTGCGTGGATTTCCCGACCAAAACCGAATGACCTGCTTTGCGGCGCGCGACTTCGATCGAGTCATCGTCCTGGCCAACATGCACGCCTTCCACTTTGATCCGGTTGGCGATTTCCGCATGATCGTTCATGATCAATGGCGTGGAAGATCCGGCTGTTAAATCGTGCAGCCGGGCAGCATAACCAGCGAGTTCTTCGAGCGATTTTCCTTTTCCGCGAAGTTGAATCAGATCAACCCCGCCTTCGATCATTTGCTGCGCAACGCGATCGACATCGGATTCTTCGACGTAGCCAAGATCGACGATCCCATAGAGGCGACACTCACTTAGCGCTCTCATAAATTGCGCGCTGTATATGACGACTTGTAGTATTCGCTGTCCTCAGCGGATTTCAGCCGCCCGGAAAGATCATTGCGTTGAGAACAACGCACGCTCCAGCACACGATTCGTTGCATCTCGAGTTATTCACGTAACCGGATCGTCGGTGCGGCCAGCTCGAGTTTACCTGCTGAAATAAGGCGGTCGAGCAATCCAGTATCGTAATTTCCATCGCGAAAATCCCCGTTTCGCATCATGGCTGCGTGAAACGGCACGGTTGTTTTGATACCAGTAATGTAGTACTCGCCCAGTGCGCGGCGCATTCGATCAATTGCGTTAATCCGTGTCGCACCAACGGTAATTATTTTTGCAATCAGCGAGTCGTAGTATGACGGCACGGTATAGCCGGTATAAACGTGCGAGTCGATTCGCACTCCGCGGCCGCCGGGCGCATAATAAAAATCTATTCGACCCGGCGTCGGCTGGAAACCATTGGCCGGATCTTCGGCGTTAATGCGGCATTGGATGGCATGCAATCGCGGAACGGCGTGCGCCACGTGAGGCGAAAGAGGCTGTCCGGCAGCGATGCGGATCTGTTCTTTTACAAGGTCGCACGCATACACTTCCTCAGTGATCGTGTGTTCCACCTGGATACGCGTGTTCATTTCCATGAAGTAAAAATGCCGGTCTTTATCGACCAAAAATTCAATCGTGCCTGCATTTTCATAACCAACTGACTTGGCCAGCTTGATGGCAGCGTTTCCCATCTTCTTGCGAAGTCCCGGCGTCATTAGCGGCGACGGACATTCTTCAATCACCTTCTGGTTGCGTCGCTGAATGGAGCAATCGCGTTCGCCCAAGTGCACGATGTGGCCATGGCTGTCGGCAACGATCTGAAATTCAATGTGGTGTGGATTAACGATCAGCTTTTCCAGATAAACCTGTTCATTTCCAAATGCTTTTTGTGCCTCGTGCCGCGCACTGTGAAACGCCGACTTAAGACTGGGCTCGTTATGTGCTGTGCGCATCCCCCGCCCGCCACCGCCGGCAGCCGCCTTGATCATTATGGGGTAGCCAATTTTCTTCGCGATCCTGATAGCCTCATCCTCTGTCTCAACGATTCCGTCGCTTCCCGGTGTCACTGGGACACCTGCCTTGCGTGCGTGTACACGAGCAGCATTTTTATCGCCCATCGCTTGCATCGCACGCGACGATGGCCCGATAAACTTGATATTGCAGCTTTCGCACACCTCGGCGAAGTGCGGGTTCTCGGCGAGAAAACCATACCCGGGATGAATCGCATCGACGTCGCCAATCTCGGCTGCACTCATGATTCGATCGATTTTTAAGTAACTTTCCAAGCTCGGCGCCGCACCGATGCAGATGGATTCATCGGCAAGTTGCACATGCAGCGAATCCACGTCGGCCTCTGAATAGACCGCCAGAGTGCGAATACCGAGTTCCTTGCAGGCGCGAATCACCCGCAGGGCGATCTCACCGCGATTGGCAATCAGTACTTTCTCGAACATGGCCATTGTAGGGCAAGCGCTCCGCTTGCCAGCCTAGTGGCGCGCCCTGGCCGGCGATGCGCCTGCCCTACAGCTCGAGATTTCGGTGGTGCTCATCGGACTTTGAAAAGCACCTGCCCGAACTGCACTGGTTTGCCGTTTTCGGCCAGCACTTCGGCGATGATACCACTGGTTTCTGCCTTGATTTCGTTCATCACCTTCATCGCTTCGATAATGCAAACGACTGTGTCTTCCGTGACGGATTTTCCAACATCAACAAACGGCGCGCCGTCAGGCGACGCAGCGCGATAGAACGTGCCCACCATCGGTGAAACGATTTCTTTTAGCGGCACGCTTTCGATCGCTTTGAGTCCGGGCGGCGCAGCTTCAGGCGCACTTGAAGCGGCCTTGGGCTCCGCTGCCACTGGCGGGGGCATAGCTGCGGCAGCCTGAACGGACGGACCTTTTTCAAGCTTGAGGCGGAACCCCTCCTTTTCGATCTCAAAGACCGACAGGCCATGCTTCTTCATCAAATCGATGATCGCTTTAATTTCTTTGAGGTCTTTGGGGTCCAAGGATCACTCCTCTGGTTAAGGCTGAGGCGTTTTAGGTAAAACAGTTTTGGCAGCAAGGTCAAGCACCGGGTTGAAGCGCTGAAGTAACGGCTAATGAGACTTTGATCTGGCTCGGGTTCGCTACTCCATTATTCCATTACCGCGCTACTCCATTTCGATATCATTGATGAGACCGACGATTACGTCGTCGTCGATAAGCCGCCATTTCTTCTCAGTCATCCCACAAAACCGAATGGTGCGCGCAACTTGTGGAAAGAATTGCGTGAGCTGTTCGCATTCGAGATCGCCAGCGGCGGTCAGGTTTCGATTGTGAATCGGCTCGACCGCGAGACCAGCGGGTTGGTTCTGGTAGCGAAAACATCGACGGCTGCACGCCGATTTGGGTTACTAATGCAACAGCAACGAGTGAAGAAGGAATATCTGGCGATCGTTTGGGGTTGGCCCGAATGGGAGCACTACTTCGTCGATGCGCGGCTGTGCCGACAGGGGAAACATCAAAATTCGGTGATCTGGCTAAAGCAGATGATCCACCCGAGTGGCGCGCCAGCGCAGACTGAATTTCACGTCGAGCGTCGATTCATTAGATCGAATGGTATGGCGCGACCGCCGGGCCCGCTGTTAGGGAATGCGCCCGACGCTGAAAAGTTTAGCCTGATTCGCGCGGTTCCGCGCACGGGACGCACTCATCAAATTCGTGTGCACCTGAGCGCGATCGGTCACCCGATCGTAGGCGACAAGATTTACGGTCCCGATGAGCGGCTTTACCTCCAATTCATTGAGTCGGGATGGACGCCTGAATTGAAGCAACGATTACTCCTGCCCCGTCATGCGCTTCACTCAGCGAAACTGGCGATTGAAGGCGAGCGCGAATGGGCCAGTCCGTTGCCTTCTGATCTTGCGCAATTCATAAGCTAGAGACGGCGCGCTGCGCTGTTCGATCGGCGAAGCCCACCGACTCTATCAATTGCAACGGGACCAACTCTTCTTATGGTAGCCGCGCCAAATGAAGATGCTTCGTGCTCTTAGTGCTTGTGCACTGCTTGTGGTCTGCTCGCAAGCTTTCGGCGGCGTTGAACAGCCGAGCGTAACGACAGTCACGGAAGAGTTGAATCCGCAACGATTCGAATTTGCACTGGAGTCCGGCTATTTGTTTGGCGCGATCAATCCACCAGCTGATTACCAGATACTCGCAGAGTTCCTGACGGCGCGCATTCGCTGGGGAGTAGTCCAACATGGTTGGCTGCGCGGTTACAATCAATTTTATTTCAGCGCCGTCGCAGAGCCGATTCTTCGCGGAATCGAGAACCATTACTTCGGATTCAATTTCGGGATGCGCTACAACTTTGTTCGACCGGGTAGCAGACTGGTTCCCTATTTCTCAGGCGGTGTAGGCGCAGGAGGGATCGACAGCCACCCGGAAATTCCCGGCGGACAGGGTCAGGATTTTACGTTCAACATCTTATCGGCTGCCGGCATCTCCTACAGCGTCAATGATCATTGGAAAATAAACGTGGGAGCGCTTTACGAGCACCTTTCGAACGGAGGACAAACCGATCCCAATCCGAGCTTGAATCTTTTCGGACCGCAAGTGGGCGTAACATATTCGTTTTAACCTGCGCTTGGCATTCTGAGCGAAGCGAAATATCTCTGAACGTTCTTTGATAACCGAGGAAACGAATGACTAGAGATTCTTTGCTTCGGCCAGAATGACAGCGTGTGTGCGTTGAATGAATTTCCCTCAGGAAAACGTCCTTGTGATCAAGCGGAGTTTGTTTGGAGAGCTTGGAACTTTTCAGGGACTCAATTTCGAGCCGGAAAAGTATTTGAAAGCGATTCTCTCGCGTGGAAGCAATTTCTTTATTCCACGCTCCGATGCTGAGAGCAATCCCGCTTACAAACAAATCATTCCCTACGCACTAATCGCCTTTGAAAATACCATCCTCCATTACGTGCGCGGCAAGAAGGCTGGCGAGCAGCGGCTGATCGCCAAAGGCTCAATCGGTATCGGCGGCCACATGAACGAAACCGACGAATCGCTTTTTGCCATGGATGAGCAGGCGTATCGCGCCGGCGTCGAACGCGAAGTGAACGAGGAAATTAAAATTGATACTCCGTTCGAAGATCAAATCGTTGCGCTTCTAAACGACGACTCCACCGAGGTCGGACGCGTTCACCTGGGCATCGTGCACATTTTCAAATTGAAGGAGCCGAAAGTGCAGAAGCGTGAGGCGATGATCACGGGCCTGACATTTCTGACAAAAGAAGAATTGCTTGCGCGTCGCCAAACCATGGAGACATGGTCGCAGATTTGCGTGGATTCGCTCGACCGTTTACTGCTGTAGCCCGCTTCCCCGGGGAAGCGGAGCACTAAGTTAGTTAGCTCCCAGGTGGAGCTGAGCCTGCAGGTGGAGCTGAAGGTGGAAGTGAAGCTGCAGATGGAGATGGAGCGGCAGGTGCAGGTCCAGGTCCGAACTGCTGGCTCTGCTTCACAAATGCGATCGTGTCGATTTGCCAACGACCGACCGGATGCGAAATGCTGACGTCAAAATCGGCGTATCTTGCCGGGTAATTTATCCGCGCGTGGAAGGCACCGTGCGGCTCGAAAAATTGTGATTGAAATTCAATTTGGCCCTGCAGATCAATCGCGCCGACAGGCGATCCCATCTGCACAATGTCGTTCATAAATTCCTGCTGCGCCGATACGGGGAAATTCATGCGCGCCTGTGGGCTTAGATGCGAGCCGAAAAAATTAACGTCGTGCTGGACTACAATTTTCTGTACTGCTTCGTTGGCGAACTGTTTCCCTTCCTTGGCCATCTCCTGCTTCGTAGAGTTGAGCCACCAATAACCAATACCCAGTAACACCAGCACGATGACCAAAATAACCACCACTTGGCCCGATGATCTCAATCGAGTATTTAATTTCATTTTGTTTAATCGTTAATAACCGAAACCGAGGCCTTTTATCACATCGCCGTTGCGGATTAACACGCCATGGCTTTGCAGTCCGGTGTAAGTGCCGAAGCGATTTCGAGCGTTTACTTTAAAATTAACCAGATAGCCGTAAAGCGGATTATCTTGCGTTCCCAGATTCGCCGGTTTTGGCTCGCCGTTCCATTCAATCCGCGCGCTTTCAGCATCGATCAATTGTGTCTCGAGCCATTTCATTACGATTTCCTTGTAGTTCGTGGGATACGGTCCGTAGCGCTCTGTATCCGCCGGCTTTGTCTCCGCCCTTACATTTGGACCAACACACATTCCCACCAGGAGTATGCAAACAAGCGACACCGCCGCCTTCATTGTTTCGATCTTCCATTTCCGCATGCGGTTGTCCAGCCTAATGAAACGAGACGAATTTGATTCGCCTGCTTCACTGCAGAAATGGAGCTTGTAACCGGCAAGCCATCGCTTCAAAACGCCTTGGATGACAGTAGTGCTTTCCTTTCGGCGCGATTTCGTTATCAAGCACATGCTGTGATGAGGCCGCCGGTGATAATACTGCTCAGTGTTGGATTCGTTATCGCGTTAATGCCCGTTTATGCCCAACAGAATCCAGCCCCTCTGCTATCGGCTGCAGAGAATGACAATCGGTTCGATCCAGCCGCCGCGACCGAAGCGTGGCTGGCTACAATCCCGCGAGATCGAAGGGAAAAGTCCGACGCCTACTTCGAGGGCGGTTACTGGCTGCTTCTGTGGAATTTTCTTCTTCTCGCCGCAATTTCCGTCTTTCTCCTCGAGTCACGAATCTCGGCACGGCTGCGCGATCTCGCTGAGCGCGTTAGCAGGTCCAAGAATCTGCAGGTGGCCTGTTACGCCGTTGCATATCTGCTTCTTGTTTACGTGTTGAGTTTTCCACTGAACCTATACGAACACTTTTTTCGCGAACACCGGTATGGGCTGGCGACGCAGAGTTTTCTGCCATGGTTTCGCGAGCAGCTAATCGGCTTCGGCCTCACGATAATTGGCGGTACGATCTTGCTGATTGCTCTCTACACTGTATTTCGGCGAGCACCGCGAACATGCTGGATCTGGGGGACGGCCGTAGCGGTCGCTTTCATGCTCGTCGTCGTATTTATCGCGCCGGTATTCATCGAGCCACTCTTCAATACGTACAAACCGATTACCAATCCGGAAATCAAAAATTCGATCCTTGCAATGGCCCGAGCGAATCAAATTCCGGCCAAACAAGTGTTTGAAGTTGACGCTTCACGCCAGAACACGCGGGTAAGCGCAAATGTTGCGGGACTCTTCGGCACAACGCGAATCGCGCTCAACGACAATTTGCTCAAACAATGCGCCCTTCCCGAACTACGCGCCGTGATGGCGCACGAGATGGGGCACTACGTTCTCAATCATGGCGTAAAACTGCTGACGTATGCTGGTATCTTCCTTGCCATCGGCTTCGCCCTTACTCGCGTGCTTTTCGATGCGGCCGTAAGGCGTTGGAGCGTTAGATGGGGCGTACGCAGTATTGCTGATCCCGCCGGGCTACCGTTGCTCGCTTTGATCTTTGGCACACTGGTCTTTCTTGCCACACCATTCCTCAATTCGCTCGTCCGCGTGACGGAACGAGAGGCGGATGCTTTCGGAATCAACACTTCGTGCGAGCCGGACGGCATGGCGAAGGTAGCTCTCAGACTCGGAGCTTATCGCAAGCTCGATCCAACGCCGCTCGAGGAATTCGTCTTTTTCGATCACCCCAGCGGCCGCGCCCGCATCCGCATGGCAATGGATTGGAAAGCGGCGAACCTGCCTGCTGGCGAATCGCCTGCAGTAGAGACAGCTCTCCTACCCAATAGCCACTAATCCGTCGAAGCTGCCAGCGTCTGCCGATCAGTAGCCGCCGCCGCTCATGTGCGTCGTTGTTGTCGTGGTTGAGGCAGGCGGTGGTGGTGGCGCCGTGACAGTGGTTTGACGCGTCGTAGTGGTGGTCGTTTCAGGCGTGCTGGAGCAGGAAATCAGCATCAGGCCAAGGACCGAAATCGCAGAACCGAGTATGATTGCTCTTTTCATAGAGTGAATAGTTTCTTTCACAAACAATTCGTCACAAGTGGCTTCGCCAGACGTATGCGAGCGGGGAATTCTTAGGTTCCGATCGTCCCCCGCAGTTTCTTCAGCTCACCACGCTTGCGTTTTGATTCAAGAATTTTCCGCTTTAGCGCAGCCGGTCGCGGCGATTTTCTTCGGCGCGCCTTTTCGCGCTCCGCAATTTCGGCAGCGCGGCGCTTTTCTCGAGCACTCTCGATCGCATCGAGCAAGCGTTCCAGCGCCAGCTTGCGGTTCACCGCTTGCGACCGCGAATCCTGCACGGTTACGCTAGTGCCAGTTGGGCAGTGGCGCAGCGTTACTGCCGTTGCAACCTTATTGACGTTTTGGCCACCCGGGCCAGAAGATCGAGCAAACGACTCCTCGAGGTCAGCCTCGCGAATGCCAAGCTTTCGCATTCGGGCGTGCAACGAATTCATGGCTGGACAATGGCGGCACGGGATTTCACAGAAAATGCGCACTCTAGCCCTGCCGGCTTGGCACAACGTGCGCGTAACGTTACAATCTCCATGGTCATGAGAAATTATCACATCGCCGTCGTGGGCACGACTGGCGCCGCCGGCACTGAGCTGTTGCGCGTATTGGAACGGCGAAACTTCCCTGTCGCGAGCCTGCGTGCGATTGGTTCGGAGCGTTCTGTCGGGAAATCGGTTCGATTTCGAGGTGAATCGATCGCGATAGAAAAACTCGCCGATCGCTCATTCGACAAAATCGACATCGCTTTTTTCTGCGCTGGCGGTGATATTTCCAGAAAGTACGTCCCGATCGCGTGCCAGGCAGATGCGATCGCGATCGACAAATCTTCAGCGTTCCGGATGGAGCCTCACGTGCCGCTCGTCATTCCGGAGATCAATTCGGAGGACCTTCGCCGTCATCGCGGCGTAATCGCGAACCCCAATTGCACGACCACCGTCATGCTGATGGCACTTTATCCGTTGCACAGGGTTTTCGAGGTGCGCCGGGTCTTTGCCGCGAGCTATCAAGCGGTATCCGGCAGCGGCACGCGAGGGGTGGAAGAGTTAACACGACAGACAAGAGACGCGGCACGGGAATCCGAGCTGCTGGGGTCAACGCCCCCGGCTACAACTCGGAATGCGGCTGCGGTTTTTCCTCACCCCATCGCATTCAATTTGCTGCCACACATCGATTCATTTCTTGAGAGCGGTTACACAAAGGAAGAAGCCAAAATGCAAGATGAAGCGCGCAAGATCATGCATTTGCCGGAGCTCCGCGTCTCCGCGACGTGCGTGCGCGTCCCAATTTACCGCGCGCATTCAGTGGCCGTGACCGCCGAATTTGAGCGGCCGCTCTCGGTGGAACAAGCGCGTGAAGTTCTGTCCAAGGCGCCGGGACTGGAAGTGGTGGACGAACCGCACGGCAACCGTTATCCCATGCCGTTGAGCGTGACCGGGAAAGACAATTGTGAGGTCGGCCGGGTACGCCTCGATTGCGCTTTTGAAAACGGGCTTTCTTTCTGGGTGTCGGGCGATCAACTACTCAAAGGCGCAGCGTTAAATGCGGTGCAGATTGCGGAATTGTTGTAGGGGCGAGATGCGGGGAATTGTAGGGCGTTTCTGTGAAACGCTGAGGCTTGGTATCTGAATTTGCCTAGCGTCTGACACAGACGCCCTACAAAAGACGCAGTAAAAAAAACGGCTCCGGAATTTTTTCACTCCGGAGCCGCTATGACAATTGCCTAAAGTTATCGTGGCCCGGGCGGTGGTGTTTCTGCCGGTGCTTTTTTCTTTCCGCGCTCCGGCGGCGCCTGGTTGTGCTCGGTTGTGGCCGGCGCTCCACCACGTGGTTGCCCACCAGGTTGGCCATAGGCGCCCTGGCCCGTTTCTCTTGCGCCTCGCATTGCGCCGGGAGGACCGCCCGTAGGCGGCGGACTGCCTGGCTGCTGACGTAATCCGGGGGGCTGCCGATGTTCAGGACCCCGGCGCTCGTTTTCACCCGCGCCTGCTGGCGGAGGAGTTCCAAATCTCTGATTTTCGAGTCCTCGTCCGCGACCCGGCTGGTTCTCAGCACCACCAGTCGCACCCGGGATCGGACTTTCGCTCAGCTTGCGCGCAGGTGGGCGGCCAGGTTCTGGCGGCGGCGGCGAAGGACGGAACGAGGGTGGCACCGTCCCCCCAGGTTTTCCTAGCCTTTCGCGGTCG
>QHMR01000174.1 GCA_003217875.1 Verrucomicrobiota bacterium
TATTTCGGGTTTAGATACAACCAGATTGATGCAATGACAATAGAATCACCGAATATGTGACCAACTATCGCCGCAAGCACCGTGAGCCGAAAATCAAGGCGGGACACAATTGCCTCGCCTGACTCGCCCCCATTCTTCGCTAGACATTCCCGGAGCGCCACAGATGCTTCCTTCAGACGCCGTGCAAACTTAACAAGCCCGTCGACATTCCCAGCTACAAACATGGCGAACAATAACGTAACTGCTCCTTTCACCAGTCATTGCCGGAAACATTTGCGGTCTTGTCAGTAATAGCTGCAACAAATGCGAGAATAGCCAAGCATGTCGCAATGGTGCCGAGCGCCTTTCCGCTGATCGACCACACCGGCTTCCATGTGTGATCCAGCGTCCGTTTCGACACTGTGAGCGATGTGACATCCCGCTTCGCACCTGCGGTCGACTCAGCACGAAACTCGAATCTCACTGGTCCGCCGAGGCGCCCAGTCGGTTGGGTGCGGAAAGAATACGATGTCGCCAGCACCGCACTGGATGCCAGCAACACAAGTGCAAAGACACGCGCTAGCATCTAACGAGAACAAGATCAGCTACGGGTGGAGCATGGCGTGCCTCGTGCGGCGAAGCAAGCACGAGGCATGACATGCGGAACCCGTTAGCTGGATCGCATTGTTAGGCGACATGGTTGGATTCATGTAGGACGGCCATAAAAGAGTCTGCATCAAGATAGTCAGCGAAGACATGGTGCGCTCCCTCGGCGTAAAGCCTCTCAACTCTGGCTGGTTCGTGCGAAATGCCAATGAAGCGGAAACCGAGATTGCGCGCTGCGCGTGCGTCCCAGACGCCGTCCCCAACGTAAATGACGGCATCAAATGAGTCTCGGGAACGAGACTGTGCCGCTCTAGCCAGTGACGCTTGCATGATAGCTTCGCGTGCGTGGGCATCATCCGAAAATGCCGCTGGAATCTGCGGGAAATCTAAACCGGTGCTTGCAAGCTTGAATCGGGCGGAACACTCCCACGCGCCGCTGGCGAGCGAAACAGCAAAAGCAGAACTGCTGGTGAGATTACTAAGGAAATCCCGCGCACCTGCAATCGGATTGAACGGCTGGACAACAGTTGCTGCGGTGAGTAGCGATACAAAATGAGCCTGAAAAGTGGAAATCTCGGTTGGTAGTGGCGAGCGTCCGAGCCCTAGCTGGAATAGCGCCTCCAGAATGCCTGAGTCGCTGCAATGCGGATAGCATGCCCAATCCGTGTTGATCCCGGTAAAGCCAAATACCTCTCGCAGAGCTTGGACAAAACACGCTTCATCGGCTTGGAAGGTCTGCGTGAGAGTGCCATCTATGTCAAACATCACGAGTTTCATGAAGAAGTGCGAATGTCGCCTAACGAGACCAAGCTGAGCGACCGCTGACGATAGCGAGCTGTGCTTCGAAGTTAAGTGTTGAAGTCATTGAAAGTAAATTTGCGCGCCGGTCAGCGGTTCGCTCCAGCGCTTGGTTAGGCCCATCGTCATGATGTTGGTCTTCTCTTTCCATGCCGAACTCACGAGAAGGATTGGACCTGGCTCCAGATACCGCCGGATGTTAGGCAGCGGATAGTCTTTCTTTACGAATGTCTTCATAACCATGGACGGTACGGTGCATGCACCTGGTTCGATACGCGGTTCATCACTGCGCGCCAGCCGTCGGGCGGACAATGATTTCGTTAACGTCCACGTCTGTCGGTTGTTCGATGGCGTAACCCACTGCCCGCGCGATGGCATCGGGTGTCAGTGCGACTTTCCGATAATCGGCCATGGCCGCCTGGGTCGCGGGATCGGTGATGGTACTTGCCAGTTCCGATTCTACAACACCGGGCGAGATGATCGTCACGCGAATATCCTTTGTTTCGAGGCGCAATCCTTCCGAGATGGCACGCACGGCGAACTTCGTGCCGCTGTAAACCGCGCAAGTAGGCCAGACATGAAACCCACCAATGGACGAGAGATTGATCACGTGGCCAGCCTTGCGCGCCGTCATGTGCGGGAGTACAGCCGCGATGCCGTGGAGGACGCCACGGAGGTTCACGTCAATCATGCGATTCCACTCTTCAATTTTCAGTTCGGCTAGCGGCGAAAGCGGCATAATACCCGCGTTATTGATGATCACGTCGATCTTGCTGAACTTCTCCAATGCGAATTCGGCGAAGGTCTGCACGTCGGCGAGATTGGTGACATCTAGCGCCCGATATTCTGCGACGCCCCCGTCCGAGCGAACCTCACCGGCGAGTTTTTCAAGGCGGTCGGTGCGGCGCGCCCCGAGCACGACCCGATGCCCTTTGGTCGCAAGATGACGGGCCGTGGCCTCGCCGATTCCACTGCTCGCGCCAGTGATGAGAATGACTTTGCTGTCGATGTTCGTTTGCATGCTGTTCGTTCGCTTTTCTTGATGCCGTGGCTTACGTCACAGTCGGGCCTACCTGCACGCTATAGCCTCCGTCCGCCATTACGACCGAACCAACGAGGAAGCTCGCCCTCTCCGAGGCGAGGAAAGCGACGACTTCCGCGATCTCTTCCGGTTGGGCAGCGCGTCCGATGGGCGCGTTCTTTCCGTGCTGGGCCAGAAACTCACGTCCGTCAGGCATGAAGTGGTTGAGCAAGTTCGTCACGACATCGCCCGCGCCGACAGCGTTGACGCGAATTCCATGCTGGATGTTCTCGACTGCGAGCACGCGGGTCAGTTGGGAAAGTCCACCCTTGGACGCGCAGTAAGCGGCGATCGCTGGAAAGCCGAAAAAGCATGCGTAGGAGCCGATGTTCACGATGGCACCACTCTTCTTGGGAATCATCGCGCGCACCGCCTCGCGAGAGTGGAGGAACACTCCCGTCAGATTAACGGCCAGAATCCGGTCCCATTCCTCAAGCGTCATTTCCACCACGCGCTTATAGACAATCGTGGCGGCGTTATTCACTAGGATGTCTAGTTTGCCGAAGCGTTCGACTGCGAGCGCGACCACTTTTTGTGCGGCTGATTCGATGGCAACGTCGCCGACGAATGGCACAATGCGTTTATTGTCTTTGAAGACCTCGACCACGGCTGGGTTGATGTCCTCCGCCACGACCATTGCTCCGCGGGCGTGCAGCAGGTCCACTGTCGCCCGGCCGATGCCACTCGCGGCACCGGTTACGATGGCCACTTTGTCCTTAACTTCATTCATTGTGTTTTGATTCATGGTATTTTCCTTTTTGTTCTGTTGTTGTTTCAGTCCATTCCTGAACTCTGGGGGCAATTTACGCTGAGTGAGTGGCCTAACGAGAAAGAGATAAGCCACGGCAGGGTGCCGTGACAAGCACTCTGAGATTGCCTTGCTGAGGGGCCGTT
>QHMR01000175.1 GCA_003217875.1 Verrucomicrobiota bacterium
CACGGCATGGAGGAATGCCGGCCATGCTATTGGATGGATCAGGCCATCGCGCCCGGCGCCCACGAATTCTTGAAAGGTCGCGGCGGTCTGCGCGCGAAAATTCTGTGCGACGGCCAACTGCGCTCGAATGCACAACTGCCTAGAATGACAGCAGACCAGCATTCAATCGCCTCTCCCTTTGCAAGGGAGAGGGTAGGGTGAGGGTTTTATCGCACGTCGCATCCGGTGGGCAACTCCTCACCTCAATCCTCTCCTCTTCACGAAGAAGAGAGGCGGACTCTGCGCACCTCGCGGCTGAACATCAGTTCAGCGTTGCTCGCCGGCGGCGAATCTCGCCGGATGGGCAAAGGTAAAGCGACCGTCCTCTTCCGCGGAAAACCGCTCTGGCAGATTCAACTCGAACTGCTGCGCAAATTGGAACCGGAGGAAATTTTTGTTTCGACGAGAACTGATCCGATCTGGCGTCCTGCAGATGTACAGTTTCTTGCGGACGATCCGCCGTCACGCGGACCGCTCAGCGGTCTTGCTGCGTCGCTGGCGCGGATGCGCAGCGCACACCTGCTGGCGCTCGCGATCGACATGCCGTTCATGACCGAAAGTTATGTGCGGTATCTTTGCGACCAGATTGAGCCGCATGTCGGCGTCGTTCCGAAAATCGACCATCGTGCTGAACCGCTGGCGGCGATTTATCCCCGAGAAGCAAAAGTCGATTTTCGCGAGGCGCTAGCCGGAGACGATTTTTCCTTGCAAACGCTCGTCCGCCGTCTGGTCGCGGCTGGAAAATTGCGCGAGATAGTTGTTAAGGAGCAGCAGAGGAAATTGTTTCTCAACGTGAATCAGCTTTCCGATTTGGCGGCGCTGTAGCCACGGCCCTGTGGGCCGTTCCCCTCACGCAGACCTCCGATTTGGGATGACCGGCCACAGGCCGGTGGCTACAGAATCGTTTCGCGCCAATAAAAAGCTGCCCTTGCAAATCCGCTGTGGCTGCTCAATATGTGAACGGCGATTCGGGATGGTGATGAAGCGATCGATGTTACGCAGCGTAGTCTTATTTTTTCTGGTTCCGGCGGGTGTCTTCGCCGCGAGCAACGTAGTGAATCTCTCTCACTACGACATGATGCGTCCGGATTTCGACGCGATGAAACGCGAAGGCATCATCGGCGTGATTCATGAAGCCACTTATCCCTCGTTTCAGCGCGACGCGAAATATCTGGACCGGCAAATGGGTGCGCTGAGAGCAGGCCTGCTCTGGGGAGCGTATCACTACGCCAACGCAAGCGATCCGATTCGACAGGCTGATCATTTTCTGAGTGTCGTCTCCAGTGCCTGGGCGCAAGCCAACCCCGTCACGCGGCCGAGCGTCGGCGTGTTGCTGGTGCTCGATTTTGAAAAGAATGGTCATTATCCGGGCGGAACGATGCGGCCTGATCAGGCGGTGGCGTTCGTCGAGCGAATTCGCGAACGCACCGGCGTATATCCCGGCATCTATTCGGGTGAATATCATCTCGGGCAGGTTCTCAACGGCTCGAGAGTAACTCCTGCGCAGAAAAGAACGCTGACGAACTGTTGGCTGTGGATTGCAAACTATCATAAGGAGCCACGCGCAACCGCACCATGGAGCTACTGGGCTATGTGGCAATATTGCGGCGATGGTAAATGCGGTCTTCCGCGCTCTGCTTATCCCACCAGTGTGGCCAATATCAGGAAGGCGGAACGTAACATCTTTCGTGGCGACAGAACTGCACTGCAAGAGTTCTGGCAGCGACGCGCATGGGACCCGGCAGGAGGGAAACCTCGCCGCGAATCGGAACGAACGCTCACGGCCGAGTTGTAACGCACGTCTCTATTTCGAGATACCGCGTCGCGTCGTGAGGTAAAACGCAAAGCTTCCAAGCCAGTGTCCGCCTTCGTAGTGCGCGCCGGTGACTGCTGCAAGTCCGGCGCGCCGGTGCTCATCAGCCGCCGCGGAGAGCGCGTTGCGCCGCGAGTCGCTCGGAAGAAGTACTGAGGCGATTCCCTCCAGCATCCACGCACGGCTCAAGTTCAGCCCATCGAGATGCGCGAGCTTCGGATCGCTCGGATCGGGTGACATGACCACCGGGAGCCATGTCGAGTCCACCCTCGTGGGAATTTGCGGCAGGAAAAATTTTAACCATCTGCCGAACTCATAAGGCGGAAGCACACGGCGCATCACATCCGCTTCGGCCAAACACGGCGAAAGAAAATCTTCCCCGGACGGTTCATAATCGAGCGGACAATTCTTATCGGAAAGGAAGAACTTTTTCGCTGAACCAGCGGCCAGTTTGGCGACAGAGTCATTTTTTGTTGAGCGCGCATAATCGAGCATCAGGCCAAGTCCGAACGCTGTTTGATCGTGTTCGCCGATGCGCACCGGGTGCGAAAGTTTCGGGAGCCAGGTTTTCAATCGCTCCACGGCTGCATCTTCGAGTGGACACAGATTGGCTGACATCTCGCGCGCCTGATCGTCATCCCATTCGCTCAGCTCAGCGCATAGCTGGAACAACCATGCGAGTCCGTACGGCCGTTCGAAACTGGCGCGACCTTCCCCTCGAATGTATGCAGCCTCCTGCTTCAAATTTTCAGCGGTCAGACTTTTCCCGAGCGCATCGCGCGCTGCGCCCGCAAATGATGCATCTGGAAATGTGCGCAGCAGTCTCACCAGGAGCCAATGTCCGTGTACCGACGAATGCCAGTCGTAGCAGCCGTAAAACGCGGGCGTAAGCTTGCGCGGTGGTGCCACGTCTGTGTCGCTGTTCAAGACATGACTGATTTTATTCGGGTACTCCTTTCCGACACAGGCCAGCGCCAATTTTGCGAACCGCTCCGCCGCTTTCAGGTCGAAGGTCGGGGCCGCGTCCGTCGCTGCTACTGCGATTGATGGCATCAGCAGCAAAACTGCGAGGAAACGCTTCATGCTGGTGCCCGATCGTAACCGCAGTTGCCTCATAGCGCGAGCGTGCGGACAATCCGAACCATGCGCGTTCACTTCCATTCGCTGGTAAAATCAACATCTACTCAGTCAGCACTTTGCGCAGTTTTGGCAATGACGCACATCGTAGTTATCTCTGTCACCGCGCAAACGCCACCCGTGCAAAATTCTAACGTCGAAGGCAACCCACTTCTCACCGAAAGCTCGCTGCCATATCACGTTCCGCCGTTCGACAGGATCAAGGACGAACACTTCGCGCCGGCAATGGAGAAAGGCATGCGCGAAGAACTCAAAGAAGTTGAAGTGGTGGCGAACAATTCCGAAAAGCCGACATTCGAGAACACCATCGTTGCGCTGGAGCGCACTGGCCGTTTGCTCGATCGCGCCGAGCGCACTTTCGACAATCTGAACGCGTGCAACACCAATCCGACTTTGCAAAAGATCGAGACTGAAATGGCACCGAAGCTCGCCGCGCATCGCGACGCGATTCATCTCAACAGCAAATTGTTCGCGCGCGTCCAAGAGCTTTACGACAATCGCGACAAACTCGGGCTCGATCCGGAATCGGCTTATTTGCTGGAGCGTTATTACAAGGATTTCGTGCGTGCGGGGGCGAAACTATCCGATCCCGACAAAGAGAAACTGAAGAAGATCAACTCCGAGCTCGCGACGCTGCAGACGCAGTTCGAACAGAATGTCTTGAAGGAGAAGAACGCATCCTCAATCGTAGTCGATCGCAAAGAAGATCTCGCAGGTCTCTCCGACAACCAAATGGCGAGCCTTATCAATGCCGCCAAAGCCGAACACAAGGAGGGCAAGTTCGTGATTCAACTTCAGAACACGACAGGACAACCGCTGCTAGGGTCATCGCAAAACCGACCGTTGCACGAGCGGATCATGCAGACTTCGCTCGGGCGCAACAGCAAAGGCGGTGAATTCGACACGCGCAACATCGTGATTCGCACCGCTCAGCTCCGGGCAGAAAAGGCGAAGTTGCTTGG
>QHMR01000102.1:0-10697 GCA_003217875.1 Verrucomicrobiota bacterium
CGTACTTCATCGCGACCGGTCTCCAGTACGCGCTGCAAACCTACCGTGGCGGCTTCCTGGTCGCCGATTCGCACCTCAACCGCGTGCTACGGGTCACACTCGACGGCGAGATCAGCGTGTTGATCGCGTTTGACAACATCGTCCCGACCGGGCTGGAGGTGAGGGGCAATACGGTGTACATGGCCGAGGCCGGCCCCGACCCCCACCTGCCCCAAGGCGGCAAGGTTGTGTCGTTCGGGCCGAGATCGCCCACCGCTACGGAGGTAGCCTCCGGCACCCCCTTCCTCCTTGACGTGGAATTTGATGGCGGCGGCCGTCTCTACGCCCTCTCGCACGGCACGGTCGACCCGAATATTGACCCGAGTAATGCGGTGCCGTACACCGGCGCGCTCGTCAAGGTCAACGAGGACGGCACATTCACCGTCATCATGGACGGCCTGGACCGGCCGACCTCGCTCGAGTTCATCGGGAACACCGCGTACTTCGTCACCCTTACCGGAGAGATCTGGAAGATCGACGGCGTCTCGTGTCCGCACTGATTCGCTCGTAGTTCGGTTCGCTCCATAAGCCGACTATGTAAACAGACGCAGTCCCCAAAAAGCCGTCACGCCTCAAAGCCTGGCGGCTTTTTCCAGCTGAAGAGCACCCGACCTCGATGTGATCACTCTTTGCTCCCGCTCGCGTCCGTGGTTTTGGCGGGCGCTTTGGCCAGATTCATTTCGTTGATTTTTCTGTGCAGCGTCCGGCGGCTGATGCCGAGCTTTTTGGCGGCGGCGGTCACGTTGCCGTTTGTCGCTGCAAGCGCTTGGGCGATCAATCTTCTTTCTGTCTCATGAAGATCGAGCGGGCTTGTCTTTTGCTCGAAAGCCTGAGCTGAAACGCCGCCGGGCAATCCCGCGACTGCGGGACTAGCCGCCTGCCGTACGGCCATCGGCAGATCGCGCAAGGTAATTTTCGGTCCTGTCGCCATGACCACGCCATGTTCGATGGCGGTGCGCAGCTCGCGAATGTTGCCCGGCCAATCGTAAGTCAGTAGCGCATCCATCGCATCAGGCGCGAGGTCGAGCAGAGGTTTGTTATTTTCCTTACAGAAATGACGAAGAAATCCGCGGACCAGAATCGGGATATCTTCTTTTCGTTTACGCAACGGCGGCATGGTGATGCGCACCACATTGAGCCGGAAGAAGAGATCATCGCGGAATTTTCCTTCACGCACGAGTTGTTCGAGATTTTTATTCGTAGCCGCGATCAGCCGCACATCTGCGCGGAGCGTTTGATTGCCTCCGACTCGCTCGAATGCGCGTTCTTCACTCAGTACGCGCAGTAATTTGATCTGCGTGCTTGGATTGATCTCGGCTACTTCGTCGAGAAAAATCGTGCCGCCGTTGGCCTGCTCGAACCGGCCGATCCGCCGTTCGTGCGCACCGGTAAACGCGCCTTTCTCATGGCCGAATAATTCGCTTTCGAGAAGTTGCGGCGAGAGCGCCGCGCAATGCACGACAACAAACTTCGCCTTGTTGCGCCGGCTCAAATTATGAATGGCGTCCGCAGCCAGTTCTTTGCCCGTGCCGCTCTCGCCTTCAATGAGTACATTCGCCGACGAAGGCGCGACCTGCCGAATCGTGTCGAGTACTTCGTGCAACGCCACTGAGTCACCCCAGATATTGTCCAAGCCATAGCGCTCGTCGACTTGTTGGCGCAGCGCGCGATTTTCCTGTTCGAGTTTGCGGCCCTGCACCGCACGGGCGATCAGCATTTCCACCTTGTCGAGATTGAGCGGCTTGGTCACAAAATCGTACGCGCCGCGTTTCATAGCTTCGACTGCGACATCGACGGAGCCGTACGCTGTCATCATGATGCAGATCGGCGGACGCGGCATTTTCAGGGCACGATCGATCAAGGTCATTCCGTCTTCGCTGCCCAAGCGCAGATCGGTTAAGAGCACGTCGACGTGTTCGCGCTCGAGTACGTCCATCGCGCCTGCAATGTCGGCGGCGACGTAGACGTCATAATCGTCCTCCAGCAAACGTCTCAGCCCGTCGCGCGTATGCTTCTCGTCATCGATGACTAGGACTGTGGCTTGGAGATTCATTCGGGCGGTGCTGGATGGTAGATGCTAGATTTTTATCTGCGATCAAGTATGCCATGCAATGACGAAGCACGAATGACGAAAGAAGCACGAAAGCAGAATGACGAAGAGGCAGGCGGAGAGCGTCCGTCGTTTGATCGTTAGTCATTCCGTAGCTTGGTCATTCGGATTTCGTTCGCACGAAAACTTTATCCAAGTAATGCTATCGAGCATGAATACCATCGCAGATATTCAAACACTCTACGCACGTTTAGGCGAACGCGACTACGAAGCAGTGATGTCGTATTTGGCTGACGACATTGCCTGGATCGTGGCTGACAATTCGCCGTTGGCGGACCGCAGCCCTTATCGCGGAATAGCTGAGGTGCGCTCAGGCGTTTTCGAACGCTTAACGGCGGGTTTCGACAAACTCGTCTTTGACGATTCGCGACGGCCGGGCCGTCAAGTTCCGGCAATACCTCGACACGCTCCAGGTCGCACGCGACGCGGGAGCGGTCTAACGCTCCAGGCCCTCTTGCCTTTCGGGAACTCGCTCGTTTTCTGGTGGGCTGCTCTGACAAATGTTCGGACCCATGCACGTTCCGACGAAGGCCTAACCTGCGGCGAAATCCGAACTTTTGCTTCAAATGGCTGGGTGGCTTATCTCTTTGACTCATGATCTTCCCAGCTCATTCGCCCTCTCGGGCTTGCCCGTCCATGTCGCGGTTTCCCAACGCGCTCCATTCTCGTTAGGCCGACAGCAGGAATGCGATGAAACGCACATGGACGATTATCGGGGTGAGCGATGTGCCGAGGAGTTTCAAGTGGTACCAATCGCTGTTCGGCCAGCCGGCGACGTCCCCGGGCCATCCCGACTTTGGTCAGCTTCTCGACTCGGATGGAACTGTGTTGCTCTGCCTTCACGAGTGGGGTGCCCATGAGCATCCCTCCTTGATGAGCCCGGACGAGGCGTCGCCTGGCAACGGCCTCCTCTTGTTCTTCCGCGTCGACGATTTCGTCATGGCACTGAAGAGAGCACGCGCTCTCGTCGCCCGGTTCGAAGAGGAGCCCCACGTGAACCCGAACACTCAAACAAAGGAGTTCTCACTGCGAGATCCGGACGGATACTACGTCACCATCAGCGCGCTTTAGCGTGGATCAAGACGATGCAGAGGCTCACCGAACGATTGTTGTACACTAAAAGATCTAGCTTTGTCTCGTTATGGCGAACCTGACGAAGCAGTCATTACATCTATCACCGGGCCTTCGAAGCGCTAACCTTGTCACGACCGGAGGCGACATGACAATCAACAGCCGCCGGATGCGGGTCAACGATGTCGAGCTCAACGTCGTCGTCCAAGGCGAGGGCCCGGACGTGCTGCTCGTGCACGGCTTCCCCGACGACCACACAGTGTGGCGCAACCAGATTCCGGCGCTCGTCGATGCGGGCTACCGCGTGATCGCACTCGATACGCGCGGCTGCGGCGAAAGCGAGATCAAGCCGTGCGAGGGCGACTACGCGATCGATGAGCTCGTGGCCGACCTGGTTGCGCTGCTCGATACGCTCGGGATCGCGAAGGTGCGGCTCGTCGGCCACGACTTTGGGGCGCTGCAGGCCTGGTACTTCGCCATGGAGCATCCGGAGCGCGTGGACCGCTACATAGCAATGTCGGTGGGGCATCCGGCCGCCTACGCGAGCGGCGGCGTCGCGCAGAAGCTCAAGGCCTATTACGTGTTCTGCATCCAGCTGCGCGGACTGATCGAGTTCCTCGTCAGGCGCTTCGACTGGTGGCTGTTCGGGGTAGTGCTTCACTACCCGGCCGAGTTTCGGCACATCAGGGCGCGACTGTCGCGTTCCGGGCGACTCACGGCGGGCTTCAATTATTACCGCGCGAACCTGCACCTGATGCTCAGCAAGGCGTTCCCGCGCGTGAAGGTTCCGGTTGTCGGCATCTGGAGCGACGGCGATGTCTTCCTCACCGAGGATCAGATGCGCGCTTCGGAGCGCTACTGCGACGCCGGTTTCCGTTACGTCCGGATCGACGGCGCCAATCATTGGCTGCAGTTGACGGCCCCTGAGAAACTGAATCCGCTGCTGCTGCAGCTCTTACGTTGAGGAGGAGAGATCCCTTGAAAACACATCGCTTCGAATGGCTTCTCGGTGCCGTCCTGGCAGCCCTGTTCGTCACCTTCTGGATCTGGCAGACTCCAGGCAACCTCCGGAAGTTAAGCTCCGTGGAGGTCGACGCCTACCTGCACCGGATGGAGGGCAAGCTGCCCGGGGAGCCTGCGGAGCAGGCGGTGTTCCTCGCGCGCATGCGCGCCTTCGGCCTAGCGGACGACGGCCGGCCCGTCTACATGCTGAATGCGATGCGCTATTACCCGGAGCTCAAGCGCGGCCCCGGGATGGAAGGCGTCCGCGGCACACCAAGACAAGCAAACGCCATCTACGAGAAGGCCGTGATGCCGATCTTGTTCCGCCTCGGTGCGTATCCACTGTTCGGAGGCGAGACGATGGTGGTACGCGCTGACGGCAAGGCACACAGTAACCTCGACGGCTTTGATCCCGCGATCGACGACTGGAGCCGCATTCTCGTCGTCCGCTATCCGAGCCGCCGCGCGTTCTTCGAGCTGTTGAGCGATCCGCAGTGGCTCAAGGTCGCGCCTTACAAGCTCGCGGCGCTCGAGATCGCGCTGGTTCCCGTGTCTGCACAGGTGATTATTCCGGACCTTCGCTGGATCATGGGCGGGGCCTGCCTGATCGTGTTCCTCGCGGCGGGCTGGCTGCGCGCTGTGCGCAAAAAGCGGAGCTGAGCGTCCTCCTTAGCATAAACCACGATGGAGTCCAGGGATAACGGGCGTTGTTTCGTCTTAAAAAAACAGAATGGTGTTTGGCGGGTGATCGAGGTCGGTTATGGTCTGTCTACTTCACTTATTGATTGCGGTGACACTTGAGGCATCTAACCGATCGATGAAGCCGACCCAGCACTTTGTGATAAGGCTTCCGCTTAATGCGCACGCCGATGTTCAAAGTGCTGGGTGGCTTATCTCTTTCTCGTTAGGCCAGAGTAAATGACGCGGTTTCGCCGATAAATAGATTTACAGAATGAACAGAATGAATCCCAAGGTTGATCAATATTTAAGAAGAGCCAAAAAGTGGCAGAAAGAAATGGAGAAATTGAGAAGGATCAGTCTTGGCTGTGGGCTGACCGAAGAATTGAAGTGGGGTAAACCTTGTTACACGTTTCAGAATAGTAACATAGTTTTAATACATGGATTTAAAGAATACTGTGCGCTTCTGTTTTTCAAAGGTGCCTTGTTAAAGGATGCCAAGGGTATTCTAGTCCAACAAACTAAGAATGTGCAGGCAGCTCGCCAGATTCGGTTCACCAATGTTCGGGAAATAGATAAGATAGAACCTATCCTGAAAGCCTATATCAAAGAAGCCATTGAAGTGGAAAAAGCCGGTTTGAAAGTGGATTATAAAAAAACCGCTGATTTTGCGATTCCTGAAGAATTTCAAAATAAATTAGATGAAATCCCTGCATTGAAAACTGCCTTTGATGCATTGACGCCGGGACGGCAAAGAGGATACATCCTTTATTTTTCTGCACCCAAACAATCCAAAACCCGGGAGTCAAGGATTGAAAAATGCATGCAGCAAATTCTTGATGGAAAGGGATTAAATGATTAGTGCACATCGTCTTTAGCATTCCGATACTCGGTCATATTTATAAGTCCGTTTGAAGAAATTCCAAATTACGCCCCGTTGTTCGGTTTGTTTTTCTTCCTGTGATTGTCCTTTCGGGATTTTGGATGTGGAAAGGCCATGTCCTTCGACGACTTATTTCGAAAAGATCGGCCTAACACGATGCTGCGGCGAACCGCTGCCCCGCTGGGCAGTCGAGCGATTCGGATAATTTGTGAGCGACTGTTGCAGCCAACCGGGCGTTTCCGGCGGGGGTCGCTGAGCTTGCGTCGTTAGGCCGACTTCCAAATGAGCAGCCACATATCCAACTCCAATGGTTCGGAGCGCGACCTGCTGTGCAGAGGACTAAGCGCGTTCCTTCTCTGGTGTGTACCATGGTGTGCCTTTGCAATTGGCTTTGGCCAAGCGGCTGAGTTGAGAACGATTTTGTGGTCAACGTCGCTCGCGGTCATGGGCGTAGCGTGTCTACTTAACGCTTCTCGATGTGGCCGCGTTCACTGCCGCTTTACGGGGCCATTTTTCATATTCTGCGCTGTTGTTTCCCTCGTTTATGGCCTCGGGCTTCTGCCGCTTGGACGATCCGGGTGGAGGTGGATCGGCGTCGGAACAATCGTTGGCGCCTTGTGCCTTACTTGTGTACCGGAGCTATTTCTCGGTCGATATCGGCGAAAAGGCTCCGCGCCCTAACCAATCGATGAAGCCAAACCCAGCCACTTGCGTTACGCGTGCGGCGAAATCCACACTTTTGCTTCAAGTGGCTGGGTGGCTTATCTGTTTCTCGTTAAGCGCACGAGACCGACACATGTGATCTCACTTATAGCTGTTCTCGTCGGCGTGTTGCTCATTACGCAGGGGCTTCTCGGCGTCCTCGCTCCCGAAGCCTTTGTTGGCGTGGTGCGTTTCTTTAAGGCTCCTTCTGTCATTTACGTCGCGGCGGCCTTGCGCATCGCCATTGGCATTGTGCTACTCTGCGCGGTAACGGGGTCGCGCCTTCCCATTTTTCTCCGCGTCTTTGGCCTTCTCATCGTCATCGGAGGCGTGCTTACGCCGTTTGTCGGTGTTCAGTTTGCGGACATCATTCTTGCTCTGTGGTCCTCGCGAGGACCCGGCTTGGTGCGTCTCTTTACGGTAGTTTCTTTAGCGCTTGGCCTTTTCACTGTGTATGCGGTCTCACCCGCACGCCGAAACGCCTAACCAATCGCGCGAGCCAACCCGCCTCAGGCGGGCCGTTGTACTGAGAAGTTGAGGGTTGAAAGGTGATAGTTGAGAGTAAGTAAAGCAAAGCTCACTGCCGGTAGTGGTGCTCAGCTCCCTTGGGCGCCTTCCACCGGTGGGAAATAAGCTGACCAATGATCTAATGGCTGCTCAAACAATGGAGCAAAATATTCAACCGACTTCCGGTTCAGACCAGGATGGGCCGGTCTGGGGCTATCATTTTGTCCCCAACCAACCAGCACGGTCAATCACTTCGGAGGCGGCGATTGAGTTTTTGACCGCGTCGGGTCCCGGCTTACCGGATGAATTCCTCTGGTTGCATTTTTCGCTTTCCAATGTGGGTTCTGAGGCTTGGCTACGGCGGTATCTGACCTTGCCCGATACCTTTTACGAATCGCTGCATAGCGATGTAGACGCCACTCATTTGGAGCAGGACGCAGACTCACTGGTGGCGCGTATCCATGATGTGCTTTTCGATTTCACATTTGACGCCCCGGTTGCGACTACGACTCTTTGCGTAAAGCCGCGCGTGCTGGTAAGCGCGCACGCCCGGCCCTGGCGCTCGATTGACCAACTCCGGGCAGCGGTGCAGGGAGGCCAAGTTTTTCGCTCGTCGATTGAAATTCTGGCGCGCTTGTTGCGAGATCAGGCCAGTGTGTTGGTTGACATTGTGCGGAAGTCCAAAAGGGCGGTGGGCCCAATGGAAGAGCAACTGCTGGCCAAGCGCATTTCTGTCAGTCGCAGCGAATTAGGTACTCTGCGGCGGATGTTGGTTCGACTCCAACGGCTTTTGGCCCCGGAACCGGCTGCATTCTTTCGCCTTCTTAGTCGGCCTCCTGATTGGATTACGGAAGACGAGCTTCAGAACCTGCAACAAGCTGCAGAGAAGTTCTCCACCGCCATTAGCGACACCGCGGCCCTGGTTGAGCGCGTCAAACAGCTTCAGGAAGAATTGGCCGCCCTCGTCAATGAACAGACCAATCGCACGCTGTTTGTGTTGACGCTAGTAACTGTGCTGGCTTTGCCGATCAACCTGGTGGCGGGCTTGTTTGGCATGAATGTAGGTGGTATTCCTCTGGCTCAACACAGGTACGGTTTCTTTTTGGTCGTGGGCCCCCTGCTGGTCTTGACAGCGCTCCTGGGGTATTGGGGGTTGGGCAGGCGCCGTCACTAGGAGGCTTTTCGCAGGTGATGTCCAACGTTGTATTAGTCGCACAGGCACATAAGCGCGTCTGGACCGGTGCCATTTTGCAGGTTGTGCCCTAGATGTTTGTGGGTGTAGCCGCGGCACTGCACTGACTCGCTGACGCGAAGACAGGTCTAACCAATCGCTGGAGCCAACCCAGCAATTTGTTGTAAGCTTTCGATCATGCGTTGCCGAATTCTCAAAATGCTTGGTTAGCCAACGAATTTTATGTCACTACGAATCCTGATACTTCTGACACTTTTGAGCGCTTACGCCCCATTGCATGCAGCGCTCTCACCGGAGGATCTGAAGAAGCTTCCTCCGGCAACGATCGAGGCGGCATTACCGAATGAACATCTGTTGGCTTACTACGGATATGCTGCTCGGTTGTTTCGCGAAGGGAAGAAGGACGAAGCTGTTTTCTGGTTCTATGTTGGGCAGCTACGATACCGCTTTCATCTGAAGGCGAACCCGAACATGGATCCGAGCGGTGACCCTGCGTTGTTCAGTTCGCTCAGCGCCACAGTCGGCAAGACCATTAATGAGTATGCCGGCGGTAATGTGAAAGATTGGGTGAAGGCGATAGACCGAGCGCTGAAGTGGGACGCCGACGCCGAACGGATTCACGTCTAAGAAGAAATTTGCGACCATTTATGAAGAGAACCGTGCAGGATTGAAGAAAATGCGCGACCAGGTAGAAAGCCAGGCGGACTCGATTCGAGAGCAGAGGAAGAAGGCAGGACTTGAAAACAGAGGCTAACTAGGCGCTGCAGCGAACCCAGCTACTTGCTGCACTCTGGATTGAATAAAACCTCTTGTTTCAAGTAGCTGGGTGGCTCAGCTTGGTTGTTAGGCCGAACATTGGATCGATATGGGTGGAGTTCAGATTAGCTACCTGATTGAGCACCCAGGATACATCCCAGAACTGGCGCAATGGCTCTTTGAGCAGTGGGATTCTATTCTAGGTGAAGGAAATCCTGACGCTCGAATCAAAAAACTAAAGGCGCACATGAATCGAGATAAGTTGCCCATTGCGTGGGTTGCGCATGCGAATGGACAACTTCTGGGGACTGCCGCTCTTCGCGTGCATGATCTTGAGGGGCGGGAAGATCTGACTCCCTGGCTCGGCGGAGTGTTTGTTGGCGCGGATTTTCGTCGGCAGGGTATCGGTGCGGCACTCTGTGCCACCGTCGAAGACGCGGCTCGGTCGCGAGGGATGCAGACTCTTTATTTGTTCACGCTCGACAAGCAGGCGTGGTATTCACGCCTGGGGTGGAGAGTACTTGGCCCGTGTGTTTGGCACCAGCGGCCCGGTGAAATAATGTGCAAGCAACTGCAGACCGCGTGATCAAGCGGTAGCTAAGCCTCCACCTCGTTAGGCAACATGACAGTATCCCTTGTAATCCTCGCGACGATGTTCCTCATCGGTTCTCACTCCGTGTTCGGGGCCGATGGGAACGCCAAGCCCGTCGATGAGGAGTTCCTGCGTGGTTACATGGCTGGAGAATATGACCTCATCGGGCGCAAGGCTGATTCGGCTGCAACTTACACGGGACATGTAACACTTCGAGACAATGGAGGGGTTCTACAAGTCACACGAACCGTCGAAGGCAGGACCGACAAATGCGCCGCTCGATTTGATACCGTGGCGGGCGCCGATCGTATTCCAGTTCTACGAATCCATTTCCATTTTGACGGCAAAGAGTATGACGCCACTTATCGCTGGCAATCGGATCCTGACAATTACCCGCGATTTACAGGATACTTTTATCTGGCCGGCACCAAATTGCCCGGACTGGAAGCATTTTTCCCAATCCACCAATGACACAAATCCTTTGCGGAACGCGAGGAGCGCTTTTGATTTTACGAGAGCCTTGTCGCCGTTAAGTTCGGCGGCATGACAATTGGTCGCGCCACCTATGAGCCGGGTTGGAAATGGAGCGAGCACGTCGGGCCGGGCGTGGGTGCGACCCGGTGCAATGTTGAACACGTTGGCTTAGTGCTCTCCGGCGCTGCGACAGCTGCCTTCGATGATGGGCGAGTGGTCGAGTTGCGCGCTGGTGAGCTCTTTCACATTCCGCCAATTCCACACGACAGCTGGGTCAGGCGATGAGCCGTACGTTTCATTGCACTTTCTTGGCGCAGAAAAGTACGCAAAGAAAAGTTAATTCGCTCGCAGATTACGCAGATTAACGCAGATAATTTTTGTCAGAAGAATTCTGCGGCTCTGAATCTGCGAAATCAGTAGACTCATTCCCGGCGTTCTCCGTTTCGAAATACCGCTTCTGTTCGCGCGGTGTGGTTATTATGATCGATCTTGTGATGCGGCTTCCAAAAATCATTACGCTTGTCAGCGTTATCGTTTTCGCGGCGTCGCTGACGCAGAACGGTTTCTATACTGAGACGCATATTCCCAAGCCACCCCCGTCCGGTTGGTATTTGCTATTGATCGGGCTCATAGGAGTCTTTGGTGGATAGTTCGAGTGGCTGGCCAATCCAGTATTACTTGCCGCCTGGGT
>QHMR01000102.1:10754-31426 GCA_003217875.1 Verrucomicrobiota bacterium
TAAGCGGCGCAACGGGACTAATGACACAAAGGCAGAGGCCATCGATGGCAATCGCCCCTGGCTGACACGCTGCGCAATTATTTCGGCGAACGGGTATCGGCGTGCGTTTTAACGTCGCGTCTTTGCTTGTCCACGACGCGGCGCAGCTCGCGCTCCATTGTTTTAAAAGCGTCGTGGATCACTTTTTTCAGCGGTTCGTGGGTGCCGTTGTCCATCTGTTTTTCATCCGCAACGAGCTCGTGCCGCGGCGCGACCGTCACGTCGATACGGCACCGGTACGGATTACCTTTTTGATGCGTATGATTGGTCTGCTCGATGGCCACGTCGCAGCGGTTGATGTGGTCGCAAAATCTTTCAAGTCGCGCTGCATAATCGAAAACGAGATTATCGATCTGGTCAGATTTTTCCAGACCCCGATAGGAGATCTTAACAGGCAGTTGCATGATTAATTAGATACTAGCGAGCCTCCCGACGTTGAGGGAATAAAAATATTCCAGCATGGCGTCACTAAATTTGCTGTAACGAGCGAAATCGCGAAATCAATTTCGCCGGTTCCACCTTCACCAAATCCGATTTCACGTGTTCGACGATTCGGTTGCGCACTGCGGGAGGGAGAAGATCGACAACCGCAGAGTGAATCTCAGCCGGCGCAGCAAACGACCACGCTTGCTTTCCGTTGCTCGAGACAATTTTTGTAATTTGATCGGCGAGCTCTTTCTGAATGCGGCGATCGGTTTCTGTTGCCAATTGCGTCCGCTCGGCGATAGAGCTCGCGCCGTGATGAGCACCCGCGCCGTCGGTCACGGGAAATCGCCCGGCCAAATCGCTCACCTTATCGACTAGCCTTCGGTGCGCGTCGGTAATGTTGAACGCCTGTACGAGTTGCAGGCTTGGTCCGCGCGTGGGCGTCTCGTTCACCAGATATGCTTTTAAACTCCCTCGATCGGTGACGATCACAAGAGAACTCGCTGTCATGGGCAAATCGCTGACCAAAAGATTGGCCGCGCATGATAACACGCGCTTACTATTTCTATAATCTAATTCGTTTCTCGCGACAAGAATGCGTTGCCCGAATTTCTATTGCAGCGCATCACGTGTGCCGAGCACGTTCTTCCTCCGCGCTAAGCGGCGGAAATTCGACAGGTCGCTTTTTCCAGGATTCCGCGCGGGCCTGGGCTTGCGCGCCCTTTACGAGCTGCAGCAAACAGCAGGCGCGCCCGCCGAGATCGACGTCATCGCCGGAGGCGAATTTTCCTGGTTCCGCCAAAAAACCGTCCGGATCCATCGTGTCGAGAATCAATTGCCACTCGAGATTCTCCTGACCAGGGAGGACAAAAGGGATCGGTTCATAATGAGCATTAATCAGCAGCAGAAATGTATCGTCGCGGACGGGTTCGCCCTCAAAACTGACAACGTCGACCGTATCGCCGCTTAGCAGCATGCCAAGACATCGAACAAACGGCGAGGCCCATTCTTCATCAGTCATCTCGCTGCCGCCGGGATTGAACCACATTACATCGCGAATCTCCGAACCGCGTATCCGGCGACCCCGAAGAAACTTCGGCCGGCGAAATGCCGGATGCGCCTTGCGAAACCAAATCAGCTTTCGCGTGAAGTCGAGAAACTGGTTCTGCTTTTCGTCACGCGTCCAATCGAACCAACTGATCTCGTTATCCTGACAATAAGCGTTGTTGTTGCCCTTTTGAGTTCTTCCCCACTCGTCTCCGCCAGTGAGCATCGGCACACCTTGAGAAAGAAAAAGTGTGGTCAGGAAATTTCGCCGCTGCCGTTCGCGGAGCGCGTTGATCTGCGGGTCATCGGTTGGACCTTCCACGCCGCAATTCCATGAGAGATTGTTATTGTCGCCGTCGTGGTTGCCGTCGTCGTTCAGTTCATTGTGTTTGTCGTTGTAGCTGACCAAATCGTTCAGCGTGAAACCATCATGCGCCGTGACAAAATTAATGCTGGCGTACGGGCGTCGGCCATCGTGCTGATACAGATCGGGGCTCCCCGTTAGCCGGTACCCCATTTCGCCAACGCGGCGTTCATCGCCCTTCCAAAAACTGCGAACCGCATCGCGATATTTGCCGTTCCATTCCGACCAGGGCGCCGGAAAATTCCCGACTTGATACCCGCCCTCGCCCACGTCCCACGGTTCCGCGATTAGTTTCACCTGCGAAAGAACCGGGTCCTGCTGGATTACCTGGAAGAAGGGATGCAGTTTGTTGAAGCCTTCGTGATTGCGCGCAAGCGTGGACGCGAGATCGAAACGAAATCCGTCGACGTGCATATCCTCCACCCAATAACGCAGACTGTCAGTTACCAATTGCAGCGTGCGAGGGTGAAGCAGATTGAAGGTGTTGCCCGTGCCGGTGAAATCCAGATAGAAGCGCGGATTCTGCGGATTCAATCGGTAGTAAGCGATGTTGTCGATCCCGCGGAAGCACAGCGTAGGGCCGAGATGATTGCCTTCAGCGGTATGATTGTAGACCACATCGAGAATGACTTCGATTCCAGCCGCGTGAAGACTGCGCACCATCGACTTGAACTCGGACACCTGCTCGCCCATTTGCCCGCTGCCGGAGTATTGCGCATGGGGCGCGAAAAAACCGATCGTGTTGTAACCCCAATAATTCGTCAGACCGCGATCAACTAAAACTTTGTCGTCAATGTGCGCATGGACAGGCAATAACTCGATCGCGGTCACGCCAAGTTTTTTCAAGTAATCAATGGCCACCGCGCTGCCGAGCCCCGCATAGGTGCCTCGCAACTCCTCCGGAAGGTCCTGCCAAATTTTGCTGAAACCCTTCACATGCACCTCGTAGATCACGGAACTATCCAAGGGAACGCCGGGCTTCCGGTCGCCTTGCCAATCGAATTGCGTGTCTATGACCACCGATTTCGGCACGCCCCACGCATCGTCCCGGAAATCCTGCGTCAAATCCTCTTTCTTATCGCCGATGACATAACCGAACATTTCATCCGCCCAGCTCACTTCTCCGGCGATAGCTTTGGCGTAGGGGTCGAGCAGGAGTTTCGAACTGTTAAACCGCAAGCCGTGTTCGGGATCGTACGGACCGGCAACGCGGAAACCGTACAATTGTCCCGGACGCGCATCGGGCAAAAACACGTGCCAGACCTGATCGGTACATTCACTAATCGGGACGCGAATGTTCTCTTCGGTGGCCTCCCGATTCTCAAACAAGCAAAGCTCAACGCCCGTGGCGTGGTCGGAAAATAGGGCAAAGTTGACGCCGTTATCCATCCAAGTAGCGCCCAGAGGATACGAATAACCGAGCCAGGTTCTTACCGGAGTCATAAACGCGCCGCGCATTTATCCGGCATCGAGTCTCTGTTGGCAATCACGAACAGTGGACACCGTGCGATCCAAGCTCGGCCGTTTGCGTTTTTAGGCAACGCCGTCGAAACCTCACAATGTGGCGCGCAAAATCATCCCTGCATTTATCGCGATTTGCGCTCTGGCACTTTACTTGTACGCGCATCACAATTGGCACCGCCTATCACCCGCAACAACAGTCCATCGGATTGTGGTCGAAAAATCGGCGAGAAGATTGTCGATCTTTCGGGCTGGCAAGCAGATCAAAACTTATCGAGTCGCACTAGGTCGCGAACCGATTGGAGCAAAGCAGGAAGAAGGCGACATGAAAACACCCGAAGGGACTTACAACATAGACAGACGAAATGCGCAAAGCAGTTTTCACCTCGCGCTACACATCTCTTATCCATCAGATGAGGACAGCAACCGTGCGGCTGCGCGCGGGGTCTCAGCGGGTTCTGATATCATGCTACACGGAATTCGAAACGGACTTGGTTGGATTGGCGCCTTTCATCGTTGGAAGGATTGGACGGCGGGTTGTGTTGCGCTCACGGATGAAGAGATCGAGGAACTCTGGCGCGTGACGCCCGATGGCACGACAATCGAGATTCGCCCTTAAGGCTCAATCCGGGCGGAATGCACGAGGTTAGCCGGTGGTGCAAGCCACCGCCCTACAGATCCTGCAGGACGCGCCGCGCTTTTTCAATGTCCGACGGCCGCAGGATAATGAGTCCCTTTTCCGCTCCGGGGCTCGCTGCCAGATACGTGTACTCGATATTCACCTCAGCGTCGGCGAGGCGCTCGGCGATTTTGGCAAGGACGCCAGGCTGGCTCGCCGTCTCGATCGTGAGCACTTCGGTCTCGAGCGCGAGCACGCCCGCTTCGCCCAGGAGCATGAGGGCCTTCGTGGGATCGCTCACGACCATGCGCACCACCGTATGATCGACAGTGTCGGAAGTAGCCAGCGCATGAATATTCACTCCGGCGTTACCGAGTGCTTCACACACGCGCGCAAGGGCCCCGGGACGATTTGCAAGAAACACTGCGAGTTGGGTTGCCGTTTCGATGGAGAGCTTGGGAGATGCATTCATGCCGCGTTCAAAGTGACGCCGGGAATAGCTTCTGACAACTCAGGAAATCCGGAGATCTGATTCCGCACTCGCCTTAAACCATAAACAAATTTCCAAGCGCAGATCAGCGTGTCGCGCAAGCTCCTTCGCCAATGATGAACTTGAATGCCGCTCCGAAACAATTCGCCAGTCCTGATAATTTCGAGATTGTCGATACAGAGATGACCCCGATTGCTGAACGTCGTTCTGCGAAATCACCAGCACCGCGACGCACCGTCGGCTTCATCACCGCGGCTTCGATCGTTATCGCCAACATTATTGGGACCGGCATTTTCACGAGCCTTGGTTTTCAATTGGCGGACATTCAGTCGGGATTTCCGCTGCTGATGCTTTGGGTGATCGGCGGAGCCGCCGCGCTTTGCGGCGCACTTTGTTATGGCGAACTCAGCGCGGCGCTGCCGCGTTCCGGCGGGGAATACCATTTTCTGTCGCAGATCTATCATCCCGCGCTCGGATTCATGGCGGGATTCGTTTCCGCTACGGTTGGATTTGCCGCGCCGATCGCGCTCGCAGCGATGGCATTTGGCAAATACCTGAACGGGGTGCTCGGCTTTGGCTCACCGGTCTTCCTCTCCTTTGCGGTAGTTTGGCTGGTCGCGCTGTTTCATCTCAAGAATCTGCGAGTTGGCAGCGCGTTCCAAAATCTTTCGACACTCGTAAAATTGGTCCTGATCGTTGCACTAATTGTGGCCGGGTTTTTTGTTCACCCAAAACAACCAATCAGTTTTCTGCCCGCGCCCGGCGACAACATGTCGATTTTCGGCGCGTCCTTTGCGGTGGCGCTGGTTTACGTGATGTATTCCTATTCGGGTTGGAACGCAGCGGTCTACATCACCGGCGAAATCAAGCAGCCGGAAAAAAATGTGCCGCGCTCACTGCTCGTCGGCACATGCGTTGTGATCCTCATTTACGTGTTGCTTAATGCGATTTTCCTCGCCACTACGCCCGCACAGGAACTGAAAGGTCAACTCGAAGTAGCATTGATCGCAGGCAAACATATTTTTGGGGCAAGCGGAGGACGTGCTGCTGGCGCGGTCATTTGTCTCGGCTTGGTTTCCGCAATCAGCTCAATGACGTGGATCGGGTCCCGAGTGAGCATGTCGATGGGAGAAGATCATTGGTTGCTCCGAATGCTTGGCCGAAAGAATCCTCACGGGATTCCCACCAACTCCATTGTGCTGCAGTTGCTCATTGTCAATCTGCTCTTGCTCACGCGCAGCTTTGAAAGCGTTGTGCAGTACACCCAGTTCAGTCTCTTGCTCTGCTCGCTGTTCACTGTGCTGGGAGTCATCGTGCTGCGCACGACGCGTCCGGAAATCGCCCGGCCCTATCGCGTGTGGGCATACCCGCTGCCCCCGATTATTTTCGCCGTGATCACACTTTGGATGATGTTTTATCTGCTGCTTTCGAAGACCGCTGAATCGCTGGCTGGGGTCGCAACCGCGCTACTGGGTTTACTCCTCTATTTTTGTGCCAGGAAACGCTCGCATCGACCGCTATGAATCCGCCTTGGAAAAGGTGCGCGAGATTGCCCGTGATCGTGGCTCTTGTAAGCGCGCTAAGTCTGTACGCGCAGGAGAATCCCGAAGTTGCGCCACGTGCCGTGCCGGTAGCGGCCGGACCTAACGATGTGGCGCGTTTTCTTGCAGGAATGCCAGTGCCGGAAACCTCCCCGCTTGCGCCGCTTACGCGCGACCCGGCGTGGCAGGCACACGCCGCTTTTTTTGAAGAACAATTTTCAAAGCTGAATCTACGGCAGCTTCAGAAACTGCACGCATGGCAAGAAACGTATCTTCCAGAATCGCTGCAGCCCATCCCTGTGGCGTTTTACATGTTCAGCGGGCCGGATTTTCTCTACGTCGATCAATTTTTTCCAAAAGCTGCGGTTTATGTGCTTTGCGGGAAAGAAGCGATGGGACCACCGCCCGATCCATTGCGCATAACGAATCTCTCCGGCGCTCTGGGAAATCTTGAGAACGCAATGAAGTCGTCCCTGAACACGACGTACTTCATCACCAAAGATATGAAAATCGATCTGCACGAGCAGAACCTGAATGGTGTGTTGCCGATCCTCTACGCGTTCATCGCGCGCGCCGACAAATCGATCACGAATGTGACGTTCGGCTCTCTCAACAGCGGCGGGGCATTTGAAGAAGCCAGGGCCGGAAAGAAAGGCGGCAGTGTTCCCGGGGTGCGGATCAATTACGCCGACAATCAATCAGGCGAACCGCAAACGATCTATTATTTTACCACCGATATTTCTGACGGCGGTATCAAGGCGGCTTCCGGTTTCTTAAAATTTTGCCAGCGATTGGGCATCGCCTCCAGTTTTCTCAAATCGGCGTCGTATCTAATGTTTGAGAATGGTTTCGCTACGATTCGCAATTTTATCCTCGAGCACAGCAAGATAATTGTGCAGGACGATGCCGGAATTCCGCTGGCCTACATCGACCCAAACAAATGGAATCTGCGTCTATATGGTGTCTACCTCGGCCCGATTGAGCTGTTCAAACAACATTACCAGCCCCGATTGCACGAGCTTTTCCAACAAAGTAACCCGCCGCCGCTTGATTTCGGATTCGGTTACCGTTGGAATTACAAGGAAGCCAACTTGATGGTCGCGGAACGCAAGTAACGTCTTTTGTCATTCCAAGCGACGTCGAGGAAGCTCTAGCTCCCTGCCTGAACTAGAAATGTCTCGACTGCGCTCGACATGGCATGTCGGTAACGCGCGACTACTTAGAACCTGCGAAACCACGAATAGGGAAAAGCGTCTCCCGGACAATCCGTTGCCCAGCGCGGTGGATTCATTTCACGATGCGGCCGCACGGGGATATTGCCCCTGTCGACTTTGCCGCAGCGTTCTCGCAAGTAACGGATAAGCTCCTCGCACGAGTCGAGCTGCGCGCGCGTTGGCTGGTCGCGATTAAAATCGCCCACGAGACAAATCCCGAGCGAAATGTTGTTCAGATAATCGCTGTGCACGTGGCCGCCATTGATTTGACGCCGCCAGCGATCGCCGACTTCGATCTGCCCGTTACCGGTCGACGTTCCGTTCCCAATCACAAAGTGATAGGCGAGACCATTCTGCATCCTTCGCACGTGCCGATGGTAGTAATCGAACACGCGTGCGTTTCCCTGTCGCGTGCCGCTATTGTGCACCACAATGAATTGCCATCGGCGGCGTTTCACCGGCGCGCGCCGGATCGCTTCGATGACTGAGCTGGTAAGATATCGATAGTTCGCTGATCGTCGGGACCACGGCCAGAAACCGAATTTCCGCGGCGGCGGTGATGGTGGCGGCTCAAAGCCTTGGTCTTCCTCGACGCCGGACTTTTCAATCACAACCTGGGCTCGCTCGCCGGCTGGAACAGCACGGGAAGTCTTTGGTTGGGGTGCCGGAGTTGGCGTAGGAACGGCAATCGCCCGTGGCGGTGCAGATGATATTTCTGATGATGCGCCGCGCTCTTCTGCATGAGGCGGAGGCGTTTTTGCGGGCTTCGGTGTTTCCTCTTCTTTAGACGCGTGTTTGGGTTTTGCAGTTTTTCTGGTTTTTCGTGCGGTTTCTTTCTCGCTGGATTTCTTCTTCGTCGTTTTCGGCTTGGGTGTGGGCGTATGGCGCCGTTTTGATTTCGATGAACCACTCGGCTCCGGCGTCTCGCGCGGCGTGGCCGATGGGGTTGTCCCCTCTGGCTCGCCAGATTCTCTCGCGGACGTTGTCTTGCGACTGTTCGGCGATTCCTGTGGACCTGGCGATCCGCTGCTGTTTTCGCTGGCCCCTTTTTTTGCGGTTTTTTTGCTGAAGCTTGGACCCGGCGATTTTTTTGGAGTTGGAGAAGCGTCTTCTTCCGTTCGCGCTTTTTCGGACGCTAATTTGGCGCGTGGAATCGCGGTGGACGCTTCGTCTGGCGTCGCAGAGGCTTGTTGTCTCTTCGCTGATTTACTCCTTGCTCCTTTTGCTTTTGGGGTCGGAGATTTTCTCGGCCGAGAAGATGAGGCGTTTGCCTCACTTGACTCCGATTCGTCACGCCGACTTTTTTGTTCTTCACCGACTTGCGCGCGAAGGACACCTGTAATGATTGCGCCGACGGCGAGCGCAGTTGCGACCCAAATGCGAAAGCGCACCACTGCGACGGAGCGTAACAGAGCGCGCGACGCGATCAACGGAATCGTTAAAAAAGTTAATAGGGACACAGAGGTTACAAAGGTCGATCACTTCTCCCCTTTTAACCGTTGTAACGTTGTAACTCTTCAACTGGCCACGGCAGGCTCAGGTGCGAGAGGCGCAGCCCTGCGCATTCTTTCGCGTTCCCGCCGAAGGATGGCGTTCAATTTGCCTCCCAGCAACAGCAGCAGACAAGTCAGATACATCCAGGTGAGCAGCACAACGATGGACGCCAGCGCGAGATATGTCGGGTTATAGCGATCATATCTTCCCACATAGAACTGAAAAAGTTTTGTCGCGATGATCCAGCCGACCGCGAAGAAAATCGCGCCCGGTAACGCCTGACGAATGGTTAGATAATTCTCCGGTGTCAGGAGATACAGCGCGAGCGCGAGAATGACCAGCGCTACAAAGGTAAAAGGCAAATTCAATGTCGCGATCCATGCTTGCAGTGGAAAGCCCAGCTGAAAATTGACTTCCGCAAGGCCCGCCAGCCGTTCACCAAAAACAATCGCGTTGAAGCAAAACACGATAACGATTCCGAACCAGAAGAGCATGAAAAATGAAATGACATATTTGGACCACCAATGCGGATCTTCTCGCATCCCGTACGTATGGCTAAGGGCCCTTGAGATCGTCGCGATGAAAACGGTCCCGAAATAGATGCCGAGAATGATCCCTGCGTTCGCGAGCAGACCGCTCGAGCCCGTTACGACCACATTGGCCATCGCAGAATCTAGGATGTCCTGCACTTTCGGGTCCGGCGGCATGAAGCTTTTTAAGAGAAGGAACATCCGGTGCAACGTGCTCGGATCGGTGCCGAACAGACCCAGCAGATGCCAGAGAAAGAGCGACCCGGGAGCCAGCGCAAAAAGAAGCAGATACGCCATCTGGGCAGCCAGGCCGGTCGTCTGATCAGTCGCCGTTTCCCAAACCAGCCGGCGCAAAACGCGCCAGATGAATCCGAGATACTTCATCTCTCGCACAGTTTACGTTGGCGCACGTAAATATCCATTAAAGTCCGAATGCTCGGTAGCTTGCAGCCGTATTGCCTCATCCTTGGAGTCTTGTTCGACGGCTTGTTGAAAAACACCGGCATTTCCCCTAATTCCTGCTCCTATTCCTATTCTTACTCCGGCTCTCGCTTGTCACAGCGGCTTCCGGAGCATGGAGATGAAGAAGAATACCATTAAGAGTAAAAAACGCGGGTCTTCTAACAAACTGTGAAAAAAAGAATCCTGATCCTTACCGCCAGCTTTGGAGAGGGTCACAATAGCGCCGCGCGCGGCGTTCGCGACGGTCTGGCCCGCCTCGCGCCGGAGGGGGTCGAAGTGGAATTGCACGATTTGTTCGCCGAAGCCTATGGCGTCGTCAACGAGTTGGTGCGAAAAAGCTACCTCGGACTGGTCAATTTCGCGCCGCGCACCTGGGGAGTTGTTTACCGATGGCTCGATCGCAAGACAGATTTCGATACGGAATTCGCGCGATTCCACCGACTGAAAGATCATTTCAGCGCGTTGCTCGACAGATTTCAACCTGACGTGGTGATTTGCACTTTCCCGGCGTATCCGAGTGTGCTCCGAGAAATTGGAAAAGAAAACCCCGACCGTGTTCAGACATGCAAGAGTGTGGTTGTCGTCACGGATTCGATCACCATCAATGCGGCATGGTATCGCTGCGCCGCCGATTATTTCCTCGTTGCAAACGAACAGAGCGCCTCGGTCTTGCGAGGAGTGGGCGTCGCGCCGCAAAAAATCAAGGTATTTGGGTTTCCTGTAAGCCCAAAATTTTCTGACTTCGCGCGATCGAATCGAGTGTCGCCTTCCAATAACTCCGACCGTCGTGTTTTGTACATGATCCACGCCGCTACCCACGGCGCGCCGGAACTTGTGCGGCGACTCGCGGACCTCGGCGTCGATTTGACTGTGACGATTGGCCGCGCTGATAAACTCCGGCCGGCGATCGAAGCGGCGGCAGATGGTCGCCCAGCAAAGATCGTTGGCTGGACGGATGAACTTCCCCGCATGCTGCACGAAAGCCATTTGCTCATCGGGAAGGCCGGAGGCGCGACGGTGCAGGAAACGATCGCCGCTGGTTGCCCGATGATCATCAATCACGTCGTCGCTGGTCAGGAGGAAGGTAACGCGCGTCTGATTGTCGAAACCAATTCCGGCGTGATCGCGCTTTCACCGGCGGCGGTCGTCGCTCGACTGCAACGCGTGTTCGCCGACAACGCAAAAGAATGGCGCGAATGGGCAGCGAACATCGCAAAGCTGAGCCGGCCCCGCGCAGCGCTCGATATCGCAGAGTTTCTGTTGTCGCTGGATTCACCTAACTAACACCGCGGGTTTAGCGCGGTGAAGCAAGAGCGTAATGAGCGAGGAACCGTTGCAACGGTTTACTCCCTGCACTAAGCCGTTGAAACGGCTTGCGTCTTAGTCGCAGTCTGACGCACCGGGCTAAAGCCGCGGTGTTAATTAGACCAGATGTTCTCACCGCCTGCGAACGTGCCCAAAACTTGCAGCTCCGGTGAAAATATAACCAAGTCGGCATCGGCTCCGACTGCTAATCGGCCTTTTCCTTCCAAACCGATCGCGCGTGCGGGATTTTGTGTCGCCATTGCGACGGCTTCATGCACCGGAACATCAACATCGCTTACCATCATTCGTACGAGCTGGATCATGCGCGAGGCGCTGCCCGCAAGCGCCGAGCGGTCGGCAAGCAAACAGACGCCGCCTAGCACGATGCAATCATTGCCAAACAGCGAAAACCGCGATCCATCCGGCAATCCGGCGCCGGCAGTTGCATCTGTCACGAGACAAATTCCACCGGGACCTTTCGCGCAATACAACATCTTCATTAACGTCGGGGAAACGTGATGACCGTCGGCGATCAGTTCGCAACTGATCCGCGGTTCGCTTAGGGCAAATTCAAGCAAACCACCGACACGATACACTCCGCGACGCTCTTCGTCCCAGGCATCGCTGTGCCCTCCGCTTACGCTGATTCCGCGCGTTTGGAAATTTTCGATCGCCTCGAGCGCTCCCGATAACTCGGGGGCGATTGTGACGCGTTTGATCACATCTGCGTGGTCGAGCAACTGCTGCACACGAGCTGGTGAGGGGTCCTGAATGAATTCCTCGCGCTGCGCGCCGCGTTTCGCTTTTGAGATGAACGGACCTTCCACGTGAACGCCCGCAATGGCACTGCTAGGGCGCGACCGCCGACGAGGCTGGTGAGTCGAATCACGCACAGCATTTAAGGCAGCGATTATCTTCTCGATCGGCGCTGTCGCGGTTGTGAGCAATAGCGAGGTTGTGCCGCCGCTCGCATGAAAATCGCAAATCGCGCGAAACGCTTCTGCCGATGCTTCCATCGTGTCGCGGCCGAGCGCGCCGTGCACATGAAGATCAATAAAACCGGGCGCGAGATAATTTCCTTGGAGATTGATGACCCCTTCCCCGCCACTCTGTGTCTGCTCGCGTATCGCGGTGATTTTTCCTTCTTCGGCAACAAGTTCAAGCCCATCACGAACTCCATCGGGGAAAATCAGGCGCGCATTCGTAAAAATCATTTTCGCCTAACGCTCAGTCTTGAATGCTCAACCTTCAATGCCAAACGAAGGCAATTGCGTTTGGACGCAGTAAAGTCCATCCTTTTTGGGGCGATGGATTCAGAATACGATGTAGTAATCATCGGGGGCGCATTTTCCGGCGCGGCGACGGCGCTCATGCTCAAACGCAAAAGACCCAAAGCACGTGTCCTGATCATCGAAAAAACAGCCGAGTTCGATCGCAAAGTCGGCGAATCGACCACGGAAGTAAGCAGTTGTTACATGACGCGAATTTTGGGTCTCACCCATTATCTCGGTCATCACCAGCTCGCAAAACAGGGATTGCGGCTGTGGTTTTCGAATCGGCCCGATCAACGCTTTGATGATTGCGTCGAGGTTGGCACACGTTATCAGAGCAGATTGCCCGGGTTTCAAGTGGACCGGGCAAAGCTTGATTCGCACATGCTTGATCTCGCAGAGGAGGCGGGTTGCGAATTATGGCGTCCGGCGAAAGTAGCGAACCTGGAGCTGAACAACGGAAATGGCCAAAGAGTTAGCGCCTCCCTCGTTGGGGGCGAGTGCACCGTTCGCGCGCGTTGGATCGTCGATGCTACCGGGCGCGCTGCCACGCTCGGGCGAAAACTCGGATATTTTCGTCCTAATACCGAACACCCCATCAACGCTGTTTGGGCGCGATTCAGCGGTGTTAAGGAATGGGACAGCTATGAATGGCGACAACGTTTTCCCGACTACGCGAATCGCTGTCGCACCGCGCGCGAATGGGCGACGAACCATCTCTTCGGGCGCGGCTGTTGGGTCTGGATCATTCCATTGCAAGGAGGCGATGTCAGCGCCGGTATCGTTTACGACAGCCGTATTTTCAAGCTCCCGGAAGGACCGAGTCTCGGTCAACGATTGCACACCCACATCCTCGGCAACCCGGTTGGCCGCGAAATTTTTGGCGCAGCCCGCGTGATCGAAGGCGACGTACACGCCTTGTCCATGTTACCGTATCACTGCGAAAAAGTTTGCGGCGACGGCTGGGCCGCAGTGGGCGACGCCGCCGGTTTTATCGATCCGCTTTATAGTCCTGGCCTCGACTTTTGTTCCTACACCTCCTATTACGTGGCCGATTTACTGGCGCGTAGTCTGGCCAGTGAAGACGTCACCGAGCAGCTTCGTCGTTATAACGAGCAATATCCAATCACCTATCGTTACTGGTTCGAAAGTCTGTACAAAGACAAATACTACTACATGGGGGATGCGGAGCTGATGTCGGCTGCGCTCCTTCTCGATGTGAGCGGTTATTACGTCGGTTTGGTCTGCGGTGTTTATCGCGATCCGGAACGCGGATTTCTCAACCTGCCCTTTACGGGCATTGGTGGCAGATTCGCTCGGAACATGATGACCTTTTATAGCCGACGCCTTGTCACGTTGGCGAATCGCAGATGGGCAACCGGTTACTATGGAAAAAGAAACGCAGGCTGGCGCGAACTCTACGATGGATTCGTTCCGGACATCCGAATTCGCAAACAGATTTGGCGCGGGCTGCTGCGCTGGTGGAAATGTGAGCTGATTAATCTCGCCTTGATGCTCCGCCGGAAAGCTGCGGCTTCAGCAACTGAGCCGTCAGCCCAGTGGGCACTCAACCAATGACGAAGAACGAATGTCGAATGACGAAGGAAACACAAAGTCCGAATCACTACGAAGGCAGATTACGACTGTTCGTCATTTAATCATTCGTCATTCTTTTGAGCTTCGTCATTCGGCTTGCCTCATTTAACCGGTGTCCGATTCTTGTCCACTGTCGCGCTGTAGCCTCGTGCGAAGGCAATTCGCCGTTTAGCTACGGACTAAGCAGCGTTCCGTACCACCGCAAGAAAAACGTGCCAAAAAACATCCAGGTAACTGCGCCAAACGCCAGATAAGGTCCAAAGGGTAGTTTGGCTGACCAAACAGGTTTTCCCACGACGAGCGTGATCAACCCAACAATGGATCCCAGCAGCGATCCGGCGAAAAGACTAAACAACACCGCGCGCCACCCTAGAAACGCGCCAATCGCAGCCAGGAATTTTAAGTCGCCGCGCCCCATCGCTTCTCGCGGAATCACCAGCTCGCGAGCTACGCCGGAAATGTGCGTCACATCATCGAGCATCGTCACGTGACCTTCGGCTGTGACGCGATCATAGCGAAAATCCAGCGTTACATTCCCGTACGTGTGGTGGTCGATCCTGACCTCTTCGCATATGAGCAACAGTCGATCTTTCTCCCGCGCAAAATAATCGCTCCACAAACTTTCTTCAGTCCCAACAACGAAATCGGCGTCGTCACCGCGTTTTGCCCACGTGAACAGCGTTGGCGCCTCAAATCGAATCCGTTTTCGCCCGAAAGCGATTTTGCCCGCTTCTAACACAATCCACAAGATCACGTAACCCAGAGCGGCCGCGAGAAACGAACGAACACCGGCCGCAAGGCGGGAATCGGTTCCCATCAAAGCTGGGACAGTGACACTGAAAGCGACGCCGGCGATTACTCCGCCGATCGTTACCCGATCAGGAATAATGAAATGCTCGAAGTCGATAAACGTTCCGATGATAAGGAACGAAACAAAAACCCAATATGCGATCGCCACCTGCCATGGAAAGCTCCCCCAGATCGCGAGAAAAAGAAGCGCGGTAACCAGTTCGACCGCGAAATAGCGAAACGAAATTTTCGCACCGCAATTTGCACAGCGACCGCGAAGCACAATCCAACTAATCAATGGCAGATTTTGCTGCCATGGAATCGGCTGCTTGCAGTTCGGGCAAAAAGACCGGCGCGGCCGATTGATCGATAGATCGACCGGCCATCGGTAAATGCAGACGTTCAAAAACGAGCCGACTGCCGCGCCGATTACAAAAGCGAACGCACCGAAAAGAAATTCGTAAGTCGGCTTGTGCACGTGGTTAACCGGCGATCCGTTTCAGGCGGCGGCGCTCCATGAGCCATGCAATCCAGATGCAGCTTTCGTAAAGCAGACACATCGGCAGCGCCATCGCGACCAAGGTCAGGATGTCCGGCGTAGGCGTGATGATGGTCGCCAGAATAAAGATCAGCACTACTGCGTAGGGCCGGGTGCGTGCCATGAACCGGTAAGTAATCAATCCAAATCGAACCAGGGCCAACACTACGACCGGCAATTCGAACGCCAGACCAAAGCCGATGGTGAATCGGGTCACAAAAGAATAGTACTGTTGCACAGTCCATGTAGGCGCCCATCCCAGCGATTCGGTGTCGCGAAAGAAAAAGAGAATCGTTTTCGGCAACAGCCAGAAATAACAAATCGTTACCCCGAGAAGAAATAACGCGAAGCTGACGCCGATCGCTGGAAATAAGAAGCGTCTCTCCACTGCGGTAAGCGCGGGCAAAACAAATTCCGCCAAAAAATAAAGCAGGAGCGGAAAAGAGAGAACGATGCCCGCGTAAAACGCGAGGTGAAACGAAATCACGATTGAATCAGTGATGCCGAGCGCCTTGAGCGTTCCAATTTGCGAACCAACGTCGCGCAGAGGCGCCTGCAAGATCCGCACGAGAGCCGAGCGAAACGCGAAGCAAACAATCATGGCGGCGCCAAGCGTGAGCGCCATCTTCACAATGGTCCATCGCAAGTCTTCGAGATGTTCGAGAAACGGCTTGGAAGTTTCGCTGTCCGGCAGGTCGCGAAATTTAAAGATGTCTCGCAGCGCCATGGGTGGGAGGAATCAACGCGGCGCCAGCGGCAGAAGACCGCGCGCCGCCAGCGTCGCGCAAATGCCCAGCGTATTGGCGTCGCGAATTTCGTTCTCCGCGATCATGCGGCGAATTTCATCCACAGTAAATTCACGGCAATCGAGAATCGATTCTCCTTCGTCTCGCGACGGTCCCTCTTTACACCGCTGAACTGAACGCGCCAGAAAAAAGTAGCCGCGCTCATCCGTGAATCCCGGCGATGAAAAATAATAACCGAGAGGAACGATCTCGCCGTCTTTGGCAACCTCGTAACCGGCTTCTTCGCGAAGTTCGCGCAATGCGATTTTTTTGATCTCCTCTTCATCAGCGCTGTGATTATCGATCTGACCGGAGGGTATTTCCCAGATCGCCTGCCGGATTGGAATGCGCTCCTGACGAATGAGAATAATTTTACCGTCGCGCGTCATTGGCGCGACAACGACCGCCGCCTTGCGATGCACGATCGTCCATGTACGCGGCTGGCTTCGTGATGGCGTTCGGACCTGATCGGTCACGACTTCCAGATGGGCATTCGCAAAGTGCCGCTCGCTCGAAATGGTTTCCCACGCGTCCTCTTTCATCCGGAAAGATTATGAACATGGGGCATAAAAGCGAATGCTCAGGTAGCGCCGATTCTTACATTTCTGTCTTCCGTCAGTCGCTAGCGTGCCGAGTATCATTCCAAAACCGCAGCGCTGGACAGTAAAGGTCATTTTCATAGCCAAGTGCGCTAAGACTCGCTGTGTCTAACACGAAAAACTTTCCGGCGAACGGTTCGAGGCCAAGCCAACGGGCGGCAAACACTCGCAGGAAATGCCCGCTCGAAAAAATCAGCACGTTGCCTTTGACGGCCCGGACGCGACTGAGAACACGATCGGCGCGAGCGCCAACCTGTTCCGGCGATTCTCCGTTGGGACAACCGTCGCGAAACAATTGCCAGTCGGGTCGCTTCGCGTGAATCTCGACGGTTCGAAGACCTTCATAATCGCCGTAGTTCCATTCGACCAAATCGGGATCGACCTCGGCTGCCGCGCCGAAGCCCGCTAGTTCACACGTTCGAACGGCGCGCTGCAACGGACTCGTAAACACTTTGGCGAAAACCAATCCAGCCAGGCGCTCCCCCAGCCGCTTGGCGTTGAGTTCGCCGCGCCCGGTCAGCGGCAAATCGGTAAGCCCCGTATGCTGGCCCGTGACGCTCCAGGCGGTTTCGCCATGGCGCGCCAAATAGATTACGGGAAGAATTTCGGCCGCCATGGGTGGTCTACTGATCGCCCACTTCGAGTCGCTTTCATAAAATGTTCACCTGCCAGTTGCGGCCTTCCCTACGCTGATCGCGCTTCCAAAAAAATGTAAACGCGAAGGCTGATCCCTGCGGCCATTCTGCGGTCGGAAAATCTGCAAACCAGAGATTTAGTTCGGGTTGATAGCTCGTCTGCGATTCATCGCGCCGGATCCAGTTGTCTGTTGACCAGACGATAGTTGCTTCGGCGGCGACGATGATCCGCAAAATCTTTCCGGGAGGCGCAAGGCGAAGCGGATGCCGAACCGTCCAAATTTCATAACGGCTTTGCGCCGGATTCAAGATATACCGTTCGAACGCGGGGTCGACGCGATCAAAACAGACGCCGTCATGCCGACTGCGCACCAGCGCGACATATTCAGCGTGCGACCAGCAAAGCGGCATTGCGGCGCCGGTGGGGCAACCGGGCTTCATGTGGGTGCCGGACTCGCCGCTGTGAGTCCGTCCCTTGTGGGACAAGTCCGGTCCGTCCCATAACTGTTCGTGCGTCCTGCGGCCAGCTCGTAATGGCCGCGTTCGCCTGTCAAAATCGGCCAGCAACGGCCCACGCCGGTTCCGTCGAAGGCACTGCCGTCGTCTTTTTGTCCATAGCCATCGTGATTGTAACGCCGCCAGCCAGGGCCTTGCGGCAGCTCACGTTTGAGCACGCCGTCGATCACTTCTATTGAGTCGCGCACGATTGCATCGTCCGGCTTGCGGATGCCGAACCGCACCAGATGCAGAAAATCCCCTCCAACGACATTTCGCGCCGGGTGAATTCCACCACCATTCGCGAGCTGAATGATCGTTTTGTTGGGATCGGCGTGCGGATCAGGTGCTACAGGATCGGCCGGATTGATGCGGATGTAATGACGGGGAAGGCCTTCGATCAATTCGCCCTTGGTTGTCACCGTCCACTCTTCAACGTGCGCTGCTAACCAGTCGGCATACGCCAATATGAAATCTGCAACTTCCGTTTTACCGAATTCTTTGGCCCACTCGGCGGTGCAAACGAGAGCAGCAATCACAACCGCGAGAGTGGAAGGTGAGTACCCCGCATTTTCCTCCCAGCGGTCCTGCGCGGTGACTGGACCCTGCGCGATCAAACGCGCGGCCGCGCGCAAAATCATTGCGCGAGGACTAAACAAATCGAGCGCGTCCTGCTTATGCAGCCGCCACGCCAGCAGTATCGGAAAGGCAACCTGGTCGAGCTGTAACCCTGACCAATAGGCAGTCCCATCAATCCAGCTGTTTTGCGGAAAACTGCCGTCCGGCCGCTGAATCGCCGCCAGCCAGATCAACGCGCGCAGCGGTGTGCCTATCTGACCGGTAGCGAGGAGCGCTGTCGCGCTGTGCACGAGATCGCGGGTCCACACGAGATGATAGCCGCCCAGATCTTGATCACTTTTAGTTTCGCCCCATGGAATGCTCAGTGAGGCGACTATCGCGCCTTGAAAAACTTTGTCCTCATGCGCCAGCAACACGCATCGGCTCAGCCGATACATTCCGCCGTCGTCAGTTGTGTCGGAAGTAAAATCGAATTTGGGATCGATGACCGCGCGCTGCCACTGCCGAATATACGATTCGCGCTTTAATTTAAATGGCTCGGCCAACGATTGGAACAACTTCGTGGCCGCGCTCTGGTAACTGCGACCAAGCGCAACGGCAACGGTGAATTCACCGTCGTCTCGCAGTTCTACTTCCGCGGTCAACGCGATATTGCCGTTCTCGGCTGCCTTAAATTCCCAATCCATTTTGAAGTTGTGCATCAGGTCCTGCCAACCATCGCTGAAGCCGACGTAGCCGACAGATCGCCGAGAGAAACCGCTGCTGCACGCCATGAGCAGGTGAGTGTTCTTCCGCTGCGCGTGAAGGAGTTTGTTATCGCCGATCTCAGAACACCATCCGGAGTTGCCGGCACCACAGCCGGCCAGGTGTGGCGCTAACAATGCGTAGACGCTCAACCTGCCGCGCAATGATTCGTCCAACACCTCGAGTTTTGTATGCACGAGCAACACCGATCGATGCGGATCGGCGAATACATATTTGACCAACCTGTAGCGGCGGCGCGGCTCAACATTCGTCAGGCGATAAAACAGACAGTCACGTTCCGGGTATTCAATCGCATGCGTGAGGTCGCGCTTTTCCTCGTGGCAAAACGTTTCTCCATCGCTGATGAGAAACTGAAAGTCGCGTGTGTTTGGTTGATCAACATGAGGATAGTAAATCTCATTGACGATTCCGTGACTGAGCGTGAACCAGAGGCGGCAACTTGTATGATAGGCCGTGCCAACGCCTTCTTTCGCACTCGAGGTCCAGCGTGGCTCAATCCCAGGCGCACCAAACGCCACTGAATTCTCAGACGGATTCATCTGTGAGGCCCAAATCCGAGCGCCAGGGCTGAATCTGCTCCGCGATGTTGTCCCGTGACGGCGCACCCGTCGCCAGTCGCCTTTCCGGCGCGGGCGAGCGCCGCGGCATGCGCGATCGACCCGGCGATGTCGTGGCGATAAAGCCTCCAATCAAACGAAACGGATTCGCCGTAGCGCTGCGCAATCTCCGCAGCGGGCTTGTTGAATCGGCCTTTTCGGATCATCAGCCGACGGCGGCGGTACGCATCGCGGTTGCAGAGACGTATTTTGCGTCGCACAAAGCAAACTTGCGTACTTCAATGGCCACCTTCTGTATCGGAAATGTTTTCAGCAGATGGGTTGCAAGCTGATCCGCCAGTGTTTCGATCAGACTGACTGATCGATTGCACACAAAACTTTTCGTCTCTTCCGCCACGGCCGAATAATTCACAGTTTGATCAATTTTATCCGCCAGATCGCAAGCCTGCTGATAAGGCCAAAAGGAAATATTGACGATTAACCGTTGCGGATTCGCGCGCTCTTCTTCCGGCACTCCGATACGAGCGGAAACCTCAAGTTGCTCAATGTGAACTTCGTCGGCGAACGGATTTGGTTCGTTGGGCATCGGGCAAGGTTACTGCGCTGCCGCTCAGAGCAACACTCGTTTCGTCGATAGTTGCCGCCTACTTCGGCGCAATCGACGCAACAATTTTCTCAAAGCGCGGGTCGTCGCGCAGCGGATCCCAATACGGATGTAAACGGAGCTCACCATAGCTTAAAGACCCGGGAAGCTTCGCGACGATGGTTAACTGCTCGAGCGCAAGATCCTTCTCACCGGTCCACGCATAAATAAGCGCTAAATACTTCACTAATACCGGCCCAATGATGGCATCTTTCGTTACCGGCAACAGTTCAACCGTGTGGCGACCTTCACGAATTGCGTCCTCCTTGTTGCCCAAGGCTGCGTCTGCCATCCCAAGCACACAAAGCGCTGCCGCATAATTGGGTTGTTCCGCAACCATTTTGGCAGCTTCGGCACGCACACTGGTAAAAGCAGCGTGGGCCGCCGCCTTATCACCACGGAACTGAGCGACTACGCCTTCGCACCAG
>QHMR01000176.1 GCA_003217875.1 Verrucomicrobiota bacterium
CGGAACCAAAACATACGGCCATTTCAAGCCAATCAGTTCGAAGCGGTTCCTAAACGACTGTCATGAATACATTTTTCATTTCACCCAGACCGGGCGCGTCGAACTTGATCGACTCGCCCTTGGCGTTCCGTATCAGGATAAAAGCAATATCGCGCGCTGGCGTCACACTCGCGGAAGCGATGTGCGGTGTCGCGGTAATACCTGGTTCATTCCTTACGAAACAATTCAAAGCCGCGAGAAGGAGCGACCTCATCCTGCGACGTTTCCGGTCCAACTGGCAGAATGGTGCATCAAACTTCACGGTGTTTCGCGCGTCCAAACGACGCTCGATCCGTTTCTTGGCATCGGGAATTCTGCCGTCGCGGCGAAGCGCTGCGGCGTGAAAAAATTCATCGGCTTCGAAATCGACGAGAACTACCTTGCGGAGGCGAAGCGCCGTTTGAACTTACAGAAGCTATGAAAAGGATGCCTCTAGCCCAGCTCCTTGTTCTGGCGAGTCTGACCTTGGCGTTCGTCGGAACGGTAGGTGGTGCGTCCCTCACCTTTGGTGGGGTTGCTTTTTCTCCAGGTTCAACCGTCAAGGCCAACGTTCCTCTGACCGCGCAGGAGAAATCATTGGCCGCGCAAGGAGGAAATGTCGTACCGCCGAACGCGGTTGCTGTGCTGGCCACGCCCAACACCTTCGATCCGCGAAAGAGTTGGCCCGTGTTGGTGATTTGTTCTACCAGCGATTTCAAGCGCCAAAACCGCGATGACCTCGCCGATTTCTACCGCAGGATCGGCCTTGCCGAGGGTTGGGTGCTGCTGACGGGAGACGGCCCACAGCATGCGCGAAACGACACCGCCGCCTGGCGTGGTGGAATGACGCTGGCCGCCATTAACGCTTTGCGTCGCAGCTTTCCCGGATCAGAAAAGTGGCCGATCGCATGTGCCGGCTTCTCCGGAGGCGGAAAAGGCGTTGGTTACGTAGCGCCTTTAGTCGCAAAGAGTGGTTGCCGCGTCTCCGGAATCTACATTACCGGTGCCAACGAAGATCACTTGAGCGATGGATACGCGAAAATTGCCCCGGGCGCAGGCTTTCTCAACACGCCGATTTACATCAGTGCCGGCCGGGATGACAGGATCGCCACGGTAGAGCAGCAATACAACGTCGCCGGATCAATCAAACGAACTGGTTTCCAGCGAATTCGAATCGGCACGTTCCATGGCGGCCATGAAGTTAACGACGCGCAAACTTCCATCGCTTTGCGCTGGTTTCGTGAACTGGCGAGGTAGCAGAAGCCCTATTCGGCGGAACTAGAACGCCGGATGGCCGCCACGAGACCGCGAGGATCGTCAGTGCCTAACGCAAATTTTCGGCCATTACGCAACGTGATCGCTACGGCGTCCAAGCCCGAAACATTATAAAGCCACCCGTACGGTGTCAGATGAATTCCCCAGCCGTACCACCAGCGGATCCGGATTGGTGCGCATGCGATAATCTGAGCGAGTGGCACTTTTTTCCTAATCACGCGACCGAAATTTCGTGCGACCGCGACGGCTGAGAAATCGTTCCGATCGCAACGACAACGGAAATGACAAGCACGGCCCAAATCACCACGTGACCGATCTGCGTATGTTTGTACCGTGTCACAGCAGTTCGGCTTCAGCTGCCGCTTTGGCGTCTGAGGATTGCCGAAATTTCTCCAGCGACTTTACAAGATTCCCGGGCAACGGCCGCACGCGATCGAAGATGCGCGGGGCCAGCGGTTGGGCCGTTGCGTACCCGGCGGCGAACATTTCCAACTTTGAATCGAGATTATCGATGTAATGCAACGCCATCGCTTCGGGCGTCTTCGGCTCAACTGGTGACCCCAGCTCCTTCTGGCCATGGTGGGAACCAATCAGGTGGAGCAGATGCAGGCGCACATCTTCCGATGGCGGTGAGTAGGTTTTCCAACGCTCTGCATTTTCAGCGCTGAGCTTTCGCCAGAGCGAATTGACGAGCTCGAGTCCAATAGAAATGTGGCCGACCAGTTCGCCGAGTTCGTCGTAGTCCATAACGAAGCCCTTTTCAGAGAATTGGTTTTCCCAGAGCTTACCGGAGTCGTGAAAAAGAATCCCGGCGATCAACAGGTCCGTATTCAATTGCGGATAGACCGGTGCGATCTCCTTCGCTACGCGCATCATTTGCGCGGTGTGCTCGACGAGCCCGCCACGACGAGCATGATGGTATTTGCGCGCTGCCGCGGCGCGACGAAAACGTTCGCCCCATTCATTTAGAAAGGCATCGCACAAGGCCCGCAGCCGCGGATCGCCAAGCATCTGCATCGTCTGCAAAATGAATTCCCAATCGGCCTGCTGTTTTGCGCGCAAATCTGCCGGCCCTTGCAGCAACTCGTTTTTCTCCTGGTCGGTGAGCGGGCGCACTGTCCATTTACGTGCTTCAAGTCCGTATTGCGAATGTGTGTGAAACTCCGCAGTGAGCTCGATGAATTCGTGCCCACTGAGCGCACTGCAAGTTTTGTACGCGGGATGATCGCTCCAGACGCGTAACGTCATGCGATCGCACGCATCGGCCAGGGTAAGCTCGCAGTACGGCTGTTGTTCACGCGTCAGCTTTGGGGTCGCACTTTCCACCTGCACATGTACGCGCGCCGGCACCGCGCTCCCGCCTGTGCGGGACGCCGCACGGCGAATTTCTGTCAGAGTCAGCAAATCCATCATTTGAATCTATCATGAGTCGCAACTTGTGCTGTAGCGTGGGCTGTCTCAGCGCACATCGTTTTCGCCTGCCACAGAAGTCTGCTGAGGACAGCGGACTGTACAGCGGTCGGTCGCCTCACACAGGCTCGTCATGTCTCCGACAATTAGCGGCGGCGCCACATGTACGCTCCATTTCGTGAATGTTTTTGAAGCATCTTGAGTGCAGCGCGTGCGGGCTTCATTACGAATGGTCGCGCCTGCAGAATCTCTGCAGCTCCTGCCATAAACCGCTCCTTGCGATTGTTGATCTCGCCGCGGCGAGTCGAACGCTGACACGCAAGACACTCGCCACCCGAGAGAAATCATTGTGGCGTTATCGCGAAGTGCTGCCGTTACCCGGCGATGTTGAGCCGGTTTCGTTAGGCGAAGGCGGAACACCGTTATTGCCCGCATCCGGCAGCTACCGGACTGACGACATTGATCTCTGGATCAAAGACGAGTCGCTCAACCCTACGCAGAGTTTCAAGGCGCGCGGAATGAGTGTGGCCGTTTCAATGGCAAAGCATCTGGGCGCTACGAAACTTGCGGCGCCGAGCGCTGGAAACGCCGGAGGAGCGCTTGCCGCTTACGCAGCTCGGGCGGATCTCGAAGCGCACATCTTCATGCCGCGCGACACACACCGCGCGAACATTGTCGAGTGCCGCGAGCTGGGCGCTCACGTCACGTTGATCGACGGACTAATTACTGATTGCGGCGCGGAAATCGGGCGACGAAAAACCAAGGAAGGATGGTTCGACATGTCCACGCTGAAAGAGCCGTATCGCGTGGAAGGGAAAAAGACGCTCGGCTACGAATTAGCAGAGCAGTGCGACTGGCAACTGCCCGACGCCATTCTTTATCCCACCGGCGGCGGCACGGGCCTCATCGGAATGTGGAAAGCATTCGATGAATTGGAAACGCTCGGCTGGATCGGGAGAAAGCGGCCACGGATGTTCGCAGTACAGGCTGTCGGTTGCGCGCCGATCGTCCGCGCATTCGAAAGGGGAGAAAAGACCGCCGCAGAATTTCCGAATGCGTGCACGATTGCAGCCGGTCTGCGCGTTCCAAAAGCAATCGGCGATTTCCTGATTTTGGAAATCCTTCGCGAATCCAACGGCGGAGCAATCGCTGTTGATGATGAAGAAATGATCCGCGTCGCGCGCGAAGTGGGATCGAAGGAAGGTCTCTTCGTATGTCCGGAAGGAGCAGCCTGTTTCGCAGCTCTTAAATCGCTCCGCTCTAAAGGCAAAATCGCTTCCGGTGAACGCGTAGTAATTTTCAACACCGGCTCGGGCGTCAAATACCTCGACTGCTACTACTCCTAACCTTTTCCTTCAATTAGCTCGCGGCGAGCACCGAGCAGGAGACATTCCCGGGTTAAATGACGAAATCCCAATGGCGAATGAGGAGTTAATATCCAGCATCCCCGCGGGGAAAAGAAGATGGCAGCGCCTCGTTCTCCATTTCATTGCTATCTACCTTGGTATCGGGTTTTCGATATCGTTCCTCGAGAATCTCTGGCGGCAGCTACAGGTGGGCTATCCGCATTTGTATGGACTGGTTCATTGAAAGGTAATGTGGTTCTTGTGTTGTGGTGGTTCATCATTCCAGCGATCACGTGGCCGGTTGACGTTTCCTGGGCGCTCTACGACCGGCTTCTCTCATAGAGTCCTACTCGTTAGCCAGTCTTACGTTGCTATAACGGTTTTGACTGGTCACTTCCCGGCCAAACCACCGGGGCGGCTTGAATTCGCGACACGTTGCGAGGTCGGGGAATTCCACCTCGGCCACTACCAGACCGGAATGTTTACCGCGATAAACATCAATCTCGATCATCAGATTTCTCCAGGGAATTTCATACCGCAACTTGCGCAACCTTCTTCCCGCCGTGCCCGGCCACAGCGCAGCAAACTGCTTTGGGCTGAGCTTGACCTCGCGTTCTTCCCGATGCGCGCCGCGGCCAACTTTGAAAGTAAGCGATGCAGTTTTGCCCTTTTTTCGAAGCCGAACATGTCGGCCTCCGGGTTCGGAAGCCAGGTAAC
>QHMR01000148.1 GCA_003217875.1 Verrucomicrobiota bacterium
TTACGGGATGGCCAAAGCCACCTTCGGGCGCGTCAGCAAAATGTTGCCAGGTAACAGCGAGGTCTCATACGCCCTTGGGGCAATCGCGCGACGCGAGGGACATTGGGATGAAAGTGTTGCCTACTGGGAGCGGGGCCTCGCCCTCGATCCGCGGAACACGGCGTTACTCACTGAAGTGGCATACACTTACGCCGCGCTTCGACAATTTTCGGCGGCGCTAAAGCTCTACGACCGGGCACTGAATATTCTTCCTAATGAGTTGTACTTAATGGCGTCAAAAGCCAGCATCTACCAGGCCGAAGGTAACTTGCAGGAAGCCGCTAAGTCTCTTGTTCAGGTAAAGGCACAAACGGATTCGGACGTGGCCGTTCGAGTTAAACTGACCCAATTGAGACTTGAACGAAATCCCACTGAGGCCACCCAGTTGGTGCAAGCCCGACAAGCTCGACTGCAGTTTACTTTTGGCATTGACAAGGGCATCAAGCAGGTAGGGCTGGCGTTGGTCCAACGCGTAGCTGGCGACATTGCGTCGGCAAAAGCTGCCGCTGAACAGGCGCGCTACACGCTTGAGCCGCTCAGGAAGGATCAGCCAGACAACGCGTTCGTTGCAGCAGCGCTGGCCGTGGCGTATGCCACGCTTGACGAGAAGGGCTCAGCCCTTAACGAAGCGCAGCGTGCAATCGCGCTTGTGCCGAGTAGCAAAGATCGGCTCTCCGGACCCGCGTTCGAAGAGAACCTAGCGCTAGTTGAGATGATAATTGGCGAGAATAGTCGTGCGATCTCAACCCTCACGCGATTGTTACAAACGCCGTATAGTGGCTGGCTTTATAGCCCAACGCCCATCACGCCGGCACTTCTAAAGTTCGATCCAATCTGGGACCCTTTGCGGACCGATCCCGCTTTCCAAAAACTCGTCGCGGCTGGGGCGTCGAGATGATCAAGATCTGGTTAGGATTACACCGTCATTACCCAAGTGCAATGTTATTCAAGTAAGGTAGGTTTCGAAACGGAGTTCCTTGCGATGGCGTCCCTTCTCGTGCTGACGTTCTTATGCGCAAAGGGATTACGTGAAACGCCCTGATCGCGTTTGGTTAATTCCGCGTTGGTGCTTCTCGTAATCGGGCACGAATCCGCTTGGTTGATATCCTCTTGTTGAGTTCAATCACCAGTGGCGGCCGCTCAGAGTAACAAATCCGTTCAAGCCAATACCTCCCTTTCCACAAATCGAATGTCATCCGGATCGAAGAATTTGTTTACCCAAGCGCCGGTGTCGTCGAGCTTCTTCGGCTCTTGGTTTGGCGGGCCGATGTCGGGTTCGCGGACCGACCGGTAATTGTAATGGTCGGTCAGACGCATCGCTTCGATGGCGAAAGCGGTGGCGACGTCCTGATCCTTTATGCAGATCAAATTGTCGCCGTTCTCTTTTTCGCCGCCGAGGGCGAGGTTTGAGGAACCGCACCAAACACGGGCCGTTGAGCGATTGAAATTCGTGATGACGAATTTGTGATGGATAGCGTGACCGGGCAGCGAGGCCTCAGTCTTGAAGGGCGGCGGAAGCTCGCGTTTGGCCTGCTTGGCGTCGATGAGCAGGCCGTTTTTGCGGCCGGGCTTGTAGAGAGAAATGTCACCGCTCGAATTGTCCGTGACGCCGTATGTATAGATCGAATCGTTCTTGTGCAGGTCGCGGAGCGCCCGGATGAGCGTTCCGGTGCTCGTGTCGCCCATTTCCATCACCGCAAAAAGCACCGATTCTATCGAAGGTTTTTGGATAAAGGTCGTTATCAAATTTTTTTGTCTTGGTTGAGAAATCTGTGGTCCGGAAAGGGGCGGCTTTACCCACCTGCCAGACATTGTTAAACACATCGGAGTAATACTTCGCGACGTCCGGGCGGTCGAAGAGAAGGACGTGGTTCGCGTTTACGCAGATACCGGTGATTGCGAAATTGGTCGAGCCGGTCAGGACACGAAACGCAGCTCCGTTCTTTTTCAAGATGATGATCTTGCAGTGCGAATAGCGGTCGAAGCGGCAGCGGAAGAGCTCGGCACCCGGGACGGCAGCGGCGTTGAACCTGGCTTGGAAATCGTCCTCTTCGGTGGTGGGCTTTCCGGCCTGCGTGCGGTGGAGCGTCGCATTATCGAGAATTATTCTGATGCGGCCGGCGGCAGCCAGATTCAGACATCGCTGAGCAACGCCGGGATCGTTGAGATCGTAGGCGAACATCTCGACCTCAACAGTGTTGTCATTCAATGCCTCGTCGAGTATTTCATAAACCTGGCGTCGAGCTGTGTAGCCGAGCCAGACGTACATATCTTCGTAAGTGAAATCGTGTCCTTTCTTTGTCCCCGCCTTCTTCGTCATGTCGAAAAGCCAGTCGCCGGTGGGCTTGAGCTTGGTCTTAGCGCCATAATGGTCGGCGTAAGCCTGAGATTTTAGGAACGCTCGGGTGAAACCGATCTCGAGCCCGCCTTTGGAAAAATCGCCCACGGGAACCGTGACGGTGACCGTCTTGCCGGCGTCGAGAGGAAGGAGCTTTTTATTCGCATCGAAAAAACGCGGCGTGGCATGGTAATCCCAATTGCCGAAAGGTGCGGGATTCTGCGAATAGCTGCCCGGAAAGTGGACCCATTTAAACGCCTGAAATGGCGAATCAACCGACGACGTAACGTTCGAGCGTGAAGCCCGCAAAGGTCCCTGTCGCCGGCTGCTGGGCAAGATCCATCGTTAGCAGCGTCATCTGTGCCCCGCGGTAAACCTTGAACGAGAAACCGTCTTTTGAGGATTTTTGAAACATTTTCAACTCCTTGTGTATGAACGCTTCCTATTCTTGCTGAAATCGCATCGCCCGGATGGCTCGCGAAAAAGCACTTCGTAATCGGCGTTCGAATTAAATGGCGGATTGATATAGACGAGATCGACACTCGCGTCGGGGAACTCCTTCCGATCCGAAAGCCATTTCAGATTGTCCCCGAAATACAGCCGGTTCACGACGGCGAAAGATTGCTCTACGTCGCGGGAAATGACAACTGACGCGATCAGCCCGCTACGGCGAACTGCATCTCCCCCGCGTGCTCAACGACCTTCGAGGCTTGAAGAATCTCGAAACCGACTACGCCACCGTCATAGCCGAAATCAGCAATGACGCCGGGGCGAACCTCGTCACTTTCCTTCACGCGCGCGTCGCGAAGCGTGATGGTAAGCGTGTCCGTTTCCTTGTCGTATTCAGCCTTCATGCGCCGGGTTCATATTTCCTGAACTTCGATGTCTTGTAAAGCGTGACTACGGCCATTTCCGCGTCGGTCTCCTCGACTATCACGCGCAACAGCATCTCCGTCTGGAGAACTTCGTCCAGGTAACGCCGCATAAAAATCTGGCGTGGCGGCTGGCTCCGCATGGTGGAATCCGATTGCATAATGGTCTGTTCTACGTCCGCTTTGCTTATCTCACGCTTGGCAGCTTTTTTTCGCGCGTGCGCTGACCAACGAATCGGTTTCTTCGGCGGCTTATCTTCCCAAAACGACCTGCGCTTGTTTTGCCGGATTTCAACTGCGGCCAAACTCGACAAGCACCAACCTTGCGACGGCAGTTGCCGATCTTATCTGCTCGACGAGCAGCGACGAAAATGAGATGATTGCATCCGGCGATTTCAAATTCCCACCGGAACATGTCGGCTGAGGTTAAAAAACAAATTCAGCTCGAGATCGCACATGTCTTGTTCATCGACATCGTCGGGTATTCAAAGCTCTCGATTAACGAGCAACACGCAGCCGTCGATGAGCTGACCCAAATCGTTCGCGCGACCGACCAATTTCAAAAGGCCGACGCGTCGGAGCGCTTGATCAAGATCGCCACCGGCGACGGCATGGCTCTGGTCTTTTACACCAGTCCCGAAGCGCCGGTTCGCTGCGCGATCGAGCTGAGCCGTGCGCTTAAAGATCACCCACGTTTGCGCCTGCGCATGGGCATTCACAGTGGACCGGTCAGCGGAGTAGTGGACGTAACTGGTCAAGCGAACCTCACTGGCGCTGGTTTGAATCTCGCGCACCGCGCGATGGAATGCGGTGATGCTGGCCACATTCTGCTCTCCAAGCACGTCGCCGAAGATCTCGAAGAATACGAGGAGTGGCGGCCGCGCCTATATGATCTCGGCACATGCGAGGTGAAACATGGCGTGCGTGTTGGCATTGCGAATCTTTACGACAGCGAAGTCGGTAATCCGAAGCTTCCGAAGAAGCTCCAAGCCATTAAGAAGCATCGAAGTCGCGTGCGCTGGGCGGAAATCGCTGTCGCGCTGCTCATGCTTGCTGCGATTACCGGTGCTTTCGTATTTCTTTTACGAAGGCCGACGCGCTTGGCCTTGGCGATCCCTGAAAAAAGCATCGCGGTTCTCCCCTTTGAAAATCTGAGCGAGGAAAAAGGGAACGCCTATTTCGCCGACGGCACTCAGAGCGAAATCATGACCAAACTCGCCGGCATCGGCGATCTGAAGGTCATCTCGCGGACTTCCACGGCGAAATATAAGAGTAAGCCAGAAGACTTAAAGACAGTGGCCCGTCAACTTGGCGTCGCGACTGTGCTTGAAGGCAGCGTGCAAAAAGCTGGAGACAGAGTGCGGGTAAACGTCCAGCTAATCGACGCGCGCAGCGACATGCATCTTTGGGCAAAGAGTTACGATCGTGACTTAAAGGATATTTTTGCAGTCGAAAGCGGGGTGGCGCAGGAGATTGCCGATACATTACAGGCGAAGCTTTCCCCGAGCCAGGCGAATGCCCTGACCGCAGCGCCCACGCGAGACACGGAAGCTTATGATCTGTTCCTCAAAGGCGAATACCAGGAACGCCAGGCTGAGAGCACAGAAAACGTGGAATTCTTCGATCGCGCCGAAACTTTCTACCGGCAAGCGCTGGCGCGAGATCCGAATTTCGCGCTTGCGTATGCGCGACTCGCAAACAGCCGCTTAAATCGGCATTGGTTTAGCAACCGCCTGACGTCGGCACAATTGGAGGAGGTAAAGTCTGATATTGAACGCGCACTCGCGATTGCTCCTGATTTGCCAGATGCATATCTGGCGCTGGCTCTATTTCATTACTGGGGTCATCGTGACTATGATTCTGCGTTGAGAGCAACCGATCGAGCCGTCGAACTCCAACCGAGTAACGCGATCAGCCGGCAACTCCGAGCTGCGATTTACCGCCGCCGCGGTGAATGGCGACGCTCACTTGCTGAATTTGAGCGGGCGTTAGAACTCGATCCGCGCGACGCTGGGATTCCCACGGAGATGGGCAATGCGTACCTCTTCCTTCGTCGTTGGAATGAGGCTGAACGAGCGCTTGGCCGCGCTTTAGCGCTCGACCCGCAGAATATAAATGCCGCTTACCATCTCGCTCAAACCTATACTAATAGCACCGGTGACATTCAGCGCGCCAGGCGGGCGTCGGAGGGAGTACAGGGCGCCAAAGGGCAAGTTAGTCCTTACGGCATTTTGATTTCCCAGATGATTCGCGAGGACGTATATCTCGACGTGCTCGAGAGGCATTTTCCTGATGCTCTCAGGGCGTGGGATGAGGTTCCGGGGAATTTTCGTGACGAACGTTTGCGCCAGCTGAAGGCAAGAGTCGGGATTCAAGTACTTGCCGGCCAAAATGTGGCAGCAAAATCGGAATGCGACCAAGCACGTGTTTTACTCGAGGCCCAACTGGCTGAGCGGCGGCCAAGCGATCACACCTCAGCATCGGAGGTAGCCTGGATTTACGTGTGCCTCGGTCGTAATGCGGATGCGCTTCGCATCGCGCGAGAAGCTGCAGAGTCGATGCCAATAGAAAAAGATGCGCTTGTCGGCACATATTTTCTTTTAGGACTAGCGCAAATCGAAGCGCACACTGGTCAACCCGAAGAGGCCGTAAAAATACTTCGGCAACTGCTTACAATCCCTGCCGGGGAATACATTTCTGTTGCGCGTCTGAAGATCGACCCCGTCTGGGACCCGATCCGCAATGATCCCGGTTTTCAAAAACTCCTTTCCGAACCTGAGCCAGAAACCGTTTATAAGTAAGTAGCATGAACCTGACGAGTTCTTACCCGAGCTCGAGACATCGCGGAAGAGAACGTTGTAATCGGCGTTGGAGTTAAACGGCGGATCGAGATAGACCAGATCGACGCTCGCATCAGGGAAGTCTTTCCGATCCGAAAGCCATTTGAGGTTGTCGCCGAACAGAGCCGTTCATTTAAACTAACATCGAGAGATTTCTCCACTTCGGTCGAAATGACAAGAGTGGGCTGGTCCGCCACGCAACCTTGCTACGGGTGATTGTCGATCTTATATTTAGAGGACGCGCTCGGCGCGAGAGAGTTAGGAGGTCATTATGCCAACGACAGTTGCTGCCCCAAAAACGAAAACTGCTCCGGCGGTGGAAAAGGATTTTTTGCCGCTACAGGGAACTGATTACATCGAATTTTACGTCGGAAACGCCAAGCAGGCGGCGCACTTCTACAAGA
>QHMR01000103.1 GCA_003217875.1 Verrucomicrobiota bacterium
GAGAGCGGCCTGCTGCAATCGTTTCAAATCCGCGAGTGTCTGCGGCGAAAAGACAGTTGGTGTTGGCGATGGTGAGGCGCTGGGACTCGATGGCGCCACGGGTGTTTGCTGCGCACTAATATCCAGCGCACAAAAATAGAGTGGAAACAGCAGACAACAGATTGTGAGAAATCGACTGCTTCCTCTTGGCATCCCGAATTCTGTCAGAAAAGCTTCTGACCATCAATCGCAACTGACTCCGAAACCCATTCGCGAGTTGAGGAGTCGCATCTGATAATCCAGACCGACTATCCTTCGCAGCGCCACGGGCGCAGCATTCATCACCAGCCTGGGGCAACGTCCCAGGATTTTTATGGACCCACAAGGCTAGCGCTGAAAGCGCGACTCTTCGCCTTGAATCGCGCTTTCAGCGCTTCGTTATCATTCGACTCGAATTCCTTGGAGCGGTGCCCCAGGCTCATATGAGGAGAGCGCCTTTGGCGCCAACAAATAGGGCCGTGGAAACGGCAATCACTTTACTTTCCTAAACTCGATTTCCTCACCAAACAGCTCGGGGTTATGCGCATTCTTGCTCAAAAGCGCAACAACGGTGGCTGAATCTTTCGTTTCCTTCGGAACCACCTTGTCATTGACGTTCCGTAAGCTCAGATGCTTGCCGTCATCCGACAGCTTGCAAACGACGTAAGCGTACTTGCGATCCTTCGAATTAAGATCCTGGACGCTTACAAACGCTATGTCCGCGGCGTCGGAGTGATAAGCACGAAACAAGTCACCGTCGTAGTAAACGACGTAGAAGCCCTCGTCGAGCCCGCGCACCTTCATCTGTTCCTTTCCGTCCGATGACGTCCAGTCGCCAAGAAGTTGCTCCTGCACGTTGCGAGTAGGACTGGATGTGATTGGAACTTCGTATTTGCAAGCGGTGAAAGCCAGAATGCACAGGCAAACGGCAAGACCGAAACCTGATCGCACAGAAATCAAATTCGATGAAGCCACCGCCAGAGTTCTGGAACGAGCTCAGTCCTTCAGCAATTATTTGGGCAGCTTCGACGCAATCACGTCAATTTTTTCGATCGAAGGTGATTTCGTCAGAAGCTCAGACGCTTTTTCCTTCAAGGCCTGCGCTACCTTGCCATTCAGGTGCGCATCCCGGCCAGAGTCATCTGCGAACGTGTCAAAAATACCGTATGTGGACGGCCCGATTTTAATGGCGAACCAGGACACCGTTTTCGGCTCGGCCTCCACTAATACCCGACCAGTCTCCAAGAATTTCTCTACTTCCGCTTCCTTGCCCGGCTTCGCCTCCAGAACTACCCACAGTGCCTTTCCGTTCATGATCTCATTTTCCTTTCGATTTTTCCATCGCATTCAGCAGCGAACCTGTCCACCAACAAACAGGGGTTCTTCGAGTTCTCCTCTAAAAACTTAGCAATGCCCGTGGAGTCTTTCTTTTCCTTTGGGATTACGTTGCGGTTAACGCCGCGGAGTGTCAGATGCTTGCCATCATCCGACAGCTTCCAAACCACGTAAGCATACTTGCGATCATTGGAGTTGAGATCCTGGACGCTCGCAAACGGCGTCTCTGCGATGTCGGAGTGATAAGCACGGTGGACGCTCGCAAACGGCGTCTCTGCGATGTCGGAGTGATAAGCACGGATGCGGAGAAAAAGCCAGGCCGTGAAAGGCCGCTTCAAGAAAGGACCATCACACGCCCGACAAAATCAAAACCGATTTCAGAATGCCAGCCGCTTCGAAGTGGCTGAAAAAACAAAAATTGAACGTTGACACATACCGACTGGTCTGTATTTTAGAACATTGAATGAAAACGACCGCCAAGAGAAGCCCTGAAAATACGCGAGGAAAAATCCTCCAGGCAGCATTTGACGAATTTTACAAAAACGGATTCCAGGGCGGTAGCCTCAATCGCATCGTAGATGAAGCGCGTACGACCAAAGGCGCACTGTTTCATCACTTCAAGGGCAAAAAAGATTTGGGATACGCGGTTGTGCGGGAGGTCATTCATCCGCATTTCAAGCAGCAATGGTCCGATCCTCTCGCCCATTCGACCGATCCGATTACCGATTTGAAGCGCATCTTTCGCCAATGCGCCAAAAGGGAGATTGCCAACGGCGGGCTGGTGCATGGCTGTCCGCTGAATAATCTGGCGCAAGAGATGTCACCCCTTGATGAAAAATTCCGCAAGTCGCTGGAGAAGATCTATGTCGCGTGGCGAGAGACCGTGGCGGCCGCGTTCGCCCGCGGGATCAAGGCAGGCAAAGTGAGAAAAGACGTTTCTCCGCGGAAAGTGGCGGCGTTCATCGTGGCGGCGCAAGCGGGCATGGCCGGTACGGCCAAAAACGCCCAGAACGAGGAGCTGCTGTTGCAAACGGGCCAGGCTCTTTTCGATTATTTTGACAGCTTGAAACCTTAGGGATTCTTTTTTATGAATCATATCATACCGACTAGTCTGTCCGTTCCAATACCGCCTGCAACCGGACCTGAGGAACCCGCACCAGCTCAAGCTGCCATCTCACCGCAAACGGGCACGCTGGTGATCCTCCTTGCCGCGGCTCTGATCCGACGGGGTCGCAAACTCCCTCATCAACCGGTTCATAGAAGATTATGAATTTCATCGCGCTCAAAATGTTGACCGGCGACCGAGCCAAATATCTCGGCCTCATCTTCACGATCGCCTTTTGCACGTTCCTGCTCGAGAACCAGACCTCGATCTTCGCCGGAGTTCTCAAGCGCACCGGCAGCCAAATTGCCGACGTCACCGACGCGGAGATTTGGGTAATGGATCCGAAGACTGAGTATTTCGAACAAACCAAGGCGCTCAAGGACACCGATCTTACACGCGTGCGTGGCGTGGAGGGCGTGCAATGGGCGGTGAGACTTTTCAAAGGCAGTCCGGTCGCACGCACAGGTGACGGCAAGTTCGCCGTCTCGATCTGCCTCGGTCTCGATGACGGCACTCTGACCGGCGCGCCGCGCAAGATGTTGCTCGGCTTCTGGCAACGTCTGCGCGAGCCGGACTCAGTCGTCATAGATAAAGCGGGCTACGTACTGCTTTTTCCGGGCGAGCCTCTGGAACTCGGTCGCACGCTCGAACTCAACGATCATAAGGTTACGATCGTCGGCATCTCCGACCCCCCGGCGCCGTTCTTGAGCTTCCCGGTCATGCACACGCGCTACAGCGAGGGGGTAAATTTCGTCGGTCGCGAGCGCACTCAGCTCTCTTACGTGCTGGTGAAGCCGCAACCGGGCGTGAAAGCGGAGGAGCTTTGCAGGCGGATTGAAGCGCAAACCGGTTTGCGTGCGCGCACGAGCGAGCAATTTCAATGGGATTGCATTCGGTACTACCTAAAGAATACCGGCATTCCAGTGAATTTCGGCATCACAATTACTATTGCCGTGATCGTCGGGGTCGTCGTTGCTGGGCAAACGTTCTATCTCTTCACGGTCGAGAATTTAAAACAGTTCGGCGCCATCAAAGCCATCGGCGTCACCAACTGGCGGCTGATCGGCATGATCCTGCTGCAGGCTTTCACCGTCGGCCTGATCGGTTTCTCGCTTGGCACGGGAATGGCCGGGCAGTTTTTTGATTTCTTCAGCCAAAAAATCGCTACTCGCGGTCTTGTCCTGATTTGGCAAAGCGTCGCACTAACGGGGGCAACTATCGTATTCGTCATGATTTTCGCCAGCATTCTGAGTTTGCGGCGCGTGCTCGTACTTGAACCGGCCGTTGTCTTTCGAGGATGATTTATGGACACGACGACAACTGCCGCAGTTAGGGCCCGCGAACTTCGTAAGGATTTTGGTGAAGGCCCGACGCGGATCGAAGTTTTGCGCGGCGTGGATTTCGAGGCCCTTCTGGGGCAACTCACCTTCCTAGTCGGCCCGAGCGGCTGCGGAAAAACGACTCTGATCTCTGTCATTGCCGGCCTGCTCGATAGCAGCGGTGGTGAAGTCCGACTATTCGATCAAAACATCGAAAGATTTTCCGCGACCGAGCGCATTCTCTTTCGGCGAAAGAATCTTGGGTTCGTTTATCAACAGTATAATTTGCTGCCGGCGTTAACCGCAGCGGAAAACGCGGCCGTGCCGCTACTCGCCGCCGGAGTTCGCCGACGAGCGGCGGTCGATCTTGCCAAGTCGGTGCTCTTGAAACTCGGGATGGGCAATCGGCTCGACACCTTGCCGAGCAAGCTTTCCGGTGGTGAGCAGCAACGCGTGGCTCTGGCTCGCGCCCTCGTGCACGAGCCGCGTTTGATTCTGTGCGACGAACCAACCGCTGCGCTCGACCATGCGACAGGCGAAAGCGTCATGGAATTGCTCGCCGAAAACGCCGTCCATCCCGATAGGGCTGTCATCGTCGTCACGCACGACACCCGTGTCTTTCATCACGCCGATGCCATCGCCCACATGGACGATGGTCGGATTGTGAAAACCGAATCGCGTCATCGGAACGAGATCGAAATCCCTGAGTTCGAAGACGCCATCCCAATGCTTGCATGAAAAATGGAGGAGTTATGATTGAGAACAAAGTTGCCTTAGTGGCCAACGGTTGGCCGGACATCGGCCACGAGACTTGGAAGTCTATCAAACGATTCATCCTTCCGATTGTCGCGATGGCTGCGCTGACGTTCGGCGTCATTTCTGTGGTTCGCTCGCAGCCGAGGCATGAAGCAACGAGCCCGCCCTCGCCGCCGCCCGCTTCGTCGTATGCGCAAACGGTAGCCGCGGTGGGGCTGGTCGAAACCAGCACCGAGAACATCGCGGTCGGTACGGAGATTGCCGGCGTAGTCACTAATATATTTGTCGATGTTGGCAGCCGGGTGAAGGCGGGCAATCCCCTCTTCAGCATTGACTCGCGGGCGACACGGGCCGAACTGGCAACGCGCCAGGCCGGCGTGCAAGTGGCGGAAGCAGCGTTGGCCGAAGCGAAATACCAGCTTGAGCTCGGACAACGGTTGGCCGACGAGAAAGTCTTAAGCATCGAGGAAAATAAAAACCGTGGCTATGCCGCGCAGAAAGCCGAGGCCCAACTTGCGCAAGCACGCGCGCAACTCAACTCCACCGAAACAGACCTCGAACGGTTGACGGTGCGCGCGCCTGTGGAAGGCCAAGTGCTGCAAGTTAAAGTACATCTTGGCGAGTTTGCGCCGACTGGTGCGTTGCCGACACCGCTGGTCCTGCTCGGGAACGTGGACAAACTTCACGTGCGCGTGGACGTGGAAGAACACGAGGCATCTCGTGTTCAACCCGGGGCGAAAGCGATGGCAGCAGTGCGCGGCAATACCGATCTGAAAACCCCGCTCACATTCGTCCGGTTCGAACCGTTCGTGGTGCCGAAAAAATCACTCACTGGCGACAGCACCGAACGCGTGGACACGCGCGTTCTGCAAGTCATCTACCGCATCGAGGACAACAAGGTTCCTCTTTTCGTCGGCCAGCAGATGGATGTCTTCATCGACGCGAACAATCAGCGGCCTTCGCTCGATCGAAATGTGTCGATGGCGCAGCCTTCACCCCATAGCCCAGGCTTCTCCTTTTAACGATGAGACAAAACCTAACTAGGAAACGAACCCCATGAAAACTGAAGAGCATTCTGAAGCAACAGCCGTTTTCCTTCACAAACTAACCGCCGCGGTGGCGGAATTAAAAGAACAGCTGCAGCACGATTACGAGCAGCTGTATCCCGGCCTGGGCGAAATCATTCGCATCGTCCTCGAGGAAGAAGAAGCAAAGGCGTGGGAGTTGTCATTCTTCCCGCATTTGTTTCTGCCGGATCTCGTTGAGGCGCACATCGCGACGCTCGGGCTCGAACCGGCAGGCACAAGACACGACAACATCTTGGCGCCAGCGATAAAGGCAGAGCTCACTCTTGCCGCGGCATGTTAAAGCAAACGTAGAAACAATTTCCCAAAACCAGATAACGAAAGGAACGAAAATGAAAAGCGGAAAACTAAATGGAAAAGTTTCGGTGGTGACGGGAGCGTCGAAAGGAATCGGCGCCGGCATCGCCAAACAGTTCGCAGCGGAAGGTGCGTCGGTAGTTGTTAATTACGCGTCTTCAAAAACGGATGCGGACAAAATTGTAGATGAAATCATGAAGCGCGGCGGTACAGCCGTCGCGGTCCAGGGCAACGTTGCGAAGAAAGCGGAAGTTGAGGGGCTCTTTGCGGCGGCTGAGAAAGCGTTCGGCAAGATCGACATCCTGATCAATAACGCCGGCGTTTATGAATTCACGCCGCTGGAAGAGGTTACCGAGGAAAAATTTCACAAGCATTTCGACGTAAATGTTCTTGGCCTGCTCCTGGTGACACAAGAAGCGCTCAAGCATTTCAATCCCGCTGGCGGCAGCATTATCAACATCAGTTCAGGCGTCAGCTCGGTAACGCCGCCGAATTTCTCCGTTTATACCGGAACGAAGGGCGCGGTTGACGCGATCACGCGCACGCTCGCGAAGGAATTGGGGCCGCGCGGCATCCGGGTCAACGCCATCAACCCTGGCTTGGTGATAACCGAAGGCGTCACTACCGCAGGATTCGATCAGAGCGACTTCCGCAAAACTCTGGAATCGCAGACGCCGCTCGGACGGATCGGTCAGACGGAAGATATCGCGCCGGCGGCGGTCTTCTTCGCTTCATCCGATTCGAAATGGATCACCGGTGAAACACTACTCATCGCGGGAGGTCTTCGTTAGGCATTTACAGAAAATGACTTCAACAACACGAAAGGAAAACTAAAAATGAAAACGAAATTACGACTATCCAAGAACGTGACCATGAACAAGCCGGACGAGAAGAGACAGGGAATGCAGGTACGCACGGTTGTCACCGGCCATAACGCCAAGGGTCGGGCTGTTTTTGTGCGAGATGAGAAAGTCGATGGGATGCCCATCCCTGGCCTAGGAGAACTCGCCTTCCTCTGGAATGCCGATGAGCCCGCAACCTACCCGAACGCGGGGAACAATCCGGCGGCGCCCGGTATATTCCCACCCGTAGGTGGCATCCGCTACATCATAGGGACGTACTTGCCCGGCGTGATTGCACCAGAACCCACTCCCGAGATGCACCTCGAGGATGGCGACGAACCCGGCGGAGCTAACGACGGCTTTCACAGGACCGACACGACGGATTTCGGGGTCCTTCTCTCCGGCAACATGGCACTCGAGCTCGACGATGACGCGGAGGTGCTGCTGTCTCCCGGCGATGTCCTGATCGAGAACGGAACTCGGCACCGTTGGCGCGTCGTTGGGGACGTGCCGGCCACCCTGGCTTCTTTCATCATCGGAGCCCAGCGCCGTTAGGATCCGGCCTGCACGTCAGGTGGCGATTGCCGTGACACGGATATATTTAATCAAAAATCTAAAGGAGTGACGACAATGGGTAGACTAGCAAACAAGAATATCCTTATCACCGGCGGCAACAGCGGGATCGGGCTGGCCGCAGCGCAGGAATTCGACAGAGAGGGCGCGCGCGTCGCCATCTGCGGGTTGAATGAGGGGTCGCTGCAAGCGGCGAAGGAAACGCTTGGAGCCGGAAGCCTCGCCGTTCGCGCGGACGTCAGCAATCTCACCGACCTCGACACGATGTTCGCCGCGATCAAGCGGGAGTTCGGGCACCTGGACGCCGTCTTCGTAAATGCAGGTTACAGCGAGTTCCTGTTGTTCGAAGAGGTGACAGAGCAAAGCTTCGACAAGGTAATAGCCGTCAATTTCAAAGGGGCTTACTTCACGATTCAAAAAGCCTTGCCGCTACTCAGGCAAGGCTCTTCTGTAATCATCAATGCGTCCGTTGGCGCGCGCAAGGGGTGGCCGACAACCTCGACCGTCTCGACCTGCAAGGCCGCGGTCGTCCATCTCGCTCGAATCCTCAGCGCCGAACTCGTGGACCGCGGGATTCGCGTGAATACCATAAGCCCAGGCCCGACGGACACAGCGATGTTCGGTCGCTTCCAAGGCGAAGAGCAGGGCCAGGCGGTTAAGGACGTCCTCCGAACCAACAATCCAAGCAAGCGGATGGCCGATCCGTTGGAAATCGCGAAGCTGGCAGTTTACCTCGCGTCGGACGATTCTGCGTACGTCGTCGGGGCAGACTTCCTGATCGACGGCGGGGTCACGGCCATTTCACCCGTGGGCGCCTGAGCCTCGTTGCAGAGAGTCGAGGCCGGCCCGGGCGCCATCGCGACTGACATGCTTGATCGCTCAACCGGTCAAAGCCAGGATGCATAGGCAAACGGCAATGCCAAACCGTCGTAGTCGACAAATCAAATTGGGCGAAGTCACGGGCTCTCGCTCGCCTCTGGGAATCGACCTTCATCGAAATCGATTAGGTCAGGGATTGTGAGAATGTCAGTGCGATCGGTGATTCCGAATTCGCGCTTTCGTTGTTCCAATCGCGGGGTGACCGAATCGCGCCAGCCGAGCTTCGAAATAAACCCATTCCAAACAAACAAGTCGCCTTGATTAAGCCGACGCCCTTTTTCGTAGCACCATTCCAAAATTTCCTCATCCGTGCCGCCCTGTTTAACTCTTTCGATGAGGTCGCGATGATGCACCCGTAGAAAATTGCAACACGCACTGTCGGCCGTCTGCGGCGCTCCGAAATTTTCCTGATAATCCTCGTGCAACTCGCCGCGGGAATGCAGCCGGATTTTATCCAGCATCCGGGGGAAATACATCATGCCCCGAGTTAATTCTTTGCAGCTCCTAGGATAAGTCGTCATGCGCAAATGAATCGCATCAACCCTGGCGGCGCAATAATTGCGCGCGTGATTTTCGCAGAAAAACATTCGGAAAAATTGCTGCTCGCACCCAATCGCCAGCGTGCAATCAATTCATCCAGACTCGCTCAACGAACCAAAAGCTGCCGAGTAAGATTACGGTCGCTGAACACGCTGGCGCCCAACGCGCAACAAACACCGGATTTGCCCGGAGTTTCCAAATGATCGGCAGCGCTGCGGCGGCAACCATGATTTGACCGAGTTCCACGCCGATGTTGAAAGAGAGCAGCGGCAGCGTGATGCCGCCCGTACGCGAGCCGATGCCCGTCTCACGCAAGGCCGACGCAAACCCGAAGCCATGTATGAAACCGAAGCCGAACGTTAACAGTTGACGCGCTCTCGGATTGTCGCCGCGCAAAAGATTCTCGACGCCGACATAAACGATGGAAGCGGCGATCAACGGCTCGACAATTCGACTCGGAATTTGCGCGAGGCCAAAGGTTGCCAACGCCAGTGTGAACGAATGAGCAATAGTGAACCCCGTGATGATCTTCAGAGAGGACGCGAAGCCTCGCGCCACGACCAGCAAACCCAAGAGAAAGAGCAAATGATCGTAGCCAGTCAAAATATGTTTCACACCCAGGCCAAGAAAATCCGCAAACGAGCTAATGGTTTCGTGCACTGCAACACTTGCGTTCGGGGTCGTTATTTGCGCCGTTGCACGATCCGCAGCCGCGCTCAGCAATTCTTCGGTGATCGTCTTGCCGGTGAAATCTTGCACCTGGAGATATTGGCGGTGCCCATTCGGCAGGGACGCGATGAGTTTGGATTGAATTTCCAGCGTGGAAACAACGGCAGTGTGGAAATCAAGATGAACTTCCACATTGTCATTTTCGTCGAGACGGCTACGAATGAATTCGGGTCTCGCCAATTTGCCATCCGGCGCGACAGTGAGTTGCGCGGCTACGACTGCTTCAAGTTGAGATCGGCCTCTAGCAAACTCAGGTTGCGTCACAATCCCGTCGCGATCGGCGTCGAGCTCGACAAGTTGAGCTGCGTCCCTGACCGCGAGGATCAACGCCGTCTCCAAGCCGTTCGGGCGCGAACGAATCGTGAGGCTGCTCAACCCGGGATCGTGAGCCGTCGCCTGTTGAAGCGGCAGCAGCGAAAGCAGAACGGCACAATTAAGAATTGCGCCTCGAGCCCGGCCAGGCGCGATCACGCTGCCTGGCCGGGATTTCCAGAGTGCATTAGAGGATGAAGCAATCGCGATGCGCTGCTATGGGTGGGAGTGGTTGCGGCCGTTCTGCGGCGTGGATTCGTACGGGAAGACCTTGTTGTAGGCCATGTCATTGAAGTCCAAATTGTCGCCCGCCGGACCGCGAATGATCGGTGGAATGACGCGAAGATTGCTGATCAGAGCAGTCACCGCGATGTCCACTACATCGTCGCCAAAACGGCGACCGTTTGGCCAGCCGCCGGGAATAACGCCATTGCCAAAGCCCGGTTGGATTTGGCTGATCAGAGTGTCGCCGCCAAAGATGCTCAGGCGGGAGAAGCCAGGGTCATCCGGGTTGGCACCCTGTTGCGTGCCATTGCCTGCAAGCCGGCACGGGTCGGTGGACAAATCAACCTTAATCAAATCGGGAATAAAAATTCCTGCGATGTCAGTCCGGCCTGTCTCAACGTCCGGCAACGTGCCATTGAAGATAATTACGTTGATTAGGTGCGCCAGTTCGGGAGTCACGGCGTATCTTCGGAACAACGCATTATCAACCTCGGGGCTGGTGCGGCTATAGCGATCCTTATCGGCGATGGCGACTAAACCCTCGTTGAAAAGCGGGTTGCCTTGACGCGCGACCTGCACCCACGGGCCGAGCGTTCGCGGGTCGCCATTGTCGCGCAGTATCCGCAGCTGGCGGCGGCTGGTGGTTGCATAGACGCCGACAATTTGCTGGTCGCCACCCAATTCGCTCAGCGGAATCACGAGCGCCATGAGATGAATGTTGAATCCGCCCTGGGAATCTTTGCCCGGAGAACGAAGCTGCAAGAGATCGAATATGGCCAGGATGTCGGCATAGAAACCATCGTCACGCTGCCCTGCGAACGCGAAGTAACCGCCGCCCAGGTTCTTGATTGCTTGCGTGGTGTAGCGATCCAACTCAGCTTCCGTGGCGACGCCGTCCTTCGCGGGATTGCTGCCGTTGTCGCCCTGATTATAAAACGCAGTGGCAACCCCCTGATTGTTGGGTGGAACGGTGCCCGTTCCGAGCAGCGTACGATGGTCGTGTTGGCGATGGTCGACCTTAGTGACGGTGTAGGTCTGCACCAGGTTCTGCCCAGCGTCCCCGATGTCGTTGATGACATCTAGGTACGACTGCAGGATCGTGTTCTGGTTCCTGAACGTGGTATTGAACTGGAATTCGTAACTCAACGTGGTTTTGCCCGCGGCCACGTCGCTGCCGGTCGCGACCTGGATTTGATAGAGCACGTTATCGTCGAAGTTGTACTTGTTCGGTCCGACGCCGGGTTCTTCATGCGGATAAACGCCCAGCGCTGTGACCAGACTTTTTATTCCGTTTTCATTCTGCACGAACGCGTAAACGTCCGTGGTGTTGGCCGACGGATCGCGAATGATCAGCGGCGCATCCTGGTGACTGGAAGCATGCGCCGTTCCGATTAAGTGCGCCGCGAGCAGTGCTATCACACCGCGCGACACGAGATATGTTATTCTTTTCATTTTTCAGGTTTTGGTTTTGGGATTTCCGCGTGGTATTTCACCCGAGCGGAAAAGTTTTTGTGTGTTTGGACCAGCGGACGCATTCTGTTTCGCGCCCCGGCCCGCCAGGTTTTGAAGTTCGTTGCGCTCAGATGGCAAAAGCAGATGCGAGAGGTCGCTCGCTTTGCGCAACCAGCGTTTCGCATCGGGAGCGTCACCGACTTGTGAAGCGATCATCGCGGCATGGAAAAAAAGCCGCGCGTCTTCGGTGCCTTCCGCCAGTGCGCGCTGCATCTCGCGGCGCGCTTCGGCCAGGTTGCCTGCCGCAGCTAACGACCAGGCAAAGGCGTCATGAGTGAAGATATCGCTGCGCGAATCGAATTCCTCTTTGGTCAGTCGAAGCGCCGTCTCCGGAGATTCGCCCCGCGTTGCGAGAAAGAGCGCGACTGTGCGGGCATCGTTCGCCGCACCGTGTTGGCGGAGCTGCGCCTCGATCGCAGACGCCTCATTTTCACGGCCGCGTGCACGCAACCCTTCAGCGAGCGCCCACTGGTATTCTGGAAGCGGATTTATCTTAGCGGCGCTTTGCAGAGCATCCACGGCTTCGGCGACCCTGTTTCTAGCAAGCAGCATTTTTCCCTGCAGCAGGAGCGCTGGGGCATGATTGCCTTGGAGCGAGAGGGCGAACGCGCACAGTTTCTGTGCTTGTTCAAATCGGCCAGCTTGAAACTCGTAGAAAGCCAATCGCGTATTCACCCACGCGGCAGATTCGGCATCGTTTGGGCTGGCAGCACTCACGGCCAGCTGCATCGCCTCGATCGCTCCGGCGAGATCGCCTTTGAGCCAGCGCATGTGGGCGGCACGAGCATAACCCTGAAGATCGGGCTTCAAATTCATCATCTGCTGATAAGCCTCAGTGGCGTCGTTCAGCTTCCCTTGCTCCATCAACGCATCGCCCAGAAGCCCGTAATCAAAGCTGAGTCCTCGCTCGTGCACGAGGCGACGCGCCAGCGTCTCGGATTCTTTGAAGCGATGCAGATTCTGCAGCACGTGCCCGCGCAATAGCATCGCCTCCTGGCTTTGCGGATTGCGCTTTTCGATGCATTGCGCGCACTGCTCAGCCAGTTTGTAAAAACCTGTGTCGAAATTTTCGCGCGCTTTGGCAACAAACGCCCAGCCGAGTTGTTCGAGCCAGAGTTGAAGGTTCCTGCCGTCTCGAATTTTCTGCTGGAGACGAGAAATTTCTCTGTCGGTGCGGCTGTCGCCACTCTGCGGCGTTAACACCAAAGCCAGGGGGTCATTGAGAATTGAGCCACCTGCATGGGTCTTATTTGTTTCACTCTTATTCTTTAGCCGAGAGTTACCATTTTTTGGCCTTCGGGAAGCATTACGCCGAAACGCCGGGGCTGGATGCATCGCGCCTGCAAAATTTCTTGTGACGCTTGTAATTCCGAGCGCTGGGCGTGTCCGAGTACGCGAAAGGCGTTCGCGCCAGCGCAGGCCGCCTACCTCAAAAGAGTAGGAACTTAACGATCGGCGATCGGCGAACGTTCAGGCGGTTCCGACGAGCAAGATTGGTCCCTTTTTCTTGGGAACGCCGCCTTCGCGCTCCAAGCTGATGGCAAAAGCTTTCACATGTTCCGCCTTCTCAACCGGCTTAAAGCGAACTTGCGCGACACCGCTCTTGTCCACGCGCACAACACCTGCGCTAATTGGATCTTTGTGCTCGGCATCGACCGCCCACAACTGATAATCTTTCCCCGATTGCGGCGCAGGAAGATTGCTGATGCGAATCACGCCGCTTTGACGGCCGGGTTGCCAAGCGACCGTCGCCTTCGCATCCGCTGGAGCAGGCGCGGATGGCGCGAGAGTGTAAAACGTCGTCTGCATCAACGGATCGGCTGCGCGTATATCGGCAAGTTGGCGCTGCAGTCGTACGCGATCGAGAGCAAGCAGGCCGCAAAACACCGCCAACGCCGCGGCGATTGCCCACGGTACCCAGCTAAAAGGAGCGCGCCTCGTCGCCATTGGAACGACCCGTGTAGTTTCCATCGCTATCTCACCCATGACGCGCTCCTTTAACGATGCAGGCGGCAGCAGCGATGGAGCGGTTAGCGCGAGGTCGCCGGCCGCCTCGCGCAGCTCGCGAACGAGATCACGCAATTCAGCGTTCGCTCTCAACTCGGATTCGAACGCAGCGTCCTCATCTGAGTCGAGCAACCCGAGCGCGTAGAGCGCTGCCTGATCCTGTTGTTCCTCCGAAATCATAAGGTGCTAAGTCGTTGCCTCAATTTAAGCAGTCCCCGACGGATTCGGGCTTTAACCGTGCCGAGCGGTTGCCCAAGCCGAGCCGCAATTTCGTGGTGGCTGAGATGCTCAAAAAAAGCCATTTCGATCGCCTCGCGTTGTTCAGAAGGCAAATTGGTCAATACATATCGCACACGCGCTGCCTCATCGTTCTTCTCAGCGGTGTCCGCGGCGCTCTCGACGGTGGATGCATCGGCCGCGGCGGTGGGTGTCTCTTCAGTGGAGGCGACCACGACTCGTGAACGTCGGCCGCGCGCCCGCAATCGATCGATGACTCGGCTTCGCGTCAGCAGCACGGTCCAACTGAAGACGCTGCTCTGATCTGGGTCGTAACTTCCGGCACGCGACCATATTTGGAGGAAAACATCCTGCAAAGCGTCCTGCGCCTCTGCAGGGTCTCCGAGCATTTTCATCGCCAAAGAATAGAGTGGGCCGCTCAGCCGATCGTAGATGGCGCTGAAGGCGCTTTGATCGCGGCGGCCAATCCGCGCAATCATTTCCTGATCCAGCATCTGCTGTGTTGTAGGTGTTTCAGCCATGCTCAGGTCAGTCTGGCTTAATTTTTCCCACGGGCATCGGCAAGCGATAAGTGTGTCCAGTGATCCGACGAATCGTCGAGTCTGGATGCAGCGATTTTGCGGCGCGATCCATCATGGCTCGTTTCACGAATCGAATCCGCGCGACCGATGGGTACTTTCTCTAGTCCGCAGCGCTGTCCATCAGCGCGAGGATCCGTGTCTTTTTTCCACCATAGTCGAGAGAATGGAATCGCCGGATTTCGTCTACGCGACGAACGCCGTTGAGAGTATCCAAATACCGCGTGTAGCTGGATGCAAGTTCGCTCGTCTCGAGATAGCGGCCGCGCAGGTTTGCATCGCGAAATGCGTTCGGACATTGGCGGACGAAAAGATGAAAACGCAACCAGCGGCGATCGGTCGCGGATACGCGTTGGGTCTTGCGAAAGAACGCGACAAACAAAAGGAGAACCAGATAAGTGTCCACCTGCGCCTGTAGCTCAAGATTGCGCGCAAAATCTTCCGACGCGATCTCGCGCACGCCGCGTTTGAATTGAAGCGCAGCGTGTAACGCATGGTTGAGCTCTTCGACAAACATGATCAGCGACCGGATGTTGCGATCGCCCAGGCCCGCGCGTGGATCATGTTGTTCAAGTTGTTCAATCAGCCAGCGCGAATAATAAATGCCGACGTAAAGCTGGTCGCCGGCGCGCCGCAAAAACGTGCGCGCAAGTTCGCTGAGTTCCCGGGCCGATTTGCCGGCCAGTATGGACAATTGCGAGAAGCGCGCCCGATCAATCAGACAATCTTCGAGATTGATTCCGACCTGCGCGTACGTTCGTTCAAATAATCGCTGGATTTGGCTAAAGAGGGTTTCGTTCACAACGCAAGCGAAGGACGCGCGCCTTCGTCCAGGTTTAGCAGTTGATCCGAGAGCTGATTCAGCGCGAGGCGGATCTCTCGAAACCGGTCCGCCAACCCTTCGAACACATCATCCAGCTCGCAGCGTCGAGCTACTGCGTGCGACGAAACAAGTTGATAGTTCGCCCGGCCGACCTGCTCGTAAAACTCAATATCCGGTCCGCCACGCAGGCTGCGGCGCTGCGTGTTCTCGTGAAAAATTCCGCTGATAAAAAGTGAGTAATTGCCAATGTGCGCCCGAAGCAGAAACGCCTGCTCGGGAGTAGCGCGCTTCAGTGCAATAAGGATGTCGGAAATGTACTGTTGAGCCAAATGATGCGTCTCATCGCAAATCTGCAATCGGCTGGCGCGCGAGAAAGCTTCCAGCAGTGAAGCGATGTAATCTGAAAGTTTGCGGTCGCCAATTCCACCCTGTTTCAGGACATGCCGGGCGAGAACGTAAAAGTAAAATTGCGACGATATTCGCAGTTGGCCGCAGTGATTCAAAATCGCGTCAACCAACCGGGGATGATCGAGAATGGAATCGCGCGTCTCGACATCGCTCAACAAATCTACGAGAGAAACTTGATCCGTTTGCGAACGCGCCAGCGTCCGCACAATGAAGTCGAAATCGGCTGCGGTGAACCGCGCCCGACAATTCGCCCTGACCATCGGGACTTCATCATGCGCGATGTGCGCGTCTATGGCAAGCAAGATTGCTGACTGCCTCCTTTGGCCGGGCCCGATCCTCAACGTGCGCAAGATTAGGGTCGACTCTGACAATAAGCGGTTAGCGCGATGCACCAACACGGATTTAACTCAATCCAGAAGGGTAAAATAAATGAATACATTGAATAAGGTAACAACATGGAATCCGCTTAGAGAGATCGACGAACCACAAAATCGTTTACATCGGTTCTTCTTGGGCGGCTTTCCCAACAGAATGGGCAGTGGCGAGATCCACAATCTGACGGTCGCAGATTGGTCACCGGAGGTTGATGTCAGTGAAGACGATCACGGGTATCTCCTTAAAGCTGACCTGCCTGAAATGAAAAAGGATGACGTTAGGGTAACAGTCGAAGACGGCATTCTTAGCGTTTCCGGAGAACGCAAATGCCAGAAGGAAGATGAGAAAAAGAAATTCCATCGCATCGAGCGATCCTTTGGCACTTTCCGACGCAACTTCACGCTGCCTGAGGATGCCGATAGTACGAAGGTCACGGCGGAGTTCCGCGACGGCGTGCTGAAAGTGCACCTGCCGACGACACCGATAGCAAAATCAAAAGCTACGCAAGTTAAAGTGGCGTAATGCTCTAACACTGACGGTGAGCGTGCGGAAAGGTCCGCGCGTTTGCCCCGGTGTAAGGCGGCTAACTTAGTCGCCTGTCCCTTTGAACCAAGGAAGAAAGACCTCATGATCTCGAAAATTATTAGCCGCGCAGCATGTCTGAGAGAACTCGCTTCTAATCCCAAATCCTTCTCCAATTGTCCAGACTTGCACGGTGGTGTCCCGGACCTGCCCGAAGATAGAACCTGCACGAAGCCCGTTTTAGGAAAAAACAGGTCGTCCCGCCGGCAATTTGCAGTGCTTGTGCCCTAAAATTCTCCCACGCGCCTCGCATGCATCGTAAGCGGCCTACGATAGAATGCATGCGAAGAATTCCCGACTTCCGATCTCGACCTGTCGCAGACTGCCGTGTGTCCTGCTGATTTGTTCTTTAGAGCTCAGCGCAATAAACCTAACTCTTACTCCTCCTATAAAACCAAGGAGCGAGAATAATAGCAGCTAAAAAAACGAACTGAATCACCAAGGTAGATGCGTCGCCGGTCATTTACTTCGCGTAGGCTACGATAGCCGAGCCTCCTAAGTAGGTGATCCCCAAACAGAATAAGAATAGCTCAACTAGCTTTAAAACATGTCCCATAACTCGTTAGCTTCCAGTTACTGCCGGTTCCAGTACGCGATGAGGAGGAACGATCGGTCTGTTGGATCCTCTTCGCGTCAAAGTGTCGAGCATTTCCGTGAGGCACGCGCCGTAAGAATCACACATGGGGGATTCGCCACTGGGCGCAATCCATTCAGGATGTTGGATCCGCAGATCGTCGTGAATCTGTTGCTGCAGTTCAGTGTACGTGTGGATTGGATGAGACATGGCAATCGGCATCGGTAAAAGATTTAAGATCGGCGCGGGAGGTATCCGACGAAGTGCTCGGCGCGAATGGCGGACGGGCATGGGTGCCGTAAGCGCTCGCCACGGCCAGGTGAGGGTACTCCAAAGGGCGGCGCACATGTGCTTGCGTTGTGCACGACGCGAGGCCAACTGGATCACTTTGTAGCGCTGGCGTTGCAGCAACACGGCCAGCAGTCCGCTTTGTGTAAGAGTCGGCGTTAATTTTCTCATGACGTAATCTTTCTATTTTTTCCTTGTCCGAAGGACTCTGCAATTTACCTCGGCTTTGAGTACGGTCTGGCCGTATTTTCCGAAAGACTCACCGTTTCTTGTCTTGCGAATCCCAGACTCAGAAGGAAGCCAACGAATCTTTGACGCCCGCTCTCCGTTTTTATTCCGTGAAATACTTCGCGGCGAGGGATTGCGCGCCAGGGCCTAATACGCTAACCGCTGCTTTGCTACCCAGCAGTCTTCGCAACAAAGTTTCCGCTTCAGTTTTCTCCTGCTCCGACACATCGGCTTGATTGATCGCGGTGATCACCTTCTCCAGCGCGTCCGTAATCATCTGCTGATGCTGAGTGCTCGTTGCAATCGGCGCCTGTTCCCGCCGAGGAACGCTGGTTCGCCGGCGTTCATCTATTGAGATCTGGATCGGCGACGCGACACCACCTTCGAGTACTTCCACTCCGAAGTCGTTTATCTTGGCAAAGCCGGACAGTTGGCCCATCCCGCTTTTATCCTCAAGCGGGGTCCAGTCGATGAGGTGATACTCTGAAAGCTGGGCCACAGCGCGCAGCCAGTCGCGGTGATTTATGCCTCCTGGCGGCGGGACCGCCTGCTCACCTTGGCCGAACGGAATGGAATCTTCGCTTCGACGTTCATAGAGAAGCTGCAGCAGACAGCCTCTGACGACAGAATCCTTCATAGACTTTGCCAATATGCTCTGCATCCCGCGCACCAACAACTCACCTCAAGGGTGCAAGTCCGTACTCGGAAATGCAGTTTGCGCCTAAATTCCGAAAGCGTTGAATAGCCGTTCTGATCGGAAATTACGATCGGCTCTGGAATACTCCAATTCCGGTGAAGTCGCCGCGCGTTCGCCTTCGACGGGGTCTGCTCGCTCAACGTGCACAAGATTAGGGTCGGCTCTGACAATAAGCGGTTAGCGACATGCACCAATACGGCTTTAACTCAATCCAGAAAGGTAAAATAAAATGAATACATTGAATAAAGTAATAACATGGAATCCGCTTAGAGAGATGGAACAAGCAACACAAAATCGCTTCAATCCTTTCTTCCTGGGCGGCTTTCCGAATAGAATGGGCAGTGGCGAGATCCACAGCCTGGCAGTCGCAGATTGGTCGCCGGAGGTTGATATCAGCGAAGATGATCGCGGGTATCTGCTCAAAGCTGACCTGCCTGAAATGAAGAAGGATGACGTTAGGGTAACTGTCGAAGACGGCATCCTTTGCGTTTCCGGAGAACGCAAAAGCGAGAAGGAAGATCAGAAGAAGAAATTCCATCGCATCGAGCGATCCTTTGGTACTTTCCGACGCAGCTTCACGCTGCCCGAAGATGCCGACAGTACGAAAGTCACGGCGGATTTCCACGACGGAGTGTTGAAAGTGCATCTCCCGACAACGCCGATAGCAAGATCAAAAGCTATCGAAGTTAAAGTGAAATAATGGCGCTAAACACTAAGGCTGGCGTGCGGAGGGAGTTCGGAGGGTCCCGTGCGCTAGTCCGAGTGTAACGCGGCTACCTTCGTCGACCGCCTTTGCTTTTAACCAACGTCGGACGGCGATTTCCGCAGCAAATGTCATCACACCACAACACAGTTATGAAGCCAGCTGATCTTTGTCTCTTTAGGACTGCAAGAGGGCGGATTACTCTGCGGAGCTCTGCAAAATATCTCGACCAACTCCGCGTCAAGCTTGATCAGACTGACACATCGAAACCGATACCTTCTAAGTCGCGCGTCGCAGCTTCGGAAGGGATTCGCGAAATTGCGTGGGAGAACGACGGACGATTCGCTTAAACGCGCGATTGAAGTTCGTCATGGACTGAAATCCGCAGGCGAAGGCAACTTCGCTAATTCGCGAATTGGGATTGAGCAAAAGCGTCTTCGATTTCTCCACTCGAACTCTCGAGAGGTAATCGATGAAATTCATCCCGGTCGCTTTCTTGAACATCTTGCAAAAGTAATGCCTGCTGATATTAGCCGCGTGGGCGATCCGCCCCAGCGACAGCGGCTCCGCTTGATGGACCTCGATAAATTGTCGCGCTCGCGCCATATTCGCAGGCTCAGCCTCTTCGCGCCGTACTACCAGTTGATTCGACAAGATCGAAAGGTGTTGCGCAAAAATACTCAGGAGCCGCAACATCGCGCGATACCGGTCGGGTGATAAAACACACGACCGAAAATAAGCCCGCTCAAGTTGCTTCCAATCCGTCTTGTAGCCCCACGCGCGGAGCTGCCGAGTAATGCTGGCGAAGTGTTTCTTTGTCGGATTCTTGAGCAGTACTTCGCCTGTCTCGAGAAAACCGAGAATGTGGTCACCCACGTACACTGGCACTGCGCTTTCTGAGAGTCCCGCAAACCAAGTCACGGTGCGCATTGTCGAGTCCGGTTCCTGGGACGCATCGGTTTGGGCCCTTAGACATGCGGCGCGAGCCTTGTTGAAACGAGCCAGAATCGCGGCGAACGAAACGTGATCCGTTTTGCCATGGTGTGCAGGCGACCATGAATCGTGTCCTCGGATATTAAGCGGCAAACCCGTGGCTTCGCTGAAAGCCCGTTCGTAATCTTTGAAAATCTGAGAGCGCGACAGATGTACCATCACTTCCTGATCAGAGGATCGGGCTGCGCTTCGTTTGCTCATTTCACCTTGCGAAGCGGTACCTCTAACTCCGCTTGCGCGTCGCATCGCCGCGCGCATACTAAACTTCGAGCCCTCTCAGCCACAGTTGTCCTGATCGAAGCCCTTGCGCGATGTGAGCGTTGCCGAACGTCTGCTGCTTAACATCGTGGGTCTGATTTGCAAGTGAAGCGCGAAGCTGCCGGAAAAGCGCAGCTCGAGATTTAGAGCCTTTATGTCGCTTGAAATGAATCGCGCTGCTCTGTTGGACGATTGGTTCCATGTTTGGTTACCGAACTCTCATAGCGACTCCGCTCGTCTCGCGCGCCCATCCTTTCTGGCCGCTCGCGGGTGAGACTGGCGAGAACCCGCGGTTGAATCACGACATTCCATTGCGCAGTGATCATTCGCGAAATTTGCTCGCAGCCCGTCGGACAGGGGCATTGTGAGCTAGTTGTTTGCGCTGCTTCGGAGAAGCACTTTTCGATCGCGGCCTGTCCCGCTTTGGAATCGAGCGACTGCCACCGAAGTCATGCTTGCTTTTTTGTTTGGGCATATCTGAAGATCGATTTTGCGCTGCGCTTAGACATTCTGAAGAGAGGGCAGATCAATGTTGAGAAGTCTGCCGGTGGTGATCTGAGCTACATTGGAAGCGCGCGGCACGCCGCATGCGATTAGGGCTTTGGTCGTGTCCTTTACAGTTAGAAGGTACTTGCGCACGATAGGATGAATTGCATATGCGACTTCGGCATCTCGCATTATTTCGCGGAATTGGATTAGATGCATCTGCCGTTAACCTCGTAACAGAATGTCTTCAGCGTGCCTCGCGCCGGGCCGGTTGTAGCGTCTTCCTTTCGATCATCACAGGGTAACTGTTGAAGTTGTCTTGGATTTCCGCCTTCGTTTTCCCAGCGTCGCTCTTCGGCAGAATCGCTTTCTTCCTTTTGTGAACTTGCGAAAGTCAGGGAATCCATGATCACAATCAATGAAGCATCTCAGCGCCCGTTGTCCCGATGAAGTCGTGTTACGACGAATAAGTCGCCGGAGGTCAGCCGCCGCCGAACATCCGGCCCCTGCTTGCGGGCCGCAGCGCGAAACTTCTTGAAAAGCGCCGCACGACGTTTTGAAGTTCTATGCTGCGCGTAGTAAAGTGCGCAGTTCTGAGTCAATGTTGGTTCCATATTTAATTCTCCGTTTATTTGCGGCGGCGGCGGATTGACGCGGGCGCTGATGTCTGAGCAATTCGTATCGAGGCGCGTGATATAAGCATCCAGAGACGCCACGAAAGTTATCCCTAAGACGGCAGGGTCGCCCGATAAGTTCTTGAGCAATTTTTTAAGCTCATCTTTATGAGCAGCGATAGCATTCATGATGCTGTTTTGTGCGCAGAGAGAAGGGTCCGCACACCTGCGCGATCGATTGACGCTGCGATTGTTACGGAACCAGTATACGGCTGCAACTGCCGATCAACTAATGGTAATTACTGCCACCGTTCGCCACACGACGTTTCGGGGTACGGTGGGAATTCGCCGGTCAGATAATGATCGGCGTTTTGCGCTCCTGCTGTGATTCAAATCTGCGTCAACCTGCGCTGCAATGGACGCGAAGCGACGGGCCAGGCGTTCAAAACTGTGAATCAACTATTTAGGACCGGATGGCGCGCGTGATTCCGGAGCTGCTCCGGCTAGTCTGATTCTCAACTCGCGCAACTGCTTTGGGTCGACTTCAGCGGGCGACTGCGTCATGAGATCCATGGCGCGGTTGTTCTTTGGGAAAGCCATCACGTCGCGAATACTTTGCTCGCCGCAGATCAACATCACCAAGCGATCAAGGCCGAACGCGATGCCGCCATGCGGCGGCGCACCGAGGCGGAAGGCGCGCAGCAAATGACCAAACTGCGATTCTCGATCGTTCGGTTTGATACTGAGCGCCTCGAACATTTTGTCCTGCAATTCCGGCTCGTAGATTCGCATGCTGCCGCCGCCAATCTCAACGCCGTTCAGAACCACGTCATAAGCCTCAGCGCGAACTTCGGGAAATTTTCTTTCTTCAAACAGCAGCATGTCCCCGGCTTTCGGCCGGGTGAATGGATGATGCATCGCGTTCCATTTGTTTTCATCCGCACTCCATTCGAAGAGCGGAAAATCTATGACCCAGAGGAAATCCCAGATTTCGCGGGGAGGCATGAGCTCCTGCATTTCCGCGACGCGCAGGCGTAATCGGCCAAGGACCTCGCACGCGACTTCCCATTTATCGGCCGCGAAAAAGACACAGTCGCCCTCCTCGATGTTCAGCTTCGATTGCAACGCGGTCTTCTCGGGGTCATTGAAAAACTTCACGATCGGCGATTTCCATTCACCGCTCTCAGCCTTGATGAAGGCGAGGCCCTTGGCGCCATGCAGCTTTGCAATTTCGGTGAGCTCATCGGCCTGCCCGATTGTGATTCCGGCGAATCCCTTTGCGTTGATTGCTTTTACGACGCCGCCGGCATCGAGTGCACCGCGAAAAACTTTGAAACTGCTTTCACGAAATGTTTCACCAAGATCGACCAACTCCATTGCAAACCGGCGATCGGGTTTATCGCTGCCGAAGCGCTCGAGCGCTTCACGATACGTGAGGCGATCAAACGGAGTTTTGATTTCGATATTGCGCGCCGCTTTGAAAATCGCTGCAAGCATTCCTTCGGTCAGCGCGAAGATATCGTCCGGCGTGACAAACGACGCTTCGATGTCAATCTGCGTAAACTCCGGCTGGCGGTCCGCGCGCAAGTCTTCATCACGAAAACATTTTGCGATCTGAAAATATTTTTCCACACCAGCCACCATGAGCAGTTGTTTGTATTGCTGCGGCGCCTGCGGAAGCGCATAAAATTTTCCAGGCATGATCCGACTCGGCACCAGAAAGTCACGGGCGCCTTCGGGCGTGCTCTTGGAAAGGATTGGTGTCTCAACTTCCACGAATCCCTGGCTGTCGAGGTAATCGCGCGTCGCTTTTGCCGCCCGATGCCGAATCTGTAAATTGCGCGCAAACCGGCGTCGCCGCAGATCCAGGTAGCGGTGCGTCATCCGCAGATCTTCATTCTGCGGCTCGGCATCGAGTGGGAACGGCAGCGGGTCGGCGCGATTCAAAATGCGCAGCTCGTTTGGAATAATTTCAATGTCGCCGGTGGGAAGGTTTGGATTTTCGGTGCCGG
>QHMR01000149.1 GCA_003217875.1 Verrucomicrobiota bacterium
CCCTGGCCCGAAGCAATCGCCACGTTTTCAAAGCGAGAAACGTGGTAACCGCAGCGCAACCGAGTGCCATCAGGAATGGGACCAACGCGTAAACGCCGCGCACGGCGAGGAAACTTCCCAGAAGCACAAGCGCGCCGACGATTTCTTCAGGCCACGTCAGAGAATAATTTCTTTTGATTGCGTTCGATTTGGGAACCAGGAGCGTCGGCTTCCCGAAACCGAAATAGAGCGCGTCGTTCGGACAAACGCTCACGCAATCCATGCATTTCATGCAACCCGGATCGACCACCATCCCGTACTGCTTCACCTCCGCGTGCACCAGCACGTTTGAGGTGCAGGTCGCAGTACAATGGCCGCATTGATTGCAAGCGGGCGTAACGCGGATTTTTCCGGGAGAGAACTTATCGGCCAGACCAAAAAATCCGCCGTAAGGACAGGCATAAGTGCAAAAGCCTTTCTGCCCCAAAAAATAAACTGTCACAAAACCGCAGATGAAAAGAAAAGGGATGGCCACCGCAACAGAAGGGAAAGTCTGCCAAAAATTAGTGGTCACCAGATGATTGGTGAATTTCGGGATAAGCGCCGCGTGCTCCGGGTTCCAGAACAATCGATAGGCGTTGGGCCAGACAAACATGTAGAGTGCCCCGATGAGCGGGACGTACACCAACAGCCGCGATCGAAACGGCTTCGGATGCAATCCAATTTTCTTTAAGAACCAGCCGCAGAGATCCTGCAACGCGAGGATGTGACAACCCCAGCCGCAGACGAAGCGCCCGAAGATCAACGTCGCTAAAATTGCCAGAGTAAAAAAGATGAAGCCCGCGTTGACGAATCCCTTTTGCAAGGTGTGCATTGTCTCCGAAGGCTCGATGGGCGAAATCGTCTTTCCCATGATCCGCCACTGAATGATGTGCGCGATCATGAACAAGTTGAGAGCGATCAGCGCCGCTGCGCGCCACCGGCTGGTTTTTGATTTGCGAATGCCGGTTCTGCTGTAGCCGGGGGCGTTGACCCCGGCAGTGATGCGCCTGGTCATCGACCCCTTCGTTTTCAGTTCTCGGCTGACGCAACCACTTTTCACAAGGTTGGCGAATTTACTCCAAAACACGCTCTGCGCCAGCGCCCAGACGCGGCCAGGTAGATCGGTAGCCGCGGCGACTCCTCAACGCGTTGGCAAAAATGCGGCTTTTGGCGCCTGATATTTGCGCCTTCGGCGACTCCCTTGCCATCGTCTTGAGGACAAGACGATCCACCTATTTACCTAGCGTTGTTGTAGCCGCCTCGCTGTGTCCAGGCGCTCATCTATTGCAACCGCCGCCGCGTCCTTAGGGCCGTGGTAGGTGAGTCAGTGGTCCGTGATCAGTGATCACGTACATCTTTAGCGCCAAAGGCGCGGTGCAAGCTTGAGCCTGGGGCATCGCCCCAGGAATTGGATCGTCGATGACGCAGCGCTGAAAGAGCGATTCAGTGTATCAATCCTCCAGACATACCGCTCGTCGAATCGATGCCGTGCCTGCGAGTGATTGGGCATGGGACAATCATGCATCGAAGCTGCCCAGAATGATCAGTGAATCCGGAACTCGCGAAAACCTTGCCCCAAAACCGAATCGGGATTACGAAACAATATGACAGCAAACCGAGCCTTGATTCTCATGTTGATCCTCCAAACCGTCGTCATGGCCCACGCACAATCTCCGAACCTGATTGGCAAGTGGAACGTCGAGATCACTTTTGCGAATGAAGACCACCGCTCCCTTCGCTTTGACGCGCAAGGCGACGGAAAAGGCACGTTCGAGCTGCTCGATCCGAGAACCAAGGTTTGGGGGGGCGCTACGTCTTCGGAGGCAAAGTGGAGCCGGGGCGAAGCAAACTCCGTCACTTTCTCTGGCGCGGTGGAATTCATGATCGGCAACGTCGGGCGGGACGCGGGGACTTTGACGTTCAACGGAAGATTTGAAACAGCGGACCTGATCAAGGGCGAGGTGGAATTTTCCCCGCTCGTTGGGGATAGACCTTCGAAGCACGGCACATTCAAAGCAGCCCGAGCCGGCGGCGGATAAAATCGGCAACGCGTTGAGCCGCCTTCGCATCGCTACGGCGAGCCAAGGGACAACGCGCGTTCCACCCAAGCGCGCCCAGGGACGAAGGTGGATCGGCTTCTCCGAAGACGATGAGAGAAACAATCGCCGAAGGCGCAAGATGACCGCGCCAGGCGTCGTGCGCACCAAAGCGAGACAGCAAAGCCGCACCTTTTGCCAACGCGTTGAGCCGCCTTCGCATCGCTACGGCGAGCCAAGGGACAACGCGCGTTTCACCTGCGCGTTGCTATGGCTCGGCGACTATCGAATGCCCGAGTCGCAGTCCCACTGGACCCTTGTCATTTTGCCCGGCACAACATCTACCTCGAAGGGGCCATAGCGGCCGATCCCGGGTCTTTTTCCCTTGATTGAAACTTTGTAGTGTCCGGGCGGCACGGAAATCCGAAAACGACCCTGGTCATCAGTGGTGAATGAAGCCACTTCGCTCTTTTCGTTTGCCACTACAAAGGCAGCGTTTGCGAACGGTTTTGATCCGGGACTATCAGCTCTGGTTGGCCCGGGCTGAGCGGGACTAATCGTAACTACTCCTTCGATGCCCGTTTCTGAACTGGACGGAGTTTGCCCGGCAGAAATAAAAACAGTCATGACAAGAAGCCCCAAAACTGTTGAGATGGTTGGAAGCCTCACCAACGAAATTTACTGGCATCAGTTCGACGGTCAAAACATTGGACCAGATCGACTGGCACAAGCCGGAAATCCGAAATCCGAAAGAATCACCAGAAGCCCGCGAATGACGCGAATAGACGCGAAAATTCCAGGAAAAGAAAATCATTCGCGTGATTCGCGGGCAGATCTGTCTCGGTCTCTTATTTCAAGGTGGAACGCGTTGTCCCCAACGCGTTGGCAAGACAAGTGCGGCGTTGCCGCGTAATTTACGGCTGGTGCGGGATTCGAATTTCGAATTTTGCACCACTTGACGAGTGATTCGTTGCGCTGAAGTTTTCCGCTCTTGCGCCAGTCGATGAAACGCTATTTGCCTTTTGTAATTGTTGCTGCGGTCGCATTGGTCACGCTTGGGAGCGGAGCAATGCTTTATCGGGCAAAGCGACCACAGGTCCTGTCGATGCCGGAGAACAGGAGTCTTGGGGGCAAGAGCGGCACCGAATCAATGCATATTCGCGGCAACCCCGATGCCCCGGCGACGCTAGAAGAATTTGCCGATTTTCAGTGCCCGCCCTGCAGCAATTTCGCCGGTTTTGCTGAGGAGCTCCTGAAACAATATGATTCGCGTCTGCGCATTGTGTTTCGGAATTTTCCGCTCCCGGGCCACGAGCACGCTCGCGAAGCCGCGCTAGCTGCGGAAGCCGCCGGGCTGCAAGGCCGTTTTTGGGAAATGCACGACGTGCTGTATCGAGAACAAGCGGTCTGGAGCAAGGCTCCCAATGCTCGCGAATTATTCGAATCCTACGCCGGTACAATCGGGCTCAATCTTGATCAGTTTAGAAAGGACATGGACGGCGAAAAAGTCAGGGAACGAGTCGATTCAGATCATGCGCTGGGCGATTCCTTGGGAGTAAAGCTTACTCCAACCTTGTTCATCAACAATCATCCGGTCGACCCAAAAGATAAAAACCCCGAGGGCGTTCGCGCCGCGATCGATGCAGCGCTGGCGGGAAAATCGCAGACCTGACCGAAGTGCCCGCGAATCACACGAATCCACGCGAATTGATGACAGAAATTATTTACAAAGGGGAAAGTTACACGATCATTGGCGCTTGCTTCGAGGTGTACAATGAGAAGGGCTGCGGGTTTCTGGAACCGGTTTATCAAGAGTGCCTCGGCATCGAGTTTGAATACCAGCGGATTCCGGCAATCGCTAAGCCATCGCTCGGCCTCAGCTATCGTGGTCGGACATTAAAGCAAATTTACGAGCAGATTACGTCTGCTTCGGCAAAATTATCGTCGAACTAAAAGCTGTTTCCGCATTAACTGACGAGCATCACGCGCAACTTTTAAACTACCTGCACGCAACCGCCTTCGAGCTTGGTCTCCTAGTGAATTTCGGCCACTACCCTAAACTCGAATACGAACGCATTGCTAGAACCCAGCACATCAAACCCAAAACGGATCTCTCCGATGTTTCCCTTTGATTTATTTGCGTCAATTCGCGTGATTCGTGGGCTGATCCTATGACTGCATCGCGATTTCGCACGATCCTTTATGCGGTCGCCGCGATCGTTGCACTGGCCGGCCTGGCGGACGCAACTTATCTGACTGTGCAGGCGTTAACCGGCGAGACGCTCAGCTGCGGAGGTTCGCCAGATTGTTTCCGGGTGTTGGGCAGTTCTTATGCAAGGGTGGGCGGAGTTCCAGTGGCCCTGCTTGGCGCGGCGGCGTACTTGAGCGTATTTACCTTCGCCACCTTCGCAGCGTTTGGCTACGCCCGCGCGCGAACACTTCTGATTCCAACCGTCGGCGCGATGTTTCTCGCTACGCTGTGGTTCCTGTATGTGCAGGCTTTTCTGCTGCATGCGTACTGTCGCTATTGCTTATTCTCAGCGGCAATCACTTTTCTGCTTACGGGTCTTGTGATTGCCGTGCCTTCTTCGCAGGAAGCTTCTGGCCCGTAGGGCGCATATGCAGCCGCCCGCCACAGGTTAATGCCTCTCTTCCTGTATCTGCTTAGCGCCAAAGGCGCTGTATCATTTTAGCCTGGCGCATCGCCCCAGGAATTCGATCGCAATGAACAAGCGCTGAAAGCGCGATTCAGTTGCACGATTAGTTTCAGTCCCAGACATAAGGCTCGTCGAAATTAACACCATACCTGCGCAACAGGTCGCGGAATTCCTCCTGAAACGTGCGGGTGCGATGGTGCTCTTGTTGCGTCTCTACATATTGCAGCACGGCATCAGCTGGCTCGGGCTTACCGAAAACGCGCCATATCCGCGCTGCCACAAGAACCCGCGATAACGAGTATCAATTGTTTTGATCCACTTCGACGATATTTTCTTGATCTGTTCGATCAACTCGGCTTGGGAAAGTGTTCGCGGCAGCGTCGTGACGATGTGAACGTGATCAGCAACACCGCCGACGCGCACAAATTCAGTACCAAGGTCACGGCAGATTGTCGCCAGATAAGCGTGCATGCGCGGCTGCATGTCGTAATCGAGCCAAGGCTCGCGATTCTTCGTGCTAAAGATGATGTGAAGGATGACTTTACTCAGCGACTGGGACATGGAGCGAATGATGATCCAACTGCTCGGCGAAGTGAATCGCGCTTTCAGCGCTGGCGGTTTCGGATTCCACGAATCCTGGGGCGCCGCCCCCAGGCTTGAAGTGAATGCCGCGCCCTTGGCGCTAAATATGTGCCTTACTCTTGCTCTGCTCATGCTCATGAGATCAAGCAGCCCTTCCTCGTTAAAGAAATTCGAAATCCGAATCCCGAAATCCGAAATAAAACTCAAAAGACATAT
>QHMR01000150.1 GCA_003217875.1 Verrucomicrobiota bacterium
GACAGTGTGCGCGACCGTGTGAAAGGACTCGAACTGGGCGCAGACGATTACTTGATCAAGCCGTTCGCGTTTGCGGAATTGCTCGCCCGGGTGCGGTCGGTATTGCGCCGTGCTCCCCAGCGCCAAGCAGAAAGTTTGCGCATCGACGATTTGGAAATCGACATGCGACGGCACAAAGCAAAGCGCTCCGGGGTTCCGCTCAATCTCACGCCGAAGGAATTTCTGCTGCTCGCGCATCTGGTTCGCTCAGCCGGTGAAGTGGTATCGCGCGCTGAGATTGCAGAACAGGTGTGGGACATAGGATTCAAAACTGACACGAACGTAGTTGATGTTGTTGTCCGCCGCTTGCGTGCCAAGGTGGACGATCCNTTCCTCATGAAATTTCGCGCGGAGCGCTTTCGGAGTGCGATGCGTCGTCGCATCGCTTTTAACGTAACGTCACCAAATCGTGCCAGTGTCAAATAAACCGCGCTCCATTGCGAAGCAGCTCGTCTTGCTCTTCACGCTTTCCACGGCGATTCTTCTTCTTTGCGGAGTTGGCGTTCTTTACTGGACCGTGGTGCGGCATGCGTCGTATGAGGACAATTCGGCGCTGGCTGACAAGGCACACGCGCTAGCAAGCGACTTTGAAAAGCACGGCGGAGTAACTGCGCTTAACGCTGACATCAATACACCAGGCGGCGCTGATCGCGCGACCTTCCTAGTACGCGTGCTTGACCCGGCAGGTGTGACGATCGCTGAAACGTCGGGAATGACTACGCTTTTGCCTGCGAGTACTTTTCCTCCCGCGGCTTCGACCGAAATCGCAGTGCCGACGGAATATCACAGCGCCGGAAAACTGTTCGCGCTCACGGCCAGGTATGCACGCAAAGATGGCGAGTCGGATGCCGTAACGAATGGGCAGGTCTTCACAATCCAGGTAGCACAAGATCGCTCCAGCGATGAACGGTTCGCAACGCGATTCGGATTTCTCGTCGCTGCCGTTCTCGCGCTCGGCATTCTTGCCGCGGCGCTGATCGCGAGAACTATAGCACACCGAGGTCTGCGGCCACTTGGCGAAATGAAACGTTCGCTTGGAAAGGTTAGCCCACCTGATTTCAGCGACCGCATCGATCCCGCGCGCTGGCCACCAGAACTCCGTCCGCTCGCCACTGCTTTCGATGACATGCTCAAGCGGCTCGACGATTCGTTTACGCGGCTGTCTCAATTTTCTGCCGACCTCGCCCACGAGCTACGAACGCCCATTGCCAACATGATCGGCGAAGCACAGGTTGCTCTCACGCGGGACCGTACGGCTGCCGA
>QHMR01000156.1 GCA_003217875.1 Verrucomicrobiota bacterium
TCGATCGAGAATGGATCACTGTTGGTTGGGCTTTGGAAGGCGCAGCGCTCTGCTGGCTTTTCCACCGCGTGCCACATCCCGGATTGCGACTCGCCGGGGTTGCATTGCTCGTAACCGTATTCACCCGCCTCGCTCTCAATCCAGCCGTGCTCACCTATCATTCGCGTGCCGCGTTCCCGTTTTTTAACTGGTATCTTTATACCTACGGCGTTGTGACAGTGTGTTTGTTTGCCGCCGCGCGATTGCTCGCGCCGCCGCGCAATCGCGTACTCGGGCACAATGCGCGGCCGTTGCTTTACACGCTCGGCACCGTGCTCGCCTTCCTGCTCGTTAACATCGAGATCGGCGATTACTTCAGCATCCCGGGAGTGGCCGCGTTGACGTTTGAATTCTCAGGAAGTTTCGCGCGCGATATGAGCTACAGCATCGCCTGGGCCCTGTTTGCCTTGCTTTTGCTCATTATCGGCATGCGCAAAAGAACTGCCCCGGTCCGCTACGCGAGTCTCGGCTTGCTCGGAGTCACAGTCGTGAAACTTTTCTTTCACGACCTTTCGCAGCTCGATCAACTTTATCGTATCAGCGCGTTCGTCGTCGTCGCTGTTATCGCAATTGTCGCATCATTTCTGTATCAGCGATTTCTCGGCACCGCAGAAAAAACCAACGAAATCAAATCCACGGTCACACCGGCTCCGTAGGGTTTCCGGGCTCGCCAGAAAAATGTGAGGCCAAGAATTATTCGCCAGCCTTGGCGCTTGCTCGTGATTTGCGTCGTATATTTGGTCGTGATGTTTTTCGGTCATTTGCCGGACCATCTGATCTTATTTCCAACTAGAGCGCCGATCGATGCCAGGGGTGCCGTTCGCAAAACGGTCCCATTTCAGAATGGCGAGTTAGAAGTGTGGACGGCACAATCGCGCCGAGCACAACAAGAGGGCGCTGCTGATATTTTTATTTTGCGTTTTTACGGGAACGCGGATCGCGCCGATCGGTGGGCAGCCCTCGAGGCTGAAATGTGGAGCGATCGCGCGGTTGAAATCTGGGGAATGAATTACCCGGGATTCGGCGGGAGCACGGGACCGGCGCGACTATCGCGGATCGGACCGGCCGCGCTTGCAGCCTTTGATGAACTACAACATCACGCAGACGATAAACCGATCGTGCCTTTTGGCACAAGCATCGGCGCAACCGCTGCGCTCCACATCGCGGCGCAACGTCCCGTCGCCGGGCTGATTTTGCATAATCCAGTGCCCCTACGTGAAATAATCCTTCGCCGCTTTGGATGGTGGAACCTGTGGCTGTTGGCCGGTCCAATCGCATTGCAGATCCCGAGAGACCTCGACAGTATTGAGAACGCGAAAGCGAGTCGTGCCCCGGCAATCTTCTTGCTGGCAGAAAGGGATGAGATAGTCGCGCCGCGATTTCATCGATTAGTGGTAAACGCATACGCGGGCGAAAAGCGCGTCATCTCATTGCCTGGCGCCTATCACAATGATCCGATCGAAGGCCGTGCGCTGGCAGATTTAAATGACGCGCTTGCGTGGTTGCCGAACGTTAGCGCTCCGCACGCGCCAAAGCGATAATTTGGTAGCGCACGCGTCGGACGCTGCCATTTGTCACTCGATTTTCGGCTTTGAGCTACTTTAAGTTGGACGCGCCATGCAGAGGCCTGGGTGTTACCAATCTGCTCTCGGGAGCCGGGCGCGCGTTTTACCGGCGCAAAGAAAACCCGCTCGATGAAGTCCACCTTGTCCTCACCATCGCGACTTTGGTACTGCTGGTTTTGCAGTGGTGGGTCACATTTAGGTGGAACACCGAGGTCAACTGGACTTTCGACAAATTTCTGGTGCTGATTGCCTGGACGGTGGTGCTGTATTTGCTCACAGTTTTCCTTTACCCACCCGACCTGTCGGAAGCGGAAGAACACCAGGGCCGTTTCGAACGGAACCGCGCGGGCTATTACTCAGCGTTCATCGCGATGTGTTTGCTCGACCTCGCGCAAACGGCAGTTCATGGCGAACTTTTCCAGCCGGTATGGTACGTTCCGTTCGTCGGCCAATATGCGCTTCTTGCTGGCGGCGGTCTCATTCTCAACCGACGCGGTTACGATCGGTTTTTCGCGTGGTACCAACTGGTCACAATGCTGGTGTGGGCATTAGTTGTGAGAAGGTATTTGGTAGGAAACGCGATGACGCCTTGATTGCTAGCCTGCTTCGCTTGCGGCTCTCGGCATTACATTGAGCGTTTGATTGCTACCCATTCGTTCCGCCCACGAGAATCAGCGACAGCTTGCACCACACGCATGTATCGAAGGCCGTCTTCAAAGTTCGGATGAGGACGCACGCGGCCTTTTGACTTCACCGCCGCGAGAAAATCTTCTTCCACGCGCCATTCTCCTTCCAATTCCTGGGGAATATCGACCAAGTGCAGCGCCCGATCGCCGGTCTTTCCCGCTTGCAGAACATCGGAAGTGAAATCGTACGCGAGCGCGCCGGCGCTACCGTAAATTTCCAGCCGATCGCCCGACGTTAATGCGTTGATACCGCTAAACTCCAGGACGCCTTCGGCGCCATTTTCGAAACTGCACAGAACGGTAAGCAAATCAGGAACGATCACTTCGTAACCTTCGCGAATCGGATCAATAATTTTGCCGCGCGCGAACACGCCAGTGATATCACCGATCCAGCGTTGCAATACCTCCACGTAAATTCCGAGGGTCAGGGTGTTGAGCCCGCTGATCTCAATTTTTTGCCGCCAATGCGCCGGAGCATCCGGGTCCAAATAGTTGCCGGTGAAACTTTGTAGCCGCACATGATGTGGTCGGCCGATGTAATTTTCCGCCAAGATCTTTTTGACCAGCAAATCCGCCCGCAATCCGAATGGCGGCGGGCAAAGCATCGTCACCAGCTCAGGGTAACGTTTCGATGCTGCGAGCATTTCTAAAAGACGTGTTTACCGGCCTCAAGCGCGGAAATTGTCACCGCCGAATGCATGTAAGGCGGTGTGCCGATCCAAACAACGTCGATGTCCGGCAGCGCCACCAAGTCCGGCCAATTCTTTATTGGTGTTGCCTCCGGCAGATTCTCGCTGCAAAAATTTTCCGCGCTTTCGTAAGTCAAATTAGAGACGGCGACAATCTCCACCTCCGGGTGCTTCTTGAGAGCGGGCAAATGGCGGGTACGAACTATGTTGCCTGCCCCGATGATGCCGATCCGCAGTTTGTGATTATTTTTGTGCATGCGTGCGATATCAATCTCGCAAACTCGATTAGTTCTTGCGAGCTAAGTTTGACTGTGAACGGCGATGGCGCGTTCAACCAATCACTTATCGCTGGTGGCTGATACGCTCTTTGCGTCTGCGATCCACTTGACGCGCTGACCTTCGCACGGCAGCTTACGCGGCCTCGTTGGACTCAGCTTATGTCAAGAATTTGTGATATTACAGGATCTAGGGCCATGCATGGCAGCGTCATTCATCGCCGTGGTCTGGCCAAGAAAAAAGGCGGCGTAGGCCGGCACGTGACGAAAATGGTGCCGCGCATTTTCGCGCCAAATTTGCGACGCCAGCGAATTTGGGTGCCGGAACTGAAGAAATTTGTGCGCGTCCGCGTGACAGCGCGGGGTCTCAAGACGATCAACAAACACGGCGCTTACAAAGCGCTTAAAAAAGCTGGCGCCATTTAATCTGTAGGGCGTTTGATTCGTTCGCTCCCGCGAGCTTCACCCTTCGGGCTTCCCGTCTGTGTCGCTCGCGTCCCCGCGGCTCCGCTCTGTGAGACGCGGCACCTGGCGCAGGTGGCGTACAATGCTGTTCTTAACGCTTTTACGGTCGTTGCCAAGTAAGCTGTAGAGGCGGTTTCGCCCAAAGCCAGTCGAACGGCTCGGAGCCAGATTCATTCGACGAACTCGCGCCCGCCTCTGCCGCGGCGAGAACTTGCGACGGCTTCGATTTTCCTCGCGGCAGATCAAGCGAACCGTCGTTGAACTCAATGACGTAACCCACGTTTATCAGCCAACGTAGGTCCGATGCCAGGGCGAGCCTGCTCGGCTCGGTATCTTCCATCGCGCTAGCGCCAAGTAATTTTTCGAAAAGTTGTTTGCGATTGATTCCTGGCGCACCTGACAGCGTTTCGAGAATCGCATTCACAGACGGAGACACGCCAGCCTGTTCATGAACAAAGGCGCGTACTCGAATTGGCGAGACAAACAACATCCCGCGCCGATGCCGAAACACCTGCAAACCGTTTTGTCGAAACCGGCTGGCTAACTCCTGCATCATGTTTGAAGGTGAGCGAGTTTCGCGTGCCCATGCCTCCTCGATGACCCGGTTTAGTGTCCGATCCGGCAAACGCCTACTGGACGCTCCGCCGATGGTTACTTCATTCATGCTACGGATCAATCCCGGCATGTAGTTCGACCGAAAATGCCGCTCCGCTTCCACTGGAGAAGAAAAGGTTACAGGAGTTTTTTCTCGTAGGGTGTTATAGGTCGTTACCTTTCGGGCTTCCTCTTTCCAGCGGTCGATTAGCGCCGCATCGCTTACAATTTCGATTTGCCGCTCATAATCGGCGAAACTCATCCGACGGCTGAAGCGTTGGTCGTAAAGACTGCGCAGCTGCGGTTGATAATTGTGATGGTTGGTCGGGCCAAGGAGCGTTCCGCTTAATCGACATCGCGCGACATTCGAGAAATTTCCCTTTACTGGATCCGTCTCGACAACGTCGACCTGGTAGAAATCGCGTTGAGCGAATCGGAATGCATTTCGCTCGAGGAATTCTCGGTCCACAGAAACCGCGCCGTTATCGCCGAGCTGATAAAACGGCGATTCCGCCTTTGCCGTAACACAGACCTCGTAGCCCACCGGTTTTTCCAGGAACAAGCGCGCCAGCGCAAATAGCGAATACGCGACTGAACCGGACTGGATCTGCGCGGCTACATTCTCGAATGCAGGTAAGTATGGGAGGAAACGAATCGTGACTGGCGGCGTTCGCATAACCGGGGCGTCACGATTCGGCGAGGGACGATGTTTGGCTCCGTGCCAACGGCGAGTCGTGCTGCCGGTTTTGTTTCGCGATGCCTCGCGATGTGGTCTGTCTGCCTTGCGTGTTTGACGTTGGATGTTGGACGCCTGCTCGCGATTTATCGGAGTTCGGCGTTTTGGTTTACCGCGCTGCGGACCGTGCCCCGCTTTTCGCCGTCCGGTGTCTCCTTCTCCTGAATAATGCGCATAGCTCCTCGCCTCGGCAGGTTCTTTCACCCATGCAGGTAGCAGCTTCAGGTCGAGAAGATCGACAGTCTCGATGGTGGGAGATGTCATCAGGTTCATCTACTCGAATGGCAAATGGAAGCAACCGGCAAGAATCTCGGTACGGACGGCGCGTTACGGTGGCCGCGGGCCATTTCAGGGCGAGCTTTCCTGCCGCAACCCTGAAAATGATTGACAACCTCTTTAATTCATTTACTTGCCATGCTGTGCCCGGACTGCTGTAAGCTTTTCCCGCGCAACTAACACAAACCGAACAAATTTTATGGCGGAAAAATCGATCGAAGAGAAGGTCAAGGACATCATCGTCGAGCAACTTGGCGTGAACCCGGAGCAAGTTACGCCGCAGGCGTCTTTCATTGAGGATTTAGGCGCAGACTCGCTTGATATCGTCGAACTCGTGATGGCCTTTGAAGAGGAGTTTGGGGTCGAAGTGCCGGACGAAGATGCTGAGAAATTGCAGACAGTCGGCGACGTCATCAAATACATCGAAGACAAATCGTCCAAGCAGTAGCGCCGTTGTCGAACGCCTTCGGGGCTGGGGCATCTTGTTTTTGGCATAGATCGGACATTCGCCGCGGCGAACGTCTCTACAACGCGCAGGTTCAATAGGGCATCGCCACATGGTTGCGAAGCCCTATAACGCGTTCACAGTTGAGAACGTGGAAATGACGCTTCTGGAGCGGCCGCTCTTTTACATCGGCGACCACTACGTAACGGTTCTCGGTCTGATTGCTTTCGCCGGCTTTTTCGCAGCCGGACTTCTTATCGCGCGATTTTTACAAAGTCAGTTCGTCCGCCGTTTTTTCAGTCGTTTCAAAATCGACACAAATTTCATTGCGATAGTCACGACCATATTAAGTCTGGCGTCGATCATCTTCTTCAGTGTCACCGCGATCAACGCGGCGGGGATTCCCTTGCCTTGGGACGCACCTCTTCCGGCGATCAAGTTAAGTCTGCTTCAGATTTTTCTGCTCGTTGCGCTTTTGATCGCGGTGTTTTGGATATCATCGAGGACCAAGCATTTTCTTTTTAGTCGACTTCTTGCCGACAGTGGACTCGACCGTTCGCTCCAGTACGCCATTGC
>QHMR01000104.1 GCA_003217875.1 Verrucomicrobiota bacterium
AAATAAACAAATACTTCGGCCCTTTTCCGGCAGCAGGGAAAATGACCAGGTTCTCGCAGAGAAACTTCGGCTCGTGAGTTACGACCGAGCCCTCCAAGTTAATTGTGCGCGCAAATGGACGCCCACTCTTGCGCGCCACGAAAATCATTTTGTGTGGGTCTTCGTTCGTGGCGACGAGCGCGCCGAAAAGATTCGCTGGAATGCGCCGCCCGCGTCCGCTAACGCACGGCGCAGCCCAGGCGATTGTTTCGCCCAGAATATTTTCCCGGCTGAAAACGGGCGCCAGCCGCGGCTGCAGGCTAATCGGCAACTTCACTGGCACGTTACGATCGGCCGGCCCATTCAATTTTTTCCAAGCCAGCCAAGTCTTTGCTTTCATGGCACGCAAAATTCTTGGGGCAAAATAGAAGAACGCAGCGATGCCGAGTAAAAGGATCAGCAAAGCAAGCAGCGGATTAAAATGCATGAGAGCCAGTCCCCCCAACACCGCGGCATCTTCTCCCAGACTCAAGCTAATGTTCGAAAATGGTTCCGGTGAAGTATTGCTGGCCAGGCGCGTAGCAGCTTTCGCTGTGTGGGCGACAAGGGTCGTGCCGCCAGCAAGCAGGGCGACGACTACAGTGAACGCAGGGCTTGGATGACCGAGCACCTGAATTGCAAGCAGAGCGCCGCCAATCGGACGAATGACAGTGTGAACAACATCCCAGGCGGAGTCGATCCATGGAATTTTATCGGCGAAAAATTCGAGGAAATAGAGAATACCGGCGACTGTGATGATCCACGGGTTGCCGAGGACCTCGAGCGATTGATACTGCGGCGCCAGAGTGATCCAGTGAAAATGGATGGCGAGTCCACTGACGAAAACCGTGAGGTAAAGATTGATGCCGGCGAGCGCGGCGAGCCCGAGAGCGACAGCAAGCAAGTCAAGTTTCTCCACGATGGAAAATATCCTCGCATGTGAGTTATTGTCACGCGCCGATCTGATTGGAGGGCGTTTCTGCGAAACGCCGGCCCTCAATGGCGTCTGACACAGACGCCCTACAGTTCATTTGCCGCGCGCGACACCGGCCTCTACAATCGCACCCATGCTCGACATTCGGCTGATTCGGGAGAACCCGGATTTTGTTCGTGAGCGGCTCGCTACGCGCGGCGGCGGTGACGAGGCACAGATCGAGGAAGTGTTGCGAGTCGATGCGGAGCGGCGCAAAACTCAAACCGAATTGCAACGATTACAGTCCGAACGCAATCGTCTGAGCAGGGAGATCGGCGGAAAAAAATCGCGCGGAGAGGCAACAGATGACCTCGAATCGAGTGTTCACAAAATCGGCGAACAGATCATCGATCTTAACGCGAGCGCAAACGGATTGGATGGTCAGCAGAAAGATTTGCTGCTGGAAATTCCGAATTTGCCGCATGAAAGCGTGCCGATTGGCAAGGACCCGAGCGCCAATCGCGTCGTGCGCAGTTGGGGCGAAAAACCGCGATTAACCGAGCCAGCCGATCATGTTGCGCTCGGCGCAAAGCTAAAGCTCTTCGACTTGGAGCGTGCGGCAAAACTGAGCGGAAGCGATTTTATCTGTTTCACGGCTGCGGGCGCGAAGCTGGAACGCGCCCTAATCAATTTCATGATTGATCTCCACACGCGCGAGCATGGTTACATCGAGATTAGTCCGCCGTTTTTGGTGCGGCGCGTTTGCATGATCGGCACATCGCAGCTCCCAAAGTTCGAAGCCGACATGTACGGCTTGGAAGAGAATCAGCTTTTTCTTGCGCCGACTGCGGAAGTCCAGCTAACAAATCTCTATCGTGAGGAGATCCTCAGCGTTGCCGATCTTCCGAAAAAGTTCGTTGCCTATACGCCGTGTTTCCGGCGCGAAGCCGGAGCGGCGGGACGCGAGACGCGTGGGATCATTCGAGTGCATCAATTCGACAAAGTAGAATTGGTGAAAATCACAACGCCTGAGAAATCATACGAAGAATTTGAGTCGCTAGCTGCGGATGCCGAACGAGTGTTGCAACTGCTCGGCCTGCATTATCGAGTGGTCGAGCTTTGCACCGGTGACCTGGGGTTTGCCTCGGCTAAGACTTACGACATCGAAGTCTGGTCGCCCGGTCGGGATGCATTTCTTGAAGTTTCGAGCTGTTCAAATGTTGAAGATTTCCAAGCGCTCCGGATGCGGCTTCGGTTCAAGGATCGCGATGGAAAAAACCGGTTTTGCCATACCTTGAATGCTTCGGGATTGGCGTTACCGAGGTTGTTCGCCGCGTTGATTGAAAATTATCAGCAGCCGGATGGTTCCGTGCGAATTCCGGAAAAATTACAGCTCTATTTCGGCGCCGAAAAGATTAACCACGAATGAACACGAATGGACACAAATGAAGAGAAGCTGTTACTCAAAGATGAGGTGTTTCAAATCGTTGGTTGCGCAATCGAAGTTCTAAACACGCTCGGCCACGGGCTCGTCGAGAAGCCATACGAAAATGCGTTGGTCGTTGAGTTTGGTCTGCGGAAGATTCCGTTTCGCCAGCAACCTTCCTTCGATGTGCTCTACAAGGGCCGGCAAGTTGGCCTGTTCGTTCCCGATCTGATCGCTTTTGATACGATCGTCGTGGATACAAAGGTGCTTGACCGGATCACTGACCACGAAAAGGGACTGATGTTGAATTATCTGCGGATCACAAATTCGCGTGTCGGAGTGATCCTGAATTTTAAGCGGCCCAAACTAGAGTGGGAGCGAATTGTCTTGTGAATTCTTGCCCACTGCTGTCCCAAAGAATTGGCGCATAAATTCGTGTTTATTGGTGTCCATTCGTGGTTAGATCTGAAAGCCGCCGGTGATCCTGCTGATTTCCGATTGGGCAAGCGCCTTGCCTTGCTCGACGGCTTGTTTGACGCCGCTGAGAATTACTTCCTCGAGAAATTCGACGTCGTCTGGATCGACTACTTCTCTGTCGATCTTGATCGCGATGATATCACCCGCGCCATTCGCCGTAACCTTCACCTTCCCGCCACCGGCGCTCACTTCGATAGTTTGTTTCTCAAGCTCAGCCTGTGTTTTCGTCATTTGCTCCTGCATCTTCTGAGCCTGCTTCATTAATTTGTTTAGATTCATGGGTTGTTGCGGCGCGACCGGTGGTTACGCACTACCTTTCTTGTGTTACTTCAGCTTTGAATAGTTCGATGGCTTGCTGGATCAGCGGGTCGTCTTTGAACGATTCCACTGGTTTCGCTGCATCAGTAGTGGCCGGAAGGATTCCATCTTTCGCCACGAATTTCACTGACCAGTCGCGCCCGCTTGCCCCTCTGAGCAGCGTTTCCAGCTGCCGCCGATTATTTGCGCTGGCAAGCGCTTCAACCTTTGGCCTGTCATCCGGCGAATGAGCCAGCAAAAAATTGCGGCCCTCGATTCCAATCGGACGAACTAAGTCAATTAGCGTTCGCAAAAAGCTTTTCGGGGGAATCTTTCCGAGGACGTGCCGCCAAATTTTTTCAGGGTCAACAGGCTCAGCTTTTTCCTCCACGCGCGCTTCGCTGTAGCCAGGGTCGTTGACCCCGGTTTTCTGCGCCAATCGTTCCCGCCCGCCGCGGACAGCGTCCTCGGCTACAGGTTGCGGAGAAGGCGTCACCGATCGTGCTTTACCACCATCGCGAAGCTCACCCAGTTTTTCGATAACCTCGTCCAGAGTCGCCTGTCCCAGACTCTGGATCGCCTTAATGATCGCAACTTCGAAATGCAGCTTTTTGTTTGGCGCCCATTTCATGCGGCCTTCTGCGGCTGCAAACTGGTCGATCAGGTCGAGCAACCGATCCGTGGTAATCAATTCCGCATGCGCGGCGAGCGACTTTTGCACGTCAGGGTCGACATCTTCCTTAAGCGCGTCGGGTTTTGCTTTGAAGACGAGCAGATCGCGCAGATAAGCGATCAGATCTGACATGAGCCGCATCATGTCCTTTCCGCTTTCGCTTTGCTGATGAAGCAGGTCGATCGCGTCGGGTGTTTTTCCTTGCAAAATTTGTCCCGTAAGATCGATGACCGTCTGTTCGCTGGTGAATCCGAAAACGCTAAGCACATCGCTCTCGCTGATCTTGCTGCCGCAAAACGCGACGAGCTGATCGAGCATCGATTCTGCATCGCGCAACCCGCCTTCCGCGCCGCGCGCGATTGCGTGCGCTGCCGCAGGCTCCAACGTGATCTTTTCTTTTCCGGCGATGAATTGCAGGTGCTGCGCGATCAGATTCGCCGGGATACGATGCAGATCGAACCGCTGACAGCGGCTCAGAATCGTTGCCAGAACTTTCTGTGGCTCCGTAGTCGCGAAAATAAATTTCACATGCTCCGGCGGCTCTTCCAGAGTCTTCAAGAGCGCATTAAACGCCGCCGGCGAGAGCATGTGCACTTCGTCGATCAGATAAATCTTGTAACGGCCCTTGGCCGGCGCATAACGAACGTTCTCACGCAACTGCCGCACGTCTTCCACGCTGTTGTTGCTAGCGCCGTCGATCTCGATGACGTCGAGACTGTTGCCCGCGGCTATTTCCCGGCAGTTGTCGCATTCGCCACATGGCGTGACCGTCGGGCCTTTGATGCAATTGAGCGACTTCGCCAAAATACGTGCAGTCGATGTTTTGCCGACGCCACGTGGTCCGACAAAGAGGTAGGCATGGGCAAGCCGGTTCTGCGCGACAGCGTTTTTCAGCGTGCGCGAGACGTGGATCTGCCCTACCAGATCATCGAAGATCTGCGGCCGGTATTTTCTGGCGAAAACCTCGTAACTCACGCGTTCAATCTAAATGCGCCAGCGCATACGTGAAACAGAAAATAGAATCCTGCCACAGAATCGACGCGGACGACACGGATATGGACAATCAGATTTGTGTGATTTTGATTGAGGGTTGGACGTTGGACGTTGAGCGCTGGACATTTTCTTCATGTTTAGAAGACCAATGGCACGCTTGACCTTCGTGCTCCTGCTCGTGATCGTGCTCGATTCCTTCGCGCGTGAGCCAATTAAGTCACCGCCGCCGCTGATTCAGGCAAAAATCATTCGTGCACGCGATCTCGGGATTCCGTTCGAAGGGACTCCGGGAAAATTCAATGCCATCACCGATGTGTCCGGCGTGGAAGTCGGCTATAGGACCTTGATCAGTGGCGAAGGAAAACTTGAAGTTGGCAAGGGGCCTGTGCGTACCGGCGTTACCGCGATCCTGCCTCGCGGCCCTGCATCACTTAACGATCCGGTTTATGCAGGCTTCTTTAGTCTAAATGGCAACGGTGAAATGACCGGCACACCATGGATCGAGGAGAGCGGTTTCCTCGAAGGGCCGATCATAATCACGAATACGCACAGCGTGGGTGTCGCGCGCGACGCAGTCATTGCCTGGCGGGTTAAGCACGGCGCCGCCGATAAGACCGGATACTGGTGGAGCTTGCCTGTTGTTGCCGAGACATGGGACGGCTGGCTCAATGATATTAATGGGTTTCACGTCAAACCAGAAGATGTCTGGCACGCGCTCGACACCGCGCATGGCGGTATAATCGAAGAGGGGAGCGTCGGCGGCGGCACTGGCATGATTTGCTATGAATTCAAGGGAGGGAATGGGACCGCTTCGCGCAAGATCGACATTCGGATTTCGAAAGACGCTCCGCCGCAGAGTTTCATCGTCGGCGTGTTTCTACAGGCAAACTTCGGTCGCCGGCCACAGCTCACCATCGCGGGTGTACCGGTGGATAAGGAGATTCCCGGCGAAGTCTACAAAAAAGAGAGCGGCTCTTGCATCGCGGTGGTTGCGACCGACGCACCGCTGCTGCCAACTCAATTAAAGCGGCTCGCGCGCCGCGTTTCGCTCGGCCTCGCACGGACGGGATCAATTTCCGGAAATGGCTCAGGTGATTTGTTCGTCGCCTTTTCAACTGCGAATCCGAACGTCGCGAATCCCGATCAAATCACCCATGACGTGCAAACAATTCCCAATGATCTATTGGACCCGCTCTTCGCAGGTGTGGTGCAAGCGACGGAAGAAGCAGTCGTGAACGCACTGATCGATAACCACTCGATGACGGGCCGCGATAATCATCGCGTCGATGCGCTGCCGCACGACCGGTTGCGCGAAATTATGAAGCGCTTCCACTGAGAGGCATCGATGCCGGCCCGGAGCTTTGTTTAGATCATTTCGCTGCGTCGGCATCGAATTGCGCCTTCAGATCGATTAGCACCGGACGACGCGCCGTGAATGTCTCATCGGCAATGGCCTGATGAAATTTCCCTAAAAAGCTTGGGGGACCTGTCTTGAGCGAAGCCGAATTGGGTCGATCGCCTCTAACGTAGAGGCGTTGTCTTTGCGACGTTTCTGGAATCCTTATCCGTAAAATCCGTGTAATCCGCGGTTCCCTCGCGAAAAATTTCTAAACTTTTTCGAATCTTTGCTCCGCGGTTCCCGGAGAAAAAAGGTGAGAGGTGTGTGGATTGCCTATACCGCGGGTAAGAGGACCGAAATAAAGCAAAGATCATAAGAGATTTTCCCAAACAGCGCGAGGTGGCGCGCGAGGGCTCCGCGGGAAACCGCGGAGCCCTTAACTCTTTGTTTCTGGTGAGAAGAACGCGAACCAAGGCACGTGCATGACTGGGCCTCCCGGACGTCCCGCGAAAATCCGGATCCTGGTGTTGGACGAGCAGCCGCTGCTTCGGTGTGGGATCAGCACTTATCTAAATTCTCAGCCGGACGTGATGGTATGCGGCGAAGCGGACAGCATCGCCGACGCCAGAAGCAAGATCGCCGAATGCCAGCCGCACGTAGTCGTGACGGAGCTACGCCTGGGCGTCGGCGACAGCCTGAAATTGCTCAAGCAGCTAAAGGCCGAAAACCGAGCGCTGCGAATCCTGGTGTACTCCGCATTTGATGAAACCATTTTTGCCGAGCGCGTCATGCGCGCGGGTGCGAATGGTTACCTGATGAAAAGAGCTCCCAAAGAAAAGCTGGCGACAGCCATCCGCGATATTGTGGAGGGCGGCATTTATGTCAGTCGCGAGGTGGCCTTAAACAGGTTCGAAAAATCACTGCAGCGACAGTCGAAAAAAAATCACTCATCGCGCTTGACCAACATACTTGAAAATCTTTCGGATCGCGAGATGCACATTTTCCAATTGCTCGGTTCAGGGCTTGGGACGAGAGACATCGCGCAGTTGTTGGGTTTGAGCGTGAAAACGATTGAGAGTCATCGCGAAAACATCAAACATAAGCTTCATCTGAGTTCCGGCGCGCAGTTGCGTGAGCTTGCCGCAAAATGGGTGGAAAGAGCCAGCGGTGTGCCTAAATCTGGCAAGCTACCGGTCCACGCCTTCTCCGAAGGTCTGTCTGGTCGAGGAGAGTCCGAAGAACTGCGACGCGAACAACAGCAACCGACCGGTTGTGCCAGTCACGCTTTATCCCTACACATTCCCGAATCCAGCGGAGCCGTGGCCGCAAAGACGGAAGGATAATAACTACTCCAGCCATGAAGGCTCTGCGAGAAATCGCGGAGCCATTTTTGCGTACTGGTGGTGCTGAAGGCTACTCAGGCGAGGCCACACTTAATCTGGCAACGCGTTGCAGACAACGCCTTCCACCTGATCCCGTGTTCGCCTCTGCAACTTGAAATTTTTCTGAAAACTTCGCCCCGCAATTTTCGAAATAGATTTGTGGGAAATGACTGCGCCAACCAAACCTTCCAGGCCGCGTCGTCGTTACGAGATAATCATGATCTGGGCGCGGTGCAGGCGTTCTTTTTTGTTAAGAAAAACTAACAATAAATAAAACGTTTTTGACATAACTATGCCGATCCTGTAGAAAAGTCGTGCTCTTTGGCAAAGCTATTATGATTAGAGATTTATGCAATGGTCGTGTTTACCACCCATCTTCTGGTAGGTTGGCGATCGAACGAACAAGCAAAACCGAAGATCTAGTGTTCCCTATCCGATGAGTTGGATCACTATTGTCTGGTCGATGAATGCGGGTGCGTGTTTTGTGCTCGCGGGAGTCTGTTTCGTGGTCTGGTGCAAGCAACGCGAGAGCTGGCCGCATTTGCTGTTTTCATGTAGCGCTGTCGCTGCCGGGGTCATCGCGCTCATTGAGTTAACCATGCTTCATGCCAACACAGTCGGGCAGTACACTGCGCTCGTCCGTTGGATCCATGTGCCAGTGTGGGTGCTTACGCTCTCTTTCGTGGCTTTCGTGCGGCTCTATCTCCGTGCCGGACGACGATGGCTGGCATGGAGCATCTATGGCCTACGGACACTGGTGCTGATTCTCAATTTCATTTCCACGCCGAATATCAACTTCCGGGTGATTACAGGCCTCCGCCATTTCTCGTGGTGGGGCGAGATCGTCTCAGTACCGGTTGGTGTGCCGAATCCCTGGGGCCTGCTTAGTAATCTCAGTCTGCTGTTGCTGCTTATCTTTTCCGTGGATGCCACAATTACCGTCTGGCGGCGGGGCGACCGGCAACGCGCTTTGGTAGTCGGCGGCAGCATGATCCTCGGCACTATTCTGGCGTGGCACGTTCCATTCGTGATCTGGGGAATCATCAACGTCCCGTTTTTTCTCTCCTTCGCATATTCGGGAATTGTTCTGGCGATGAGCTACGAGCTGAGTAACGATATGCTTCAAACGGCGCAACTCGCGCAGAAATTGGAACGAAGCGAGAAGAGGCTCAACTTAGCCGCCGACTCGGCTAATCTTGGAATGTGGGAGTGGGATTTAAAGAAAGATGAAATCTGGATTACGCGCACGCGCCGAGCTCAGTTGGGTTTGCCTGTTTCCGGAAGGATCACATTCGAAGACCTTTTGTCTCGCTGGCACGCAGATGATCGCGATAAGGTCTGGCAGGCGCTGAAGGAGGCGCTCGAAGAGCGCAAAGATTACGAAGCCGAGTATCGGATTGTCCTTGAGGACGGAAGTGTGCGCTGGATTTCCGCGCGTGGCCGCGTGCAGCTAGATGACCATGGGAAACCGATGCAGCTTACGGGAGTTAGCCTGGATATCACGTCTCGAAAAGAGGCAGAGGTTCTAGCCCAGCAGCAGCGCGATGAACTTGAACAACTGAGGCAGCAGAGGACCGCGTTGCTTGAGAAGGAGGTCGCCGAGCGGGCCCGACTTGAGCGCGAGGTGATCGAGAGTTGCGGCCGCGAACAACGGCGGATTGCTTACGATTTGCACGACGGTGTTGGGCAACATCTGGTGGGCATTGCCCTGAGCGCGAAACTACTGGAGCAAGAGCTGCGCGGCGAACATCCGGCGCAAGCTAAGAAAGCCTCAGCGATCGTTCGGCTGGCTAATCAAACAGCACGGCACGCCCGGCTTACCGCACGCAGCCTCGAGGGCGCCGATGGAGTTGGAGATTTGAAAGTGGCTTTGGAAGCGCTTGCCGCGAATGTGCGGACGAATTGCCGTGTGGCCGCCAACGTGAAAGCGGACGCTTCCTCCTTCCCGGTTAGCGCGCCGGCGGCGGCCCAACTTTATCGGATCGTGCAGGAGGCGCTGCATAATGCGGTGGAGCACGGCCGCGCGCGCAAAGTTCAGATCGATCTTGTTGTTGATGGCGACAACATGGCGCTGACGGTACGAGACGACGGAAAGGGGTTCGATGGCAGCGCCGCTTCAAATGGAATGGGTCTCCGCATCATGCGATACCGAGCACAGTGCATCGGAGGCTCGTGTGAAGTTCAGTCAAATCGCACCGAAGGCACAATCGTCACGTGCCGTGTGCCGCTGCAAGCAGACGCACACGTTCGTCCCATACCATGACACCGGAAGGCCAAGCTCGGAGGAAGTCGCGCATCACTGTCGTCGAGGACCACCCAGTGCTGTGTGATGGGCTGATGCAGTTGATCAACAGCCAACCGGATCTCGCCTGCGCTGGCGTGGCTGATAATACTTGTGATGCCAAACGGGTCGTGGAACAACGTAAACCCGATCTGATGCTTCTCGATCTGCGGTTGAAGGGCGGCGATGCGCTTGAGTTACTCAAATCATTGCGGGTTGAGCACCCCGAAGTAAAGGTGCTCGTCCTTTCGCAATACGATGAGTTGATTTTCGCCGAGCGCGCGCTTCGTGCCGGCGCTTCTGGTTACATCATGAAGGAAAACGCCACCGATGAAGTGCTGCGAGCAGTGCGCAAGGTGCTTGCTGGAGAATTATATTTCAGCGAAAGAGTCGCTGCAGCTGTCGTGCAGCGAACGTTGCAAGAAAAACCGAGCGGCTCACGTATCGGCGTCGAGTCCCTATCGGATCGCGAGATGCAGGTGTTTCAACTGCTCGGTGCTTCATACAGCGCGCGGGTGATTGCGGAACAATTTCACCTCAGCCGTAAGACTGTCGAGACGCATTGCGAAAAAATTAAGCACAAGCTGAGCCTGCGTAGCGCAGCTGAACTCAGGCAATTTGCCCGGAAATGGGCCGCTGAAAAATTGACGCCTTCCGAACCCTGGGCGGCCTCGCGATCACGAAACAGTGATTCACAGAATTAGCGCGTCGCGACCGAAGCTGCCCTGTTAATAACTCCGACGATTTACTAGGTGACTTTCGAATCGTTGCCTAGGTGAAAATCAGTCACTCAAT
>QHMR01000143.1 GCA_003217875.1 Verrucomicrobiota bacterium
GGGTGATTAACTTTGGAGCCTTTGCTCCCGGCAGGAGCACAGCGCCAATCAGCAAATCGCAATCCGGCATCAGCTCGTCCAAGTTCGCCTCATTCGAATAGAGCGTGTTTGTATTTCCCATTGTCAGATCGAGGTAGCGCAAACGTTCGAGATCCACATCGAGTATGGTTACGTCCGCACCAAGACCCGTGGCCATGCGGGCTGCATTAACGCCTGATGTGCCGCCGCCAACTACAACTACGCGGCCGGGTAAAACCCCGGGGACACCGCCCAGTAAAACTCCGCTGCCACCGTTATACTTGGCCAGAAAGTTAGCGCCCATCACCACCGACATCCGACCGGCGATCTCGCTCATCGGTTCCAGCAGTGGCAAACGATTGTTAACCTGGATTGTCTCGTATGCGACCGCGGTGACGCCCGATTTCAGCAATGCCTCCGTGAGAGGCTTGCTCGCAGCCAGATGCAAATACGTGAACAAGATCTGGCCTTTGTGCAAAAGCGAGAACTCGGCCTCGAGCGGTTCCTTCACTTTGACAATCATGTCGGCGCGCGAGAAAACCTCTTTGGCGTTATCGACAATCTCTGCGCCGGATTTGACGTATTCTTCGTCGGGGTAACCAGACCCGATCCCGGCATTCTTTTCCACCAGCACGGAATGACCGCGCCTGGTGAGCTGACTTGCAGCTGACGGCAACAGGGCGACGCGTTGCTCCTGTTCCTTGATTTCTTTCGGCACACCGATGGTCATGGCGGAGAGTGAGAAGTGATTAGTGAGAAGTGAGACGTAGAATCAAGCTAAATCACTTCTCACGTCCCGGCTTTCCTGCTTCTCAATCAATTCAGCGACGGATCGTCGGGTGCTGCGGCAAGCATTTTATACCATGGTCCCAAGCTGCGCATGATGTCGAACCAGAGGTTTGGCAGGCGATCAAGCTTTAGCAATGAACGATTGGCTTTTTGAAGCAACCAGGCCTTCTGCCTCACTTCGCTTTCAAGCTGACCCGCTCCCCAGCCCGCATAGCCGACAAACGCACAAATCGTAACGAGGTCTTTCTTGCCCGGTGCGGCGCTGGGTTGTGTCAAAGCGACGTTGTGGCTAAGCATAACGCCGTCACCCTTTTTCCATTCGAACGCTGCAAACATTAGTTGGTCTTTTCCTACTGGGCCGCCGAGGAACACGGGCACGTCCGCGAGGCCTGTCGGCGGCGTGTCGGTCACGAGATCGGCCACTTGTCTGTCAAGCGGGCGATTAATGATCACACCCAGAGCACCCTCGCTTGGGTCATGCTCGGAAATGAAAAGCACGGTGCGCCGGAAATTCGGATCGAGCATATTTGGATGAGCGACCAGCAATGAACCGGCGAGGCTGGGCGAGGATGGCTCCTCATCCAAGTTACGCATACAAAACTAGAAACCGCGACATGCGCTTCTGCAACCCCCGCTCTTTACCGGACCGTAGGGGCTGCCGGGGCACGCATAAATTTTTGTGCAAAATCTTGTTGCCATTAGCGCGAAGCTCGTTTACTAGCCTCGAAGTTTTCTACGATTGTTCTGGGGGGAACAGCCGCCCTTCACGCCCATCGGGTGTGGGGGGCGGTAATTTTTTGGCCATAAATGATGAAGTTCTGACTGAATCCGAAATCGGAATATCGAATTTGATTCGTCATTCAGCATTTGTGCTTCGCCATTAATTCGACATTCGTCATTCGTGCTTCGTCATTCCCAATCAAATCGAGCGCGGATCTCCTGGCCAGTCGCGTTCACGCTGATCGCGTTGATTGTTGCGACAGTGACCGTTATGATCTTTTTGCGCCTGGAGAGCTGGCCGGCGCGCACGGCGCGACAAAGCAGCGCCGAACTTGAGAGATTGGGCAAGGACTTGCGTTCGGCTTTTGTCGAAATCGCCCATTTGCAGCCGCGCATCACCATCAACAGTCGCGTCTACATGGAACAAACGACGCCTGTAAGCGAGTTGGTCGTCCTATCAAGACGCATCGAAGTCGAACACGAACTGCTCCATACCTGGGTAGGCAGCTCCAAGCGCGTGAAACTGCATGGTACATTCAACGCCAAAGCCGGTTTCGATCTACAACAGAATCTCTCCATCGATATTCGCCCTGACGAAATCATTGTTCAGCTTCCACATGCTCAAATTCTCGGTGTCGAGCAGGAGCAGGTGGAAGTCCTCGCGTATGAAAATGGTTTGTGGAACCGAATTTCGGGGCAGGATCTTCAAAGCGAGTTGTTGATCCTGCCGCAGCTGGCTTCAAAAAAAGCAGCAGAAACTGGCTTGCCTGCCGAAGCTGAGCGCACATTGCAGCGGCAACTCGACCAACGAATTCATACGCCTCAGCCTTTGCATCTGATCTTCAAGGATGCCGCCGCAAATGAACCGAGGTAGATGACGAATGAATCTCGAAGCTTGGAATGAAGAAAGCGGCACGACCACCTCGCTCTTGAGCTTCCTCATTTAGTCGTTCGTCATTCGGTATTCGTGCTTCGCCATTTTTTCAGCACAGTGATGTAAATGCCGCTCAGGAATCGATTGTCGCTTGCAATTCTGCTGATCCTGCTCGTCGTACTTTTAACGATTGTGTTTGCGCCATTTGCTGTTTCGAACGGCCTCCGCTTGTGGATCTGGTGGGCGGCAAGGCAGGAGGGCTTCGTTGCCAGCATCGACAAAGTCGACGCGTCATTTCTGCGTCCGGTTGTGATTCGGCAGCTTCACCTGAAAAGCGTGCGTGACAACGCGTTTCGCGTCGATCTAACCGCCACAGACGCGAGCGTTGGTCTGAATTTCAAACATGTCCTGCTGCACATGCGCGGCCGCATTATTCGCAACCTTTCAATTCGCGAACTACGTGTAGAGCTGCACCGCACCAATCCGAATCTGCGGGCGATAACCCGGCGCGGCTGGGCGACGCTGCAGAGATTGCTGCCAGAGAATCTGAGCATCGCGAACTCGGAAGTGCGCGTTGAGAACGGGCCGACTTTGATTCTGTTGCGACGCGGCGTTCTTTCCGCAAGTGAGACCGAGGCCGGCCGGTTTAGCGCTTCCGAGGTCATGATTGCATCGCCATGGTTGCGCCAAACGTTTTCACAATTGCGCGGTGCAACTCACTGGGAAACCAATCGTCTGACGCTCGGCGGACTCACTTTGAGCCGTGGCCTCGACCTTCAATCCGCCACAGCGGACTTCTCGCGCCTCGGCAAGCAACGTGTGGGGTTGCAGTTCGAAGTTGACGTTTTCGGAGGGAAAATCCGAGGCAATATCTCGGATGAATGGCGTTCTCAGCATTCCAACTGGAAGATTGCAGGCGGCGCCAGCGACATTTCTCTGGGGCAAACATCGGATGCATTCGGGTTCGCCGATCGCGTGGATGGTCTGCTTCACGCCGCCAACTTCACTTTTCGTGGAAATCTCGCCGAGCCGGATCGCGTGACTGCATCGCTCTGGAGCGAGTTGACCGGACTTACCTGGCGCAATCGCACAGCCGAAGCAATCATGCTCGGGGCGGCGGTTTACAACCGCAAGATTCAGCTTCAACAACTTTACATTCGACAACGGAGTAATCAGTTCACTCTAAGCGGCGAAGCTGAATTCCCCACGAACTCGTCCGGCTGGCTTAGCCCGGACTTTCGCGGCAATATTTCTGCTTCCATCAATCAGCTTGGCGATTTCGTCGCTCTGTTCGGCGCAAATCCCGGCGATTTTGCCGGGAAGATCACAATCGAGGGAGCAATGGACACCCGCGATCGCAAGTTTGGTGGACGTCTCGCGATTGAAGGCGCCTCCCTCACGTTCTTCAAAACCGAGATCGACAGTCTCGCAGCGAAAGTGAATCTGAAAGGCACCGAGTTGGAGATCGAACAGCTGGAGATCAAACGCAGGAACGATTCGCTCAGCGGGCAAGGCAAAATCGACATGTCGGGCGATCACAACTACTCAGGAACGCTCGACGCCCGAGCCGATAATTTACTCGATTATTTTTCCAGCGTTCGTCGAGCAACCGGAAAAAGCGCAGACCGAATTCCGGTGGATGTTCAGGCCATCATTAACTCTAGTAACTGGGATGCGCACGGCGTAGTCCGTGTGCTAGATTCGAACCCGATTAGTTTCACGGCGAATTTTCCACTGCGCATCGGAACAGATTGGAACGCTTTCCAATTATCTCCGCTAAACGTGACCGTCGATTTTCCGTCAATTTTTCTGGCAAAGGCGCCTCAGCTTTTTCATCCGGCAATTTTCCAAGATGGCATTCTGAGCGGAAGCGTTTCTCTTTCCGAAACACTGCAACATCCGCGGATTACGGGCGACGTGCAGTTGGTGAACGGAAAATTGTCAGGCGATGGCTGGACTTCTTTCAATCTTGTTGAAGCGAGCAGTCGCATTGCCTTTGCAGGAAACCGCGCATCAGTGGAGTTTTTCAATGTCGCGACGAAAGACGTGGATCTTTTACTGCGAGGCGAAATTTTATTCGACGATCCCAATGATGTGACGGTCAGAATGAGTGCTGCGACACCGATCTTCGACCTGACGTCCAGCCAGATCGATTGCGTGAACAAAATCCAAATTGCGCCAGCCGTGTTGCCCCTCGCGCCTGCTGTAGCCGAGTTCGAATTTCACGGCGGAGTTTTCCAATCCGGCTGGACTGTCGCTTTGCAGGAAGACGCTGGCTCACAGTCCCTGGCGATTTCAGATCCCGACGGTGCCGCGCGCAAACTTCTACTCTGCCTGGGTACCAGTCCCGAGGAAAAAACGTTAACGCTCGGTGCACTCCCGCGTGCGGAAACAAATGTCGAAGCGACGCGCTCCAAAGGGCAAAAGAAGAGGCGCTAGGCCCTCCGGGGGGATTCCAGCGAGACTATCAAGGGGGCGCCGTCACCAGCCAGCGTGAAAGTTTTTCTTTCAGATCAGGGGTAAGATCCACGCAAAAGTCCGCCCCCGCATTCAGGCGCAGCGGATCGTCGTCGGCGCGATCAAATAACAATTGAACCGGCCGCCGGCCCGGTGAGCTGACCAGAATGTCGCGTACTTCGCGGAGCTCATCGCCCGTTGTAACGGGAGAAAATTGGAGCAGCACCGCGGGTTCCTGGCGCGCGCCTGTCACTTGTTCATTCGCCCCGTTATCTTTGCCGGGCGCAAGCAATCTGATTTCCAGAGCCGTGGCGCGAAGGATTTCCTCGCGCTTATCCAGCGTTCCCTTTATCTCGATAACGCGTCCCGGCGCAAGCACATCCGAGACTTTAAGATAAACCTCGTTCCACACGACCACCTCTAGCATCTCCGTCAGGTCTTCGAGCCAAACTACCGCGAATGGTTTGCCCTCCCGTCTGGTAAATTTTTTTTCCACGTTCACAATGGCTCCGGCGATCTTGAACGGCACGCGATCGTCGAGCTCGCCTAACGACGCAATCGACCGGTAATTTTTCGATGCAAACACCTCCGCGTAAGCGTCCAGAGGATGTCCGCTGACGTAAAAACCAAGAAGCTCTTTCTCGTACGAAAGTTTTTCGTGGTCGCTCCACCGGGTTGCGACTCTTTTTCTCGATCTGGTCGAAGCAGTTGCCTCATCAAAAAGTGAAACCTGGCCAGCCAACCGGTCCCGCTGCGCTGCGATGGACGCGTTCACTGCGTCATCAATGCAGCCAAAGAGTTCGGCGCGATCATAGCCAAGAAAATCAAAGGCGCCTGACTTGACAAGGCTTTCCAGCATCTTCCGGTTGGCAATGCGCGAGTCCAGCCGCGTGCAGAAATCTTCCAGCGAAATGAAGTCGCCTCGCTGTTCGCGCTCGCGAATTACGGCTTCCATCGCACTCTCGCCCACATGTTTGATCGCGGCGAGGCCGTAACGAATGGCACTGTAGCCGGGATCGGCGATCCCGGCGCCGGTACCACCGATGCCGGTTACAGTTTCGGGCGTGAATTTCAGACTACTCTTGTTAATGTCCGGCGGCAGAATGGAAATGCCCATTCTTTTGCATTCGCCGACGAAAATTGAAATTTTTTCCGTCTTATTGATTTCATTGCTCAGGAGACCAGCCATGAATTCCACGGGGTAATGCGCTTTGAGATAGGCCGTTTGATAACTGATCACGCCATAGGCCGCGCTGTGGCTCTTGTTGAATCCGTAGCCGGCGAATTTTTCCAGCAAATCGAAAATCGCATTTGCCTTTTTCTCCGGGATTTTGTTTGTGCGCGCGCAGCCTTCGATGAAATTTTTTCTCTCCTTCGCCATCTTCTCCTTGTCTTTCTTGCCCATGGCTCGCCGGAGAAGATCGCCCTGCGCGAGTGAGTAGCCGGCGAGTTTGCTCGCAGCAGCCATCACTTGTTCCTGGTAAATCATTACGCCGTATGTGTCGGCACAGATCTCTTCGAGTAGCGGGTGAAGATATTTGATCGGTGTGATTCCCCTTTTCGCTTTGACGTACTCGGGAATCAGTTCCATCGGGCCAGGCCGGTAAAGCGCGATCAAAGCGATAATGTCATCGATTTCGCCGCGGTTATAGAGAGCGAACGCAGCAAGATCATCGAGTGGAATATTCTTCAGTGAAAAGTTCGGGTCTCGTTTGCGAATAAGCGTTAGCGTGTCTTCGATCACGGTCAGCGTTTTCAACCCAAGGAAATCCATTTTCAGCAAACCGAGATCGTTGAGAGGTCCCATCGCATACTGGCTGATCACATCGTTGCCTTTGACGTCGCGACAAAGCGGGATGTAATCGGATAAATCGCGATCGGCGATCACCACACCCGCGGCGTGCACGCCTGCGTTGCGCGACAACCCTTCGAGAACTTTCGCGTACTCGAAAAGCTCCCGGGTCGGCGGCTCGGCAGCGACTGCTCGCTTGAGTTCCGGATTCTTTTCGACGGCTGTATCAAGCGTGATGTTCAGCTCATTGGGGATCATCTTCGCGATGCGATCGGCATCGCGATAACTCCAACCCATCACTCGCCCCACGTCGCGCACGACGCTTTTCGCTTTGAGCTTGCCAAAAGTAATGATCTGCGCGACACGGCGTTCACCGTACTTTTGCCGGACGTATTCAAGAACTTCGCCGCGGCGCGCCTCGCAAAAATCAATGTCGATATCCGGCGGCGAGACCCGGTCCGGATTCAAAAACCGCTCGAAAATCAATCCGTACTGTAACGGATCGATATCTGTAATTCCAAGAACGTAGGCGACGATCGAACCCGCAGCCGAACCGCGCCCCGGCCCGACAGGAATGCCTCTCTCCTTTGCAAAATGAATGAAGTCCCAAACAATGAGCAGATAACTGACGAACCCCGTTTTTTCCAAAACTCCCAGCTCATAATCAAGCCGCCGAATCAACTCCGGGTCGCTCCCAGCCCGTTTACCATAGCGCTGCCGCAACCCATCATAACAAAGCTCGCGCAAATAGTTTTCGCGCGTTTTCCCAGCCGGAACTGGATATTCTGGATATTTGGAGCGTCCAAACTCAAGATCGAGATGGCAGCGCTCACCAATCTCGAGCGTGTTCTGAATCGCCTGCGGAAAATCGCGGAATACCTCGCGCATTTCATCTGGCGATTTGAAATAGAGCTCTGGGACGTAGCGCATCCGGGTCTCGTCCTGCACCATTTTGCCAGTGCCGATGCAAAGCATTACGTCGTGCGCCTGGTGATCGCTCCGGCGCAGAAAATGCACATCGTTTGCAGCGACCAAACCGACGCCCAGGTCTCGTGCAATCTGTGGCAATGCGCTGTTGCACTTGCGCTGCGCCTCCATTCCGTGGTCATGCAGTTCGATGAAAAAGTTTTCCGGCCCGAGAATGTCTCGATATTCTGCGGCGCTCTGTTTTGCTTTTTCAATGTTGTTAGCCTGAATCGCGCTGTTAATTTCGGCCGCGAGACATCCGCTCAGCCCAATCAAACCCGCTGCCCGCTCTGCCAGCAGCTCTTTATCGATTCTTGGGGCGTAATGAAAACCGTCCAGATGCGCTGTCGTTACAAGCTTGACGAGATTTCGATAGCCGGTCTCGTTTTCGGCCAATAGCGTGAAGTGATACGCTGCATCGCGCCGCGATCCTGGTCGGTCCTTGTGCGATCCAGGCGCGACATACGCTTCGCAACCAATGATTGGTTTCACCCCGGCGCGTACTGCTTCCTGATAAAATTCGATCGCACCAAACAAATTGCCGTGGTCCGTGATCGCGACGGCAGGCATTTTGAATTCAGCCGCCTTTTTCATCAGCTCTTTCATCCGAATGGCACCGTCCAGCAGCGAATATTCAGTGTGCAGATGAAGATGAACGAAAGAGTCGCGGGCCATTAGTTTTTTGCAGTATAAGCGTTAAGAAAAAAGGTTGGCAAATTTACGAGGCATGTCATCCCGAACGGAATGAGTGAACACCGGAAAATTTGTACGGCGCTCCTGCAGTCTTTCTCGCCTCTACCTTGCACAATGGGAGAGGACTAAGTTGAGGGGTTCCTCCCCCAATGCACAGTTGCCCGATTGAGCACTCACCCTTTTCCCTTTTCCTAGGAAGGGAGAGGCGACCACACCGTCAGAGTGTTTCGTTCCACGCAAACAGATCGAGAATTAACCGGTGAATGTCGCATCCATCGGGTAAAAATTCGTGATTGCAATCGTATCGCGCCATTGCTAAGAGAGCGCGTGCTGCGCGTAGCTTTCAATTGCAAACCACCGCGCGATGCTGAGTTTACTTCGACATGAAAAAACTGGAAGCCATCATCAAACCGTTCAAGCTCGAAGAAGTCAAAGAGGCGCTGGCCGAGCTTGGCATCGAAGGGATGACTGTCACCGAAGTCAAAGGTTTTGGCCGGCAAAAAGGACATACTGAAATTTACCGGGGTAGCGAGTACACGGTGGATTTTTTGCCGAAGGTGAAAGTGGAAGTGGTGATGGCAGACGATATGGTGGAAAGGGCGGTCAATGTGGTCGTCGCCGCAGCTAAGACGGGCAAGATCGGCGATGGAAAAGTGTTCGTTCTCCCGGTGGAACACGCGGTGCGCATTCGGACGGAAGAGATCGGCGAAAAAGCCGTGTGATTTTTTGATGACGAAGCTCGAATGACGAATCACGAAACAACGACAAAACTCCAATGACGTAATTCGGGTAACCGTGGGACTCGTCATTTGTCATTCCTTCGGCATTCGTCATTCGGATTTCGTCATTTCGTTTTCCAAACAACTCTCAACTACGAACTAACAACTCCTGAATATGGCCAAAGACAAAAGTCCATCCGATGTCAGCAAAATGATCAAAGACGGCAACGTGAAGTTGATCGACTTCAAGTTCACGGATTTGCTCGGCACCTGGCAACATTTCACGACCACGCTCACCGAATACAATGAGGAAATCTTCACCGATGGGCTCGGCTTTGACGGATCGAGCATTCGCGGCTGGCGCGTCATCAACGCCTCAGACATGCTTGTCATTCCGGACGCGGCGACCGCATGGATCGATGTCTTCAACGCTGAACCGACGCTGAGTCTCATTTGCACCATCGTCGATCCAATCACTCGCGAACCGTACGATCGCGATCCGCGCGGTGTTGCCGAAAAAGCAGAGGCTTATCTCAAATCAACCGGAATCGCGGACACGGCGTTCTTTGGGCCCGAAGCGGAATTTTTTATTTTCGACGATGTGCGGTTTGCGAATAGCGGCAACGCGGCGTCATACATGGTTGATAGCGTCGAAGGACATTGGAACAGCGCGCGCGA
>QHMR01000144.1 GCA_003217875.1 Verrucomicrobiota bacterium
CGAGATCCACCGCGTCGGCCACGTGCTCGAGCTGCGGTACGAAGGAAACGACGCGGTGATTGTCGCCCACGTTCCACCGCATCTGGAACAGAAACTGGCTGCCTACGCAGTGCGGGACTGAGCGACCAAGTCTCTGACAGAGGATTCAGCGGTGGCCGCAATTTGCGACCAACCGTTACGGTCATTGGCTGTTGACGCGAACTCGAGCGCATCTCCGATCACCAGCGTGATCGCCAGGGGCCGCGGAAGTTTACGATGTGGCGGCAATGCTTGAAAAGTTCCAACCAGACCGCAATTGAGCTCCACGGCGAAGATGATGAAGATCGCTTTTTCCTCGCGTAATTTCCGCCGCAAGTCGGCTAACGCGTGCGGTCCGCAATTTTTCCGCCACATCGGCAAGGCATTGAGCATGATCGCCGAAAATGTGCTAGTCACATTGCTTTGAAAGAAGACGTCGCCTGCGGCAATCGGGAAGGCGCGTTCACGATGGCGGGGAGGTAGTGCTGCTCCAAGAGCCAGTGCATCGAGATGACTGCAATGGTTTGCAACGAGCACAAACGGTCCATGCAGCGGCAGCTTCTCGCGACCGATGATCGTAAGGCGATGCGCGATCGCGAAATAGCTTCGCAACAACGAAAAACAAGCATGATGCGTGAAACTCTCGAGCAGACCGCTCTCGCGTCTCACGCTGCGGAACCTCTCGCTCGGCGTCAGACCGGTATCGCGGGCAGGCTGAAGTTCCCAGGGCTCCACGGGTTTTCTATCCGCTAAAGATTTGCAGCGGCTGGTTCACAGCGAATCCGACAAAATAATTCACATAATGAAATACAGCAGGTGCCACAAGAATTAGACTATCGAACCGGTCGAGAATACCGCCGTGACCGGGAATGAGTTTGGCAGTGTCCTTAAGGCCGAGATCGCGCTTGATAGAGGACAGCATCAGATCGCCGAATTGGCCCACAATGCTGACAATGATGCCAAGGCCCACCAAGCGGACGGGTGTGTCAAGCGCGGTGCCCAGCCAGATAAAATGCGCGCCAAAGGCAAAGAGCGGTGTAGTTAACGCGATTGCTCCTGATGAGCAGTAAGATCGGGCGGTAATTCCAGTCGTTCGCGATGTAACCAAGATGGCCGAGCGCGCTCCCGAAAAGAGCAAAGCCGAGCACACCCAAGCCAACGCGCTGGATATAGCCCTTGGGTTGATCGGGGATCAACCCGCCGATGACGATCAACGCGACTGTCAACGGAAATAACGCGACAAAGAGTCGATACCAGTTATCCAGCACCGAAAAGGTGATTAGGAGAATACCGATCACCACGATGAGACTGATCGTCCGTTCTCGAAACAAGCCGGTGATGCGTGCATACTCGCGATAGCAAAGAAAACTTAGCGTGGCTACGGCCAGGATCGTCCAAAAAGCGCCCGCTAGAATGGGAATCAGGATGAATAGCGCCAGCCAAATCCAGGATCGATAACGATCCCACAATTCCTTTTTCTTTTCGCTCGTGCTATTCGCTAACCGCGTCACGATAAGAATCAGCACTGGTGCCAACAAGAACAGAATGAGAGCCGTCAGCGTTAGAACAACGGTCACGCGATCGTCAAAAGCATGACGAAATCCAAAGAGTCGTTCGCGCGTAACCTGGCTCATTTGAGTGCCTGTGTGATGCGGCTGACTCGGCGAAAAACCGTGATTACACAGCCGACGACGATCGCGACAAGCCCCAAAGTCATCAGACCAATCTGCGAATCATTGAACGTGATCATCTGCCAGGAACGTGGCGTGATCGCTGAGTATAAACAGATTAGCGTGATCACGAGCATCCGATGTTGTTTTGCCATCGGTCCGCAAAACTCGTTAGGTGCACCTGCGATTTTTCCTGCGGCGCGAATATAGGCAGTGAAGATCGCTAAGATTGTCGCGATATAACCGAGGGCAATGTTTCCACCCCACGCGAAGCCTGCACCGATGAATACGGCGGCGTCTGAAACACGGTCGGGAATTTCGTTGTAAAGCTCTCCGACCTTCGAAGCGCGACCGGAAGCAAGCGCAACCATCCCATCGAGCATGTTGCCGGTCAGGCGCAGTTGCGCACCGCCTGCGGCGACGAGCCACAGGATTCGGTAGTCACAAACCGAAGTGAGGCCGAGGGCGACGCCGCCAACAATGCACGCGCACATGCCCACGATCGAAATCGCGTTCGGTGAAACATTTCGTGCAGCGAGCCAGGCAGTTGCTGTCTGTGCCCATTTTCGTTTACGCGTGGCAATGGGCCGCCGATCGCCGAGTTCCGCCGCTGATTTGTCCATCGTTGAATTGAATTCCATAGCAGGGTTGGAGAATAATGACCAGATGACAACTCGGGAGCGCGTCGCGCAATTGATCAAAGCCTGGCCGAAGATTTATCCCAATGCGCATTGCGAGCTGGATTTTCGTAATCCACTCCAGCTGCTGGTGGCGACAATTCTCTCCGCGCAATCCACCGACAGGCGGGTAAATATGGTCACGCCTGTGCTGTTTAAGAAATATCGCACGGCGAAAGATTATGCGGATGCGCCCCAGGCAGAGTTGGAAAACGCGATCAAATCCACGGGCTTTTATCGCAACAAAGCGAAAAGCATTCGCGGCGCGATGCGCGCCATCGTCGAGAAACATGGCGGAAAGGTCCCCGACACAATGGAGGAGCTATGTGCTTTGCCCGGCGTTGGACGCAAGACGGCAAATGTGGTGCTGGGCAACGCCTTTCACAAAAATGAAGGCATCGTTGTGGACACGCACGTGATCCGGCTATCGCAGCGGCTTGGCCTGACAAAACATAAGGACCCAGAAAAAATCGAGCGCGATTTGATGAAGCTTGTGCCGCACGAACATTGGACAGACTGGAGTCACTGGCTCATCTGGCACGGCCGCCGTCGTTGCTACGCTCGTAAGCCGGATTGCTCAAACTGCGAGGTTTTTCAGTTCTGCCCGAGCGGCAAAGTTTTTCTGCGAACCGGCGTGGCAAAAAGGCCGGACGCAAAGGCTGCTTAACGCGCGCCCTGGGCGCTTTCAGCAGGATCGACATGGCGCGAAGGACTTCCATCGTTCTCGGCTCGTTTTCGCATGTTCCGGAACTGTTCTTCGAGCTTCTTAAGCTCCTCATCGGAAAGGTCCTCGAGATCGACAAGTTCATTGCGCGCAGCTTTGATCGCTCGAATGAGTTCGTCCAACTTCAGATGCATTGCTTTAGCGTCGCGGTTCTGCGTGTTCTGAATCAAAAAGACCATCAGAAACGTGATGATCGTCGTGGCCGTGTTAATGATCAGTTGCCAGGTGTCTGAGAAATGAAAGGTCGGTCCGGTGAGGATCCAAATAAGGATGGCGAGCACGGCCGCGGCGAATGCCCAGGCGCTACCCAGCAAAATGGCCGAACGCTGCGCAAATACGTGGAATGCGTCACTAACTACGCAAAAGAAATCGCGTTCTTGCTCGTGTTGTTTTAGTTCTGCCGCCTGGGTTTTGTTCACGATAGTCCCTTAACTTTTCGCGTGTGACTCTGAAACTGCGCGCACCGAACACGCCGGTCCCTCCGTATCTTCTGCATAAAGCGGATTGATTTTACCGCTGTTTTACGGAAGACTTAGCTCCCGAATTCATGCAGCTTCTCAGCGCATTTTCACGTCCTCAGACTGTCCCGGTTGGTCCGGCGACTGCACCCAGGAAGAACTTGTGGATTTTGGATTCGTGGCGCGACCTGATTCTCTACGTCGGCACCCCGCTGTTGCTGGTGCCGGTGTTTGCGCTGGCCCAGGCGCGCTGGAGTCCCCAGGACATTTATCTCTTTGTCGCTGCATTCGGCGCAATGGGACATCACCTGCCGGGGATGATCCGCGCGTATGGCGACCGCGCATTGTTTGAACGCTTCAAATGGCGTTTCATTTTCGCGCCGTTGTTTCTTCTCGCGGTCTGCTCGGCCTTCTTCTGGTGGGACCTGAAGGGAATTTTGCTGATCGTTTTCTTCTGGGGTGTTTGGCATGGCTTGATGCAAACCTACGGCTTCTGCCGCATCTACGACGCGAAAACTGGAACCTTTGACGCTCTCACGCGCCGGCTCGATTTCGCCATGTGTGTGATCTGGTTCGCTACCGCTGTGGCGCTTTCGCCATATCGCCTGAGCGACACGCTCGACACGTACTATATGTGTGGCGGGCCATTTATCCCGCCGAGTGTGGTGCACCATGGTCAGCAACTGATCCTATTGGCGGCGATCGCAGTTTCGGTCCTGTTCCTCGTTCAT
>QHMR01000105.1 GCA_003217875.1 Verrucomicrobiota bacterium
ACGGCGGCTTAGTCGATTTTGCATTTGCCACGAAATCGCGATCCTCGATCCAGCGTTGATACCATTTGGGTTCAACTGCTTTCGGATCGTACCTCTTTGGGAGTTCAGCCATCGCGATCAATCATCCGAGACGAGAGCACGTTTGCAAATCATCGATGCATCATCGGGCAGAGATTCCGCCTCTTGGTTCGGAAGCGAGAAACGACTTAGAGTTGCGACAAACTGCGACTGCAGTGAGTTTTCGCGCTAAATGAGCGATCCGCGCCCGATTGGCGTTTTCGATTCCGGTATTGGTGGGCTGACCGTCGTAAAGGCGCTGCGCGAGCTATTGCCGAACGAGGACATTTTTTATCTGGGCGACACAGCCCGGGTTCCCTATGGCGGAAAAAGCGCGACCACTGTCGAGCGCTACAGCCTTGAGATGGCCGACATGCTTCTCGAGGAGAACGTCAAACTTGTCGTGACCGCATGCAATTCGGCTTCGGCTGTGGCGTTGGGCAGGTTGGAACAAACGCTCTCGGTTCCGGTGATCGGCGTAATCAAACCCGGTGCGCAGGCTGCCGTCGCTGCTACACGCAGCCAGCATGTAGGGGTGATCGGCACACGCGCGACCATCAAGAGCGGCGCGTACGAACGGGAGTTACGCGCCCTGAATCCAGATATTAACGTAACCGCGCGCGCATGTCCGCTACTCGTTCCGCTGATCGAAGAAGGCTGGCTTGATGACGGCCTAACCGATCACGTGATCGCGCGCTATCTTGGACCGCTTACCCAGGAGGGTGTTGATACACTCGTGCTCGGCTGCACGCATTATCCATTGCTAGCGGATGCCATCGGCCGCTTCCTCGCGGGAAAAGCAAAGTTGGTCGATTCAGCGCATACTTGCGCGAAAGCGGTCGAACAACTTTTGGACCGGCATTCGCTTCGCGCATCCCGCGGAGGCGCTGCCAGCCTGCAAGTGGCACTCACGGACGCGCCGGACACTTTCCTCGCGGTAGCGCGCAGAGCGCTGCAATTAGAAATCGGCGAGGTGCAACTGCGCGAAGTCTTACACCGCGCGCCGGCAACGGCTCGCTGATTGTGTCGGTACATCGCGTCTGGCTCAGTTGTGCGGTGCTCACCCGGCAAACCTGAGGGTTATCACGGCAGATTAATTACTCGTAGCTGGCTCCTGCCGTGCCTCAAGCACGCGCAACGCATCCCGCGCAGAGTCGGCGACCGCAGGATCGGGATCTTCAGTAAAGCGATGAAACTCCGGCTTGTATTTTGGGTCTCCGATATCAGCGAGGATCGTGATGACTTTAGGCAGATGCTTGCGGCGCGCTAACGCTTCTTCAAGCAGTGGCTCCGCCTTATCAGCGCCACGGACAAGAAACATCCCGGCCAGCATTTGGATATCCTCGTCAGGCGTGCCGAGCGCGTCGATCAACGCACGCCCTGCGTTGCGTGCTCCTGTGGCGCGCCATAACATATTCCAGCCGTACAGGCGCGCGGCTGCGGCAACGTCCATGGAGACAAATAACATGGCCCGCTGCTAGAGCATAGCGGGGACGTTGTTATCGCGCCAAACCTCCGGATTGTGCGACGCACCGTGGTCGAACCAGATCGGCAGCACATTCTCGTGAATTTGCGGATGCCGAAAACGTTGACCGCCGCGATCAGCGAGAATCACCAAATCGAGATGTACACGAATTGAAACCACCTTGGTTGTGCGTCCAAAATCGGGCAGGTATTTGGGCACGTGCACGGGACAGCTCAGTAGGACAAGGGCGCCCGCTCTCAAACCGAACTTTGTCGCCTGCATGATCACATTCGCACCATGGCTGTGGCCGAAAAGATCGAGTCCCTGCAGGTTTCGATTTTCCACCCAAGTTCGCAGATCGCGAGCGCCAACGTCCCTCGCAGCGTCGCTGTAGCCGCCGGACCACTCGAAACGATCACCGGCGGCGTATAGATCCGAACGCACGTTGTCCCTCAGATAGCTGTGAAAACTTCCGCCGGGCTGCCACCATTCGTGACTACGGGCGAATGTGCCATGCACAAGCCACGCGCTGTGGCTTGTTTCCCCTGCCGAGCGGGCCGTCTTCGCTCGAGTCATCTGGCGAAGTCGCGGGTGCTCCGGCGCAATGCGTGCCAGTGCGGTTGCCGCGACAGTCTGCACAAGCGTATCTTCGCTCCGCGTGCCGCGCACCAAGATCGTAATCAGGCGTTTCGGACGCGTGCTCAGTTCAAAGTACGCTGCAGCCGCAGCGACGCGCGTCAGCTCATCTGGGCTGCGCAACGAAGCTTCCATCAATTCCGCGGCAGCAACCGGCTCAGATCTCTCGAACAGCGTCTGTGCGAGATCGCCTAACACGTCCGGCCGCTCTTCCTGCGGTATTGTGGCGCGCCGGACAATTCTGGCTCCGAACCGCTCCGCCAGACGCGTTTCAACGAGCGTGACGCCGACGCGGTCACGCGAGGGCCTCAGTCGAGGGACGGGAAACTGCGCGAGGTCATCGGATGGCACTGCTTCGATTGCCGCAGACATGTCTGCGGCGGCGGCGCGCGCCGCAAGAGCTTGATCGTCTCCCCGCAGTTGGCGGCCCAGCAGCAGCAAAAGCGCGGCTTGTGATTCCACTGCTGCGGTGCCGGTCTCTCGGAAGGCTTGCGGTCCAGTAATCGGCTGGTGAACGTATTCAGCCATAGATGCTGTTAACCGTCTATTTTTCTGGCGGTTCCTTGGTCGTATTCAAAACCGAACATCGCCACGATTGCAAGGCTTCATATTATTTCCGCCCGTAACGTACTGACCAACGCACCAATGGCGATGCGGCGTTGCTTCATGCTGTCGCGATCGCGCAGTGTGACCGTGTCACGTAAGGTCGGATCTTTTTCTCCCAACGTCTCGAAATCGACGGTGATACCGAAAGGTGTACCGATTTCGTCCTGCCGTCGGTACCGGCGGCCGATCGCGCCGCTTTCGTCATAGAAAACATGCATGTGCGGGCGCAGGAGCGCGACCACTTCTTTTGCCTTCGCCACGAGTTGCGCATTGTTTTTGAGCAGCGGGAAAATGCCGCACTTGATCGGCGCCAGCCGCGGATGAAAACGCAGCACAACGCGCGTCTCCATTTTACCTTTGTCATCCGGCGCCTGGTCTTCTCCGTACGCGTCGCAGATCAAGGCCAGGATCGTGCGATCCACGCCGGCGCTTGGCTCAACCACGTGCGGAATGAATCGCTGCTTCGTCTCGTCATCGAAATACTCGAGCGATTTGCCGCTCGCCTTTTGATGTTGTGACAAATCGTAGTCGGTCCGATACGCGACTCCTTCGAGTTCCTGCCGTCCAAACGGGAAATCGTATTCAATGTCGTAGGTCCCTTTGGAATAAAACGCGCGCTCTTCGTCGGGCACGTTCCGCACGTGCAGCTTCGATCGCGAGATGCCTATGTCGTCGTAAAACTTAAGCCGCTCTTCTTTCCAATATTCGAGCAGCTCCATCCCCTGCTCCGGCCGGCAAAAGTATTCCAGCTCCATCTGCTCGAACTCACGCGAGCGGAAAGTGAAATTGCGCGGGTTGATCTCGTTACGAAACGCTTTGCCAATCTGCGCAATGCCAAACGGTAATTTCTTGCGTGAGACTTCCAGAATGTTCTTGAACTGGACGAAAATGGATTGCGCAGTTTCAGGGCGTAGATACGCAATGGAGCTTTCATCGGCCGCGGCGCCCACATGTGTTTCGAACATTAAATTGAATTGGCGTGCTTCGGTGAGGTCCTTGCTACCGCAATTCGGACACTGCTTCACTCCCTTTTTGTCGATGAGCTGATCGAGCCGCAGGTGCGCCTTGCATGATCGACAGTCGATCATCGGATCGGAAAATCCTTCGACGTGTCCCGAAGCTTTGAGAACGTCGGGGTGCGTGAGAATTGCGCCATCCATGCCCACGACGTCTTCGCGTTCGTGCACCGTCACGCGCCACCAGTAATTCTTTAGGTTGCGCTTGAGCTCTACGCCAAGGGGTCCGTAATCCCAGGCGCCGTTAAGGCCGCCATAGATTTCGCTCGCTTGAAAGATGAAACCGCGCCGCTTGCACAGGTTAACGATCTTTTCCATGTGTTGCTGATCGGTTGGCACGCTCATTATCGGTCACAGATTACACAAATCAGAAAATGTTGTAGAGGCGTTTGTACCAAACGCCTTCCCATTGGTTCGGCGGCTGACACAGCCGCCGCTACACCGACGTGGTCAGCTTTGTGTTTCGACTTTGATCTCGGTCTTCACCGAATTCGCGATGAAACACTGCTCGTGCGCAGCATGATTCATCTCCTCGATTTCCTGCGACGTAGGTTGTTTCTCGCCTAAGAATTTCAGGCGCTGTCGAAGTGTGACGCGTGTAATGGCGAGTCTCCCTTCGGCGTTTTTTTCCATGTAGCCGACCGCTTCATCAACGTATTCATCAAGCACGAACTTCTTTTTGCACGCGATAGCGAGAAACGTAAGCATGTGACAACTGGAGAGCGAGGCCACAAATGCCTCCTCCGGATCCACAAGGCTTGGATTACCCAGATAGGCGGGAGCGGCCGATGCCTGCATCTCGTGTCCGCCATCAAATTTCCAGGTGTGATCACGCGAATATTTCTGATACTCGAACGGCTTGTCGCCGCGTTTCCAGGTAAGAGTGACTTTGTGTTCAGACATGCTCTTTAGATAAAACGCGGCGTCTTGCAGGGCAAGCGCTCCGCCTGCCGAAAATCGATCTGGGCTGCAGTGTCAGCTGTCTCAGCGGACCGTTGTGATAAAGCAACCATGCTCTGCGCCCATGCACTGTGGATGGCGCACACCACCATGCTTGCGCTGCATCGGTGGCTCTCTATTTTGTCCGCTTCTGAAAATCCGCGCGATTAGCTCAGTGGTAGAGCGCTTGCTTCACACGCAAGAAGTCGCAGGTTCGAACCCTGCATCGCGCACGAGGTTATCATTTAGCAGCGGGCGAATAAATTATGGCTCTCATTCAGGAAGTTCTCGAAGTCGTCAGAAAACGTAATCCCAACGAGCCTGAGTTTCTTCAGGCGGTAACTGAAGTACTAGAATCGATCCGGCCGGTCATCGAGCGCAGCAAGAAGTGTCGAGACGCCAAAATTCTGGAACGTCTGGTCGAACCGGAGCGCATGATTCAGTTTCGGGTTCCCTGGATCGACGATAAGGGCCAGGTCCAAGTAAGCCGGGGTTTTCGTGTTCAGATGAATAGTGCGCTCGGTCCCTACAAAGGTGGCTTGCGTTTTCATCCGACGGTGTGTGCCAGCATCATCAAGTTTCTCGCGTTCGAACAAGTGTTTAAGAACTCGCTGACGGGCTTGCCGATGGGCGGCGGCAAAGGCGGCGCAGATTTCGACCCAAAGGCCAAATCCGACACCGAGGTGATGCGGTTTTGCCAATCGTTTATGACCGAACTATTCCGCCATGTCGGTCCGCACACCGACGTGCCTGCGGGCGACATCGGCGTAGGCGGGCGCGAGATCGGATATCTCTTCGGCCAATACAAACGTTTGGCGAACGAATTCACAGGCGTGCTAACGGGCAAAGGACTCAGTTGGGGCGGCTCGCTCATTCGGCTAGAGGCGACCGGCTATGGTGCCGTTTATTTCGCGCAGGAAATGCTCAAAACGCGCAATGAAACTATTGAGGGTAAAGTCTGCACGGTTTCAGGAGCAGGTAACGCCGCGCAATTCACCGTGGAGAAACTAATCGAGTGCGGCGCCAAGCCTGTGACGATGTCTGATTCGAGCGGGCTTATTTACGACAAGAACGGCATCACCGAAGAAAAACTGGCCTTTGTCAAAAGCATCAAGAACGTACGGCGCGGGCGCATTAGCGAGTACGCTAAAAAATTCCGCGGTTCAAAATATGTGGTTGGCCAACGGCCATGGGGAATCAAATGCGATTGCGCGTTCCCGTGCGCGACCCAGAACGAGATCACTGGTGAAGACGCCCGGAAATTGCTCGAGAACGGTTGCTACTTGGTTTCAGAAGCAGCCAACATGCCGAGCGTGCCGGCGGCTGTCGATCTTTTCCTGGAGAAGAAAATTCTCTTCGGTCCTGGCAAGGCAGCCAATGCCGGGGGCGTAGCCACGTCCGGGCTTGAGATGAGCCAAAACTCCATGCGCCTGCCGTGGCCGCGCGAAGAAGTTGATTCGCGTTTGCGCCACATCATGTCGACTATTTTCAAAAACGCATGGGAAACTGCCGAGGAATACGGCCACCCGGGCAATCTCGTAGTTGGCGCCAACATCGCCGGTTTCGTGAAGGTCGCCGACGCGATGCTCGACCAAGGCGTCGTCTAGATTTGTTTCGATAAATCCATCAGCTGTGTTCAGCTGGCAGGGGTTTTCAGCCCAATGCAGAAGTTGTTGAATTCAGGCGCGTAAAAGCTCTATCTAATCCGTATATCAATAATATGAAGATGAACGTTGTTGATCACGCGGAGATGAAGGCCTTCTCCGCCAGGAATGGATCGAGAATGAGATCAAAATGGCAGGTTGTCCTGCTCCTCGTAATTTCTGTCGCGTTCGGTGCAGGTGGGTGCGCCGACTATTACGGCGGTTATTACGGAGCTGGATACGGGCCCGGTCCGTATTATGGAGGTTACGGTGGAGGTTACAGACCATATTACGGAGGCTACCCAGGCTCCGTCACGGTCGCGGTAGGCGATCGGCCATATTATACTCGTGGTCCTGGGTATTACGTCGGGCGGACCTATTACGTCTGGAGGCCGGGACACTGGGGGACAAACCGCTACGGTCGAAGAGCCTGGATCCGCGGGCACTACGTCGTCAGGTGATAATCAGAGGAACCCCCTCTCTTTCTCCTGTCAACGCTGCAGGTTAGCGTCGGACGTTCGTTAAGCGATCGGACGAGCCAGCCCCCAACGCGCCAACCGGAAACGCAGCGCCGTTGCCAGGCAGCCTAAGCCATAGCGCACGCTTTTGCGGAAATTGATCGATGACGCCTCCGGCATGTACCTCGCTGGACACGTCACTTCACCGATCGCGCAACCGAGGGCAACGATTTGCGCGAGAATTTGATTATCGAACACAAAATCATTGGAGTTTTCCTCCAGCGGCAGCCGCTCCAACAATTGGCGCGAAAATGCGCGATAACCAGTGTGATATTCCGAGAGTTTCGCGCCGATAAGAAGATTTTCCACAAGGGTCAGGACGCGGTTTGACACGTATTTCCACCACGGCATGCCGCCGCGCAACGCGCCTCCCCCAAGAATGCGCGAAGCAAGTACACAGGGATAAAGACCACTCGCCACCAAGGCCGCCATCGCCGGAATCAACTGCGGCGTGTACTGATAATCTGGATGAATCATGATAATGATGTCTGCGCCTGCGGCTAGGGCGAGGCGATAACAGGTCTTTTGGTTAGCGCCGTAACCACGATTCTCTGGATGCATCTTCACCTGCACGTTTGGCAAGGTGCGCGCGATTGCCACCGTCTCATCATGACTGGCGTCGTCTACGACGATTACGAGATCCACAATGCCATGCGCCATGACTTCGTCGTAAGTCTGGCGCAACGTGCGGGCGGCGTTATACGCGGGCATGACCACAACGATCCTCTGGCCGTTTAGCATTGCGCTAGTGTTTCCTTAATTTGCGGGCTTTCAAGCTTCAGCCGAGCTCCAGAGCACATGCCTTGCTTTTGCACGAAGTGTTTTGGGAGTGCGAGGCGCCTTCGCATCGCTTTCAACTGGGCGACACGCACGCACTCCAAAAGCCTCGCGAAACGCAGGCGAATTCTGCTTTATTCGTTCATCAGATCCATTGCTGCTTGTTGAGATGACGATTTTTTACGACCCAAGCTGTCTCGAATATTCGAGTCCCAGCCATCCGGAACGGCCGGAGCGGATCGCCCGCACTGCGCCACTCCTAAAGGATCGACATCCTGATTGGGAATGGGGGAAGCCCGCTGCCGCGACGGATGCGCAGTTGTTGCGCGCACATTCGCATGAGCATGTTGAAGGCGTTGCCAACGCGCTCGAACATTTTGATCTCGATACGCCATTTTATCCAAACATTGAAGTGCACGCGCGCCGTTCAGCCGGTGCGGCAATTGAGGCAACGCGTTCCGCGTTGCGCGGCGAGGCCGCCTTCAGTTTGATGCGGCCGCCGGGACATCACGCCACGCGAGATCGCGCAATGGGTTTCTGTTATTTCAGCAACGTGGCTGTCGCGGCGCTCGACGCTTTGGAAAACGGCGCTGAACGGATTGCCATTTGGGATTTTGATGGACATTACGGGAACGGGACCGAGGCGATTGTAGCGCACAACGAGCGAATTCGATTTGCCTCGATTCATCAGTTCCCGGCTTATCCCGGGACCGGAGCGAAATCCTTTGCAAACATTGTTAATTACCCCATTCGGCCGTCTACGGCGCGCAGCAGAATTCTCGACATCGCGCGACGTTCTTTCGATAATTTGAAAGATTTCAACCCTGAGTTGCTTTTGGTTTCAGCAGGGTTCGACGCATACGCGCGTGATCCGCTGCTGCAACTAACGCTCGAGCGCGAAGACTTTGCCATGTTAGGCGAGTGGTTAGGCGACATCGAAGTTCCTGTCGCAGTTGTCCTGGAGGGCGGCTACAGCAATGACTTGCCCGAATTGATCGACGCGTTCTTGTTCGCTTGGAATGGCTGAATCGTAGCGGCTCTCGGCAGGCATCAAAACGCGTTATAGTTATTTTTTTCACCAACGCCCGCGCAGCGCCATTCCAATCAGCCGTGCAGCCGCATCTTCGATGTCGTGATATTTGTGCTCAGCCGCTCTGGCTTTCACCGCGAGGAGACCGCACCGGTGAACGTTTGTGAAATCACCGTAAGGGAACTTGTATCTGCGCTTCGTATTTACAGCGTAACGTTCGTCCACGCCGAGATGCCACTTCGCGTATTCGGCAAACCCGTGCACGCGGATGAATTCGTTTTCCACATCAGGAGAAGGTTTGTGCTCGCGCCACGCGCCTTTGCCATCAGCGATCAGACGTCCTTCCTGGATGAGTTGAGACGCGAACGCGACGGCATTTTCGTTGACCTTGACGCAGCCACCCGACCGCGCCCGGGCGTCACTGATTGCGATGAGACAAATGACCAGTCCGATCCCTGCTACACAGTTAAGTTTGCTGATGGCTGCTTTCATTCGCGCAAGCCGAAACGTTTGCCTCACACCCAGAAGTGGCAACAGTATTCGCCTCAGCGGGCCGTAGCACAGCTTGGTAGTGCGCTTGAATGGGGTTCAAGAGGTCGCGGGTTCAAATCCCGCCGGCCCGATTTTCAACTGTAGCGGCGCTCTCTGAACGTCGCTCGTGTCGGCGGCCAGAGACCGCCGCAACAAAATCATGTTAAGTGCTGGAATTGTAGGACTGCCGAATGTTGGGAAGTCGACGCTTTTCAATGCGGTCACACGCACGCATAAAGCGCCGGCAGAAAATTATCCATTTTGCACGATCGATCCGAATGTCGGCGTTGTAACGGTTCCAGATTCTCGCCTCGAAACAATCGTCGAGATTTCTCGTTCGAAAAAGATCACGCCGACGGCAATTGAGTTTGTGGATATCGCCGGACTCGTCAAAGGCGCGAGCGCTGGCGAAGGACTTGGCAATCAGTTTCTCCACCACATCCGCGAAGTGGAGGCGATCGTGCAGGTGGTGCGGTGTTTCGAAAATCCGGATGTTCACCACGTTAGCGCGACGATTGATCCAGTTCGCGACATCGAGGTCATAAATACCGAGCTCGTCCTGGCTGATCTAGCTTCCCTGCAGAAGCGACGCGACCGAATACAGAAGCAGCTGCACGCCGGCGAGAAAGCAGCAATCATTGAAAATGCGATCATCGAAAAACTACTAGCGCATCTCGATCGCGCGAAACCGGCGGTTACTGCCGAGTTGACTCCCGAAGAGAAGGCGGTCGCGCGAGGTTTCTTCCTGCTGACGTCAAAACCGACAATTTTTGCCTGTAACGTTGCGGAATCAGATTTGGCTACTGTAGCCGGGGGCGGTGACCCCGGCATTCAAGGCGTTGATGCCGTTATCCCGGCCGGGGTCACCGCCCCCGGCTACAACGCCGCGAAGCGCATCGCGGCCGTCGAGGATTATGCGCGCCATCATTTCGCAACGGAAGCGATAATGATTAGCGCACAGATCGAGAGCGAACTTGTTGATCTTGGTGAAGATGAAGCGGCACAATACTTGCGCGGTCTGGGAGTGGAAGACAGCGGCGTGCACGCGCTCATTCGCGCGGTGTATCATTTGCTCGGTTTACGCACGCTCTTTACAACCGGTGAAAAAGAAACGCGGGCCTGGACCATTCACGCTGGCGACAAAGCGCCCACGGCAGCCGGGGCCATTCACTCAGATTTCGAGCGCGGTTTTATCGCGGCCGAGACAATTCACTACGACGATCTGGCTGCTCTCGGTTCTTTCGCGAAAGCTCGCGAAGCAGGCAAACTGCGTCTGGAAGGAAAAGACTACGTTGTGCAGGACGGCGACGTAATTTTCTTCCGGTTCAATGTGTAGCTGTAACTCTTCCTCTTCCTCTCACCCTGCTTCTTCGTCTCTTCTTGCCGATTAGGAGTTAGATTGGGAGGAAGCGGAAGAGGAAGATTCTCAGGTTACGCCGCATCGTACAGAATCCGGCCACAGTTTTCGCAGCTTACGATTTCTTTTCCAGCTCTGACTTGAGCCGCGGTGGCAGTCGTCACTTTCATGTGACAGCCTGTACAAACCCCATGCTCGATGGCTAACCCCTGTAATTGCGAGTCCAAAGCTTTCGATTTTTCGTCCAAGTCAATCGTTTGCCGGGCGATCGAGTCTTTGGCCGCAGCTGCTTTCTTTTCTTCATCGCCGAGGTCCGCTTTAATCTTGTCTGCTAGGACCATGAGTTCCAACTCTTCGTCCTCGATCTTGCGAATCTCATTTTCGTACCGCTCGATTTCATGACCAATCGCCTGAAATTCATCATTCTTGCGCGTCTGATATTGCTGTGTCTTGAGACGTGAGATGGTCTCAGTGCGAGTGCCCACATCCAGCTCAAGTTTCTTACGATCCATTTCAACCTGTCGCGTTCTATGCTTAAGCGCCTCCAAGCTTGCCCTGCTTGCGGCTAATTGGGCTTCCAAGCTCTTGCGCCGTAACGGCACTGTTTCGATTTCGATCCCAATCTGTCTGATCTTTTGCTCGCGATCTTGGAGAATGAGCAGTTGTTCCAAATCGGAATGCACGTGCGCTGAAGTTATTGATTCGGCGGAGCGCCGTCAATCACTGCTCGGCTGGCTCAATTTGTTTGAAGGCACTGAGGACTTGCTCCGGCCGGGCACGGACGGAGATGTTTTCGGTGAGGTTGACCCAACGAACGATTCTGCTGGAATCGATCAGAAACTCGGCGGGTCGTGCGATGTCCGCGCCTTTTGGCCCTGCCCTGGGATGCAGCACATCGTAACGGCGAATCACTTCGGCTTTAGGATCGGAAAGCAACGGGAATGTGTAGCCGAGTTTTTGAGATTGCCGCCGGTTAATGTCCGGTGGATCGACACTAATACCGACGACGCGGATGCCGCGCGCATCGAACTCCGAAAGCTTTTGCCGGAAACTCCGCAACTCGGAGTTGCATAGCGGTCACCAGAAACCGCGATAGAAAATCAGCACGACAGCTTTTGATCCGGAAAGCAAATCGCCCAAACCCACCGGCATCGCGTTTTGATCCAGCAACAGGAAGTCCGGTGCCTGTTAAGGCGCGGCGCATGGGCAGAGAGAGGAACCTGACGCACGACATAGAAAATTTCGTAACTGAAAAACGCGAAAAAAAACAAACCGATCGCGGCGAGTACCGGGCCGAAGATTTTACCGCGATAGAGTTGCGGTCGGCCAAACGCGCGAAAGAGGCCAAAAATCAACAATGCAGCGCCAATCCCAAAGAGCAAAAGATTCGCCCATGGAAAATCGCGCGTGAGTGGATAACGAACGAAAAACCCGTAGGAAAATAATCCGCCGAGGGCGACAACAAAACCAACCCAGATCGGCCAGTTCCATTTCCGTTTCATGTCGATCTTGCCGTCGCCATCCGCAGAATCCATCGGTAAAGCATGAACCCGATGGCCGCGAACGCCACGCCGCCGATGAAAACGCTGGCCTTTTCGAATCCGGGACCCACCAGGGCAAGCGGCGCAGCTTTGCCGGAGAAAACAACGATCGCGGAAAGGATGACGCCGATGATGCTCTCCCCCACGATCAACCCCGACGCGAGAAGCACGCCAAGCTGTTTCGTCGCTTCGGGCTTTGGAGTGCGATTAGCGTGTTGGTCGAAGAACCACCCGACAATCGCGCCGACGACAATCATCAACGTGCTTTGCGTCGGCAGATAAATTCCGAGGCCAACAGCCAGCGGCGGAACACGCATGTGTTTCGTCGTCCGCGCGAGTATTTCATCCAATAAAATGATGCCGATGCCGATCAATCCACCAATTCGGATCAAGCTCCAGTCAATGTCAGCGGCTATGACGCCTTGAGCCAAAGAGGAAATCAGCCCCGCCTGCGGCGCCGGCAGTGGATGGGCATGCAGCTCTGCTCCCGGCGCGCCTACGAAACCGTAGGCGTGATTCACCAGATCGAGCACCGGCGGAATCACAAACGCGCCCGCAATAACACCGATGACGAGTGCCACCTGCTGCTTCCACGGCGTGGCATCAACCAGTTGGCCAGTCTTGAGATCCTGAAGGTTGTTGTTGGCAATCGCAGCGACGTTGAAGATTACCGCCGTTGTAAACAATGCGAAAGCCATTAACGCTTTGCCAGAATCCGGCGACACATAAGGTTTAACGCCGATAACGAGTAACAACGCCGCGCCAATCACCACCAAAATCCCAATGCCCGAGAGCGGGCTGTTGGACGAACCGATCAGACCCGCCATGTAACCGCACACCGCTGAGACGAAGAAGCTCATAAGCACGACATAAGCAACGCCGCCGATGATGAGCGTTGGGAGATGCGCACCGAGGCCGCTGGTGTTGCCGAAATAGCCGAGCAACCATCCGATCGGCAGCATGCACGCCAAAGTGATAAGACCGACGATACCGATTGGAATGTCGCGCTCCGTGATCGGAAGCGTGTCGGCTTTGCCGGCTTTGCGCGCGCGTGAAGCGGCCATCGCACTCGCGAGACCGCTCGCAACCGGCTTCACTAATTTCAGCAGCGTCCAGATCGCCGAAACGCCGATCGCTCCGGCGCCGACGAAACGCACTTTCGTGCTCCAAGTCTTTTGCGCGAGCGTGGCCGTGGCCGTCGTGACATCGCCGGCAATGGCTGAAAAATGCGGGACGCCCCAGCCCCAACCAATCAGCGCGCCGATCAACATCGCAATTCCAACCGAAAGACCAACCAAATGTCCGATCGCGAGAAGTGCGAACGACAACGCGAAGTCGTAACCGCTAACTGCGCCGCGCCTGCCGATTCGAAAAGTTTGTGCGACGTCTGCTGCGAAAATTTGCGTACCGACGATCACCGCGAAGACCGCGGAAACAATCGATCCCCACAACACCGCGAGCAAACCGGCGCGGCCGTGTTCGATATCAGAAGCGTGCGCGGAATCGCCGCTGCTGCCAACCTTGAGCACTTCAGCGCAGGCGACGCCTTCCGGATACGGCAAGTCCGAAGTCGTCACTAATGCACGCCGCAGCGGGATTGAATACATAACGCCAAGAATTCCGCCGAGCGCGCAGATCCAAAACGAGGTCCAGAACGGAAATTCCGTCCAATAGCCAATCATGATCAAACCGGGCAACACAAAGATGATAGATGACAGTGTTCCCGCCGCGGACGCGACCGTCTGCACAATGTTGTTTTCTTGAATGGTCGCATCGCGGAAACCCCGCAGGATTGCCATCGAAATCACCGCCGCCGGAATCGACGTCGAAAACGTGAGGCCGGCCTTGAGGCCGAAGTACACATTGGCCGCAGTGAACACGAGTGTGATGACTGCGCCTATGATCAGGCCGCGGACGGTGAGTTCGGCACGGGTACTCTCGCGCATTTGCTGGTTGGCGTTCACCGGTCAATAACGTCACCGCGGTCTTCTGCCCGACGACGCGAGCGGAGGATAGTGCGGAATCGCCAAACGGGTCAAGATGTGTAGTTGAACGGGCAGACTAACCACGTTCACGTTGGGCGCACGCAACTGCCTGTCCCAAGCGCGCTCGGCTCACGCGCTGCGCGTCTTTCCCCAGATCAAAACATCTCGACTGGCGAGGGCTTGACGTTTTGGACGCTGCTCTGCCTGGCACGTTCTTCGCCAAGAACGGCGACGCGCAGATCCCAGATTTCATTGTCAATTTTGCGAAAAGCGGTTTCGGAAAATTCGGCCGGTGGCGACAGCTTTTTCTTAAGCCGGGCGACGCTTTGTAGAGCGTGCTGGGTCTGCTTGCTTGGCAGTTTGCCAAGAATCCGATGCACGTTTTCGATCTCGGGAATTCGGTGGCAAATCATAACCAGATCATTTCCAGCCGCGATGGCGAGACGAATTGTTTGGTCGAGGCTGTAACCGTTCAGAATCGCCCCCATATCGAGATCGTCCGTCATGACGAATCCGTCGAAGCCAAATTCGCTGCGAAGAAGGTCGGTGATGACCTGGCGTGACAGGCTCGCCGGAGTTTTTTCCGGTTCGAAGCAGGGATACCACCCATGACAAATCATCATGCTGTCCACTTCATTTACGAACTGGCGAAAAACGGCTAACTCGTTTTGATCTAATTCTTCGCGGGTGCGCTCGATGCGCGGCAACTGGTAATGAGCATCTGAAGTTGCAGCGGAATAACCGGGGAAATGTTTCCCGCAGCTCGCGATCCCCTGCCCTCTCATCGCCTCGTTGAATGCGCCGGCATTTTGAATGACCTCTTCGACAGTTCTCCCGTAACAACGGCCGCGTAACGAATTTTCGGCATCGTCATCAAATGAAACGTCGAGAACCGGGCACAAATCCAAATTGAACCCGAAAACCCGCAGCAAACGCCCGGTAATGTCACCGTGACGCCTGATCAAATCGAGATCGCCTTTTTCGCGCAGTTGTTGTGCGTTTGGCGGTTCGTTGCCGATCCTGCGTAATCGCGAAACGCGACCGCCCTCCTGATCTACCGTGATGATTGGCTCGATTTCGCTGAGGTCGCGCAAATCGTCGATAAGCTTTCGAAGTTGCGCGGCGTTTTCGAGGTTGCGGCCGAAAAGAATAAAAGCGCCCGGTTGCACCCGCCGGAACAATTGCGCAGTCTCGGTGTCCAGTTCCTTGCCCGGAACGCCGATCATAATGAGTTGACCCAGGGAATCGCTCTCCATGGGCGGACAGATTAGCGCCCAAGCCTCAATATTCAACGGCTGTCATTCTGAGCGAAGCGAAGGATCTCAGATTACAGATGTTTCGCTTCGCTCAACATGACAGGATGGTGTTGAATGTTGAGCGCTGAGCATTGAGCATTCAGCGTTGAAAATAGGAATCTATGGCGGCACGTTCGACCCGGTCCATCACGCCCATTTGATTCTCGCCCGCGACGCTCTCGAAACATTGGGAGTTGACGAAGTAATCTTTGTGCCGGCGGCGATTTCTCCTCTGAAGAAGGCCGCTCCGATTGCGAGCAGCGAATCACGATTAGCAATGTTGCGGGCGGCGGTTAAAGGCGAGTCGAGGTTTTCCGTGGAAGACTGTGAGCTGCGTCGCCCGCCACCCTCTTACACAATCGATACCGTCGAAGAAGTTCGGCGACGCAACAGCGATGCAGCGATCTACTGTTTGGTCGGTGAAGATAACGTGGCCAAGCTCACAAAATGGCATCGCTTTGCCGAGCTGGAAAAAATGGTGCATTTCATTGTCCTCGATCGCACCGGTCAACCACGCTCCCACTCTTATCCCGTCATTGAGCGGAAAATCGACATCTCGGCAACAGAAATAAGAAAGCGAGTTGCCTCTGGCCGATGCATTCGTTATCTCGTACCGCCAGCAGTGGAAGAAATCATCCGCCGCGAGAAACTTTACCTGGAGCAATCGAAATAACCCCGGAAAGCTTAGCAACAACCTGCGCGGAACTCGCCTCGAACAAAAAGGCGGAAAACATCGTTGTGCTGGATTTGCGCGACATCTCGACGTTCACGGATTTTTTTGTGATCTGCTCTGGCAGCTCCGAGCCTCAACTGAAAGCGATCGCAAACGAAATCGAAACACGATTGCGAGAGGACCATTCTGTTCGGCCTGTAGCGATTGATGGATTTCCCGCCAGCCAATGGATGGTGCTCGACTTCCTGCAGGTTGTTGTCCACATTTTTCATCAGGACAAGCGGGCTTTCTACAGTCTCGAAGACTTATGGGGCGATGCGCCCCGGATACAATGGCAAACGACAGCGGTTCGTTGATCAACGCCTCTGGCACGCAGCTACCTTAATCCGCAGGGCTTTTCATTAAAGCCTCGGACTCGGACGTACTGCGCTTACTTGGCGGACAAAGCCGCCACAATTATTTCGGCGATGGCGCGGACGGCGGAGTACCCTTTGACGCAGCCGGTGGCGTCGCTCTCGGCGAACCCGCTGGGCCAGGTGTTGGAGTCGGCTTGGCGTCCAGTAGTTCTACTTCAAAAATCAGAGCCGCGTTGGGACCGATCTCTGGACTGACGGAGCGTTCGCCATAGGCGAGGCTCGGTGGAATCCACAACTGATATTTTGATCCGACTTTCATCAGTTGAAGCGCTTCGGTCCACCCCTTGATGACGCCAGTAACTGGAAAAGTGGCCGGCTGCCCGCGCTTGTAAGAACTGTCGAACTCAGTGCCGTCGATGAGAGTGCCGCGATAATTTACCGTCACCATGTCGGTCGGTTTGGGCTGGGGTCCGCTTCCCTCCTTCTCGACTTTATATTCCAACCCACTGGCAGTTGTTTTTACTCCTGGTTTCTTTTTGTTCTCCTCGAGAAACTTCGCGCCCTCGGTCTTATTTTTCTCTCCCGCCTGCTTCTGTTTTTGTTCCATGTCTTTCTCAAATTGTGCCATGACGTCTTTGACTTGGTCTTGGGTCAGTTGCGGTTTACCGGCGATGGAGTCTTTGATGCCGGCGGCGAGAATGTCGGGATTAATGTCTACTTTCTGCCGGCTAAGATTGAATCCAATATTCATGCCGATGCTGTAGCTGACCTTGTCCTTCTGGTCTTTAAGTTGCGGTGATTTCTCTTGCCCGAACAACGGCAATGCAACTAAGGATGCGCTGACGATAAGAATGAAATATTTCATAAGATGGTGATTCCCGCGCCGGGTTTAATTAAGCTAACCGCCGCAGAAAGCCGCACGCTAATGGATAAATGCCGCCCGTCAAGAAAACAGCATGACTGGTCATCCAGGCGCCCTTATCCCCTGGTACTATTGCTTATTACCTGGATGATTCCATTGTGGCCGCAGATCTCCTGCGGAATCACTCTCTCGCATTCCGACGTTCAAAGGATCGGAAAAAAAATCTGGCAAAACGAATGTAATGGAACTATTTCCGGGCTGACTTCATGGAATCAAGGCGAAGACTTTGCATCGCTCGGCATTGGCCATTTCATCTGGTATCCGAAAGGACGACGCGGCCCATTTGAAGAAAGTTTTCCCAAAGTCGTGAGTTTCATTTCAAAACGCGGCGCGAAATTGCCAACATTGCTCTTGAGAGGCGGCGAACAGCCATGTCCATGGAACTCACGTGCGGAGTTTCTTCGCGCGCAACACACGATAGAGATGAATCAATTACGCCAGTTTCTGGTGGATACGATCGCTCTTCAGGCCGAATTTCTCATTGGCCGGTTGGAGAGCGCGCTGCCTAAAATGCTGGATGAAGCGGCGCCTGGCGATCGAGCCAACGTACAGCAACAGTTCGACCGCCTGGCGAGAACTGCGCAAGGCTGCTACGCCATTGTCGATTATGTCAACTTCAAGGGGGAAGGCGTCCTGCATACGGAGCGATACCAAGGTCAGGGATGGGGCTTGCTTCAGGTCCTCGAAAGCATGCATGGTACCGGTGACGCTGATGCGGTTGATGAATTCGCGCGTGCGGCGAGGGCGACCTTGACTCGACGCGTGCACAACGCTCCGGTCGGACGGCATGAATCACGTTGGTTAACGGGTTGGATTCGGCGCGTGAACAGCTACAATGGCGGCTAAATTTATGCGGGCAAAGATTTCCATACTGGTTTGTGCGTTTTCGCTGACTGTTTTTACCTGTTCGATCAACGGCCAGTTCCGTCTCTTCGGACCAAAGCAACCAAGACCGACACCGCAACCGGTGCGCAAAGCGTCGGAGCTTATTCAAAGGCAGGCGCCATTGAAAGTGAATCAATCTTTATTGAATCAGGCGACGCCGGATAACACGCGAATTGTCGTGTCGCTTCCGAAGCAGCGCACGTATCTGATGATCGGCGACGACATCGTGGCTGACGGTCCGATTTCATCCGGCAAACGCGGTCACGGTACACCGAGCGGACATTTCACTGTGATGGAAAAGGACCCGAATCATCATTCCAGCCTATACGGTAACTTTGTGGATGGTTCTGGCCGAATCGTGCGCGCGGGCGTCAGTGCGCGAATCGATTCCGCGCCGAGCGGAACGCACTTTGCCGGCGCGCCCATGCAATGGTTCCTTCGCCTTACCGGCGAAGGTGTCGGGATGCACGTCGGAATTCTGCCTGGCTACCCCGCTTCGCATGGCTGCATACGCGAGTCGGCCGATGGCGCAAAATTGTTTTACGACCACGCGAGAGTGGGAACACCGGTGGACGTCGGCGATTACTAGGCTACAAACTCCAACAGCCAAGCTCCAGAGAAACTCCAATGACCAGATCTCAAGAAATCTGTCTTTGCTATTGGAGAATGGAGGTTGAAGTTTCTTTGGATATTGGGGTTTGAGAATTGGACTTTTGAAGCAGCGTGCGCCGTAGCATCTCAAACCCCGCTTGCGCTGTTAGCTCCTTGAAGGTCTCACGATCAGTGGGGAAAAAGAATTTCTTCGCGGTCGTTTTTGACTCCGTTGACGCGAGGGCAACGTAAACCGTTCCCACTGGCTTTTCCGGCGATCCACCGGTTGGCCCGGCAACTCCAGTCGTTCCGAGAGCATAGTTGGATCCCGCACGGAAGCGGGCATGTTCGGCAAGAGCGCGTGCAACCGGCTCGCTCACGGCGCCGTGCTCTTTGATGACCTTTGGATCGACATTCAACATGTCGGTCTTGGCCTGATCAGCGTAACAAACATAACCGGCAATAAAAACGGTCGACGCGCCCGGCACATTCGTGATGCGGTTCGCAATCAATCCGCCAGTGCACGATTCTGCGGTGGCCATCGTTTCATTGCGCTGTATGAGCAGTTTGACGATTACTTCCTCTAGGTTTTCATTCGCTGTAGAAAAGATCGAGACTCCCAACGTCGATCTGATGATGGCACCCGCCTGTTCAATCGCGTCGGCTTTCCCGATAATGCGCACTTCCACTTCGCCTGGTCTCGCACAATAGCCGAGCTCAATCCCCGAAATCGCCAAAACTTTTCTGCCGATTGCTTCCTCAACGAGCGACTCCCCCACTCCGGCGATCCTGTACAGCCGTCGCTCCAGTAACGCCGAGGCCGGTACGATTGAGCGTAAGATCGGCATAACGGATGTTCGGAACATCGGCTGAAGCTCGCGCGGCGGCCCTGGCAGGACAAAAATATGCGGGGATGGAATCCGGGGATTAATATTTGGCTTCAAATAGAATCCCGAGGCGCTTCCGTTTTCATTCGGAAGAACCTGTGCGCCTGCCGGGACATTGGCCTGACGAGCAATCCCCTCAGACCATTTGATTCCCCGTGTTCGAAGTCGCTGCTGAAGCGAAGTCAGCAGTTGTGGGTCCTGATACAGCTCTAATCCGAGTACATCGGCAACCATTTCTCGAGTGGTATCATCGGTGGTTGGACCCAAACCGCCGGTCACGAAAAGAATTTCACAGGCCGGAAGCAAGTCACTCACCGTTCCCCTGATGACCTCGGCGTCTGGGACCGTGCGCCGCTCCTCGATGCGCAGACCCAACGGAAAAATCTCGCGTGCGATGAATGCGAGATGCGCGTCCTGAACATCGCCAAGCAAAAGCTCGGTCCCGGTGTTGATAATGGCTGCGCGCATGGCAGGCCTCACAGTCGACGCGCAATCCCAAACACTCAACATTCTAACCAGCAGTCCTGTCATGTTGAGCGAAGCGAAACATCTCGGATCAGAGATTCTTCGCTTCGCTCAGAATGACAGCTTTGAATGCTGAGGGGAGCGTTCGGCGTTTTCCGCCAAATCAGGCCGCCGTTTTGTCCTGCTTTTTACGAATCAGTGGAAGTTTTTTGCCCTCCACCACCGCCCGATTGATTGTGACTTCGGCGATATCTTCGCGGCTGGGCACATCGTACATGATGTCGAGCATGATCCGCTCGAGCATCGAACGGAGAGCGCGCGCGCCTGTACCCTTTGTAACTGCCTGCGCCGCCAGCGCCCGCAACGCATCTTTGGTCACAGATAAACGGACGCCTTCCATCGAGAATAGTTTGCTGTACTGCTTCACCATGGCGTTTTTCGTCTCAGTCAGAATGGCTACCATTTCTTCTTCTGTTAGCGCATCGAGCGAACTAACAACCGGCAGGCGTCCAATGAATTCGGGAATCATTCCAAAAGTGAGCAAGTCTTCCGGCTCCACGTGTCGGACAGCTTGCTTTCGCAATGCTTCTTCCACTTCGAGCGTCGGGCTGCCAAAGCCCATTACTTTTTGGCCGACGCGCTTTTGAATGATCTTATCCAGCCCAATAAATGCGCCGCCACAAATGAAGAGAATCTTCTCAGTGTTGACCTGGATGTATTCCTGGTGCGGATGTTTGCGGCCGCCCTGGGGCGGGACATTGCACGTGCTGCCCTCCAAAATTTTCAAAAGCGCCTGCTGCACTCCTTCGCCGGACACGTCACGAGTGATACTCACGTTATCGGTCTTGCGTCCAATCTTATCGATTTCGTCGATGTAAACGATGCCAATCTCCGCTCGTTTCACGTCGTAATCCGAATTTTGAAGGAGCCGCAGGATGATGTTTTCGACGTCTTCGCCGACGTAGCCGGCTTCGGTCAGCGTTGTCGCGTCAGCAATGCAAAACGGCACGTCCAGGATCCTGGCAAGTGTCTTGGCAAGCAGTGTTTTGCCGGAGCCAGTAGGTCCGATGAGTAAAATGTTGCTCTTCTCAATTTCAACATCCGCAAGCAGGTCGGGCTGAAACGCAGCGGACGCCTCGGCGGGCGACGCGGTTTGCAGCACTCGCTTGTAGTGGTTATGGACCGCCACAGACAGCGTCTTTTTCGCGATCTCCTGCCCGATTACATACTGATCGAGCGCGCGTCGGATGTCCGCCGGCTTAGGTACGCGAATGTTGGACGATTGACGCCGGGCGTCCTCATTGAGTTCCTTATCAAGAATGCTCTTGCAAACGTTGATGCAGCTATCGCAGATATAAACGCCAGGACCAGCGATTAGCTTGCGCACCTCGGCATGGCTCTTGCCACAAAACGAGCACATGGTGAGATTGGAAGCGCGGGCCATATTGGTTTTAAAAAAGTCGCTGTTATCCCGCGGCCTTGCGCGGCAAAGCCACCTCCGCGATTTCCACTGACCGGTCACTGGAAGGCGGCGTCGCGCCGTCGAGCAACTTAATTTCCTTTCGGGACTTAATCACTTCGTCCACCAAGCCATATGCCTTCGCCTCTTCTGCGGACATATAATAATCGCGATCTGAATCGCCCCGGACTTGCTCCTCCGTTTTCCCAGTGTGTTGCGCCATGATTCGGATGAGGCGTTTCTTTAGCTTAAACATGTAATCGACCTGCCGTTCAACGTCGCTCGCCGCGCCCTGCGCACCGCCGGAAACCTGATGGATCATGATGTCGGAATTCGGCAGCGCAAAACGTTTGCCTTTCGTGCCTGCGCAAAGGAGCACAGCCGCCATACTCGCAGCCATCCCAAGGCAGTAAGTCGTCACGTCGCAAGTGAGAAACTGCATCGTATCATATACCGCGAGTCCTGCAGTCACCGAGCCGCCAGGCGAATTGATGTAGATGTTGATGTCCTTCTTGGAGTCTTCCATTTGCAGAAAGAGAAGCTGAGCGATGACGAGATTCGCAATGTGATCGTCCATCGGCGTTCCGATGAAGACAATACGGTCCTTGAGCAACCGCGAATAGATATCGTAGCTGCGCTCGCCGCGGCCAGTCTGCTCCACCACCATCGGAATCAGCACCTGGGAAACGTTTTCATCCGCTACACTCATGATTTTTCTTCTTTAAGGGTGCTCTCTTGCACTGTTTCGACGCTAACATTCGCCTTTAGGAAATCAAGAGTCTTGCCTAGCAGAATTTGTTCAGCGACGTCATCCAATGCATCTTTTTGCTGCAGTTCCTTGCGCATTTTCTCTGGCGAAATGTCATAACGCGCCGCCTCCTGCTTGAGGCGAAAATCAATATCTTCCTTCACTACCTGGATTTTTTCGCGCTCCGCAATCCGGTGCAGAATGAAATTGGTTTTCAACCGATGCCCCGCGAGACTCGCAGCACCATCGATGAGCTCTTTTTCCTTTTCCTTCAGCATCTCATCAGTAACACCGCGCTCGCGGTTCTGTTGCACCAATTCAGCCAATGCACGACGTGTTTCATTTTGAAGAAGCGCTGGAGGCAACTCGAACTGAGTCTGCTCATGCAAAAACTTGACGATCTGCGATTCCTTGGCTCGCTCAGCATCATGCTCTTTTGCATGTTCAATATCGTGCTCGATCATCTGGCGAAGATCGGCAAGCGTTTTTCCGGGAACTAATTTGGCCGCGAACGCGTCATCGACTGCTGGCAAAACCTTCTCCTTGATGTCACGCAACGTAACGGCGTAATCCGCTTTTTTGCCTGCCAATTCTTTCACCATAAAATCCTCTGGGAAATGGACGATCACGAGGCGCGTTTCACCGGGTTTTTGCCCGATCAACTGTTCACAAAATTTCGGCAGAAAATTGCCAGCCGCGAGATGCAGCCAGAATTTTTTGCCGCCGTACAAATTTTTGCTGGCTTGCGGCGCGATTTCGCTGATCGGCTTGCTCTCCACTGATCCGTCGAAATCGAGCACTGCAAAATCGCCCATTTCTAACCCGCGTGCCGGCACATCTACAAAGTCGGCGGATTGATCACGCAAACGATCCAGCGCCTCATCGACGTCGACATCAGAAACTTTTGTGTCTGGCACTTGCACGGGAATTTGCTTGTAATCCGGCAGCTCGAATTCCGGCGCGGTAACCACGGTAGCGCGGAAGCGCATCGATTTGTTCTCGCCGAACTGAACGTCTTCGATGTTCGTCAAAGAAGCCACACGTAATTGCTCCCGTTCGACTGCTTCGTGATAACTTTTGGAGACGAGTTTTTTGGTCAGTTCCTCCTGGATTTCTTTGCGAAATCTTTTGTCGATCACGGCACGCGGCGCCTTCCCCGGCCGATAACCCGGAATCTTTGCGACTCGCGCGAAGCTATTTGCGATCGCATCCCACTCCTTTGCCACATCCTCAGGAGGCAACTCAATCTGCAGCTTCGAGACCAATCCTGGGTGCTTTTCGACTTCAACTTTCATTGAATCAGTGTAGCGGCGCTCTTCGAGCGCCGCAAAATGCACCAGCGGGTGAGCTCTGGCTGTCGCGAGCTATGGATTCATCATTTTGCAAATCGAGTAAGCTGCGTCAGAACGCATTGCCACCGCCCATCGACCTTCACAAAGAAATCCGTAGACCGCTCTTGCGTACTGAAGTCTTGTCTCATGAATTTGCCCTTGGTGCGAGTTAGCGTAGTAACAACCGCGCTGTCTCCATAAACACGAACACGAATATCGTCCGACTCCATTATCTCGTGCGTTAAGTCATGCGACTTGACCACGGTGAGGAAACGGACCTTGTCAACGATTCCTCCGTCCGCATCGATGATTATCCAGTCATCAGCGACAAATCGTGCGATTGCTTCGGGATCGTTTTTGACAACGGCTTCTGCGAACTGCTTTTCCAGTCTTAAGAGTTGTTCTTCCGGCGACATTCTTTGATGTGCTTCCTTGCGGCGGACTAGAGACCGCCCGCTCTTGAAACACATTTACCACAGACGTAAACGGAATGCGTCTGCGGAATTCCAAACCAGTACGCCAACTCGCGGTAATTTTCGCAATCGAAAATCGAAAAGTTCGCTAGTTTGCCTGCCTCAAGCGAACCCATCGTATCGCCGCGATTGAGAGAGTGAGCAGGGTTGATCGTCGCTGCTGTGATTGCTTCCGCTGGTGACATTTTCATCTGCGTGCATGCAAGCGACAGAATCATCGGCATACTCGGTGTTGGCGAGGAGCCTGGATTGAAATCGGTTGCGATTATAACCCCAAGGTCGGCCTCGATCATTTCGCGCGTGCGCGGGTAATCCGACAATCCGAGCGTATACACTGAACCCGGCAAGAGCACCGGTTGCACGCCGGCTGATTTCATTGCCGCAATTCCCTGCTCCTCTGTTTTCTCCAAATGATCCGCTGTAGTCGTTTTCAATTCAGCAGCAAGCTGTGCTCCGCCAGAATTAGTGAGTTGATCGGCATGAATTCGCAGATTCAGTCCGAGTTTCCTGGCTGCCGTTAAGATTCTTCTCGATTGTTCGATGTCGAAATACCCAGGCTCGCAAAATACGTCGCAAAACTCCGCGAGTTTTTCGCCCGCGACCCGCGGCAACATCCCATCGATAACAAGATCAATGTATTCGTCGGCATTCATGGGGCGCGGGACCGCGTGCGCTCCGAGGAACGTCGGTACAATTTCCAGCGACGTTTCTTCCTTGAGCCGCCGCATCACGCGCAAGATTTTCAACTCATCATCGAGTGTCAGTCCGTAGCCAGACTTGGCTTCAACCGTGGTCGTCCCACAGCGCAGAAACCACTCTGCATGTTTCTTTGCTTGAGCAAGAAGGTCGGCATCCGATGCCGCGCGGGTTTTTTCAACAGTTGACCAAATCCCGCCGCCGGCTTTCGCGATTTGTTCGTACGTTTCGCCACGCGCGCGGCGCTCGAAATCGTCGAGACGATTCCCCGCAAAAACCAAATGCGTGTGCGCATCGACAAAACCGGGGAGAACGACTTTCCCACGAGCATCGATAACTTCCGAATCGCCTGCTTTGTTCTCGATCTCAGTGCTGGCGCCGACGAGGTCGATCTTTCCGTCGCGGATCAGCATTCCGCCGTCTTGAATAATCGCTAGCGTAGACATCTTCGCGCCTACGCGGAATCGGTTCGGTCCAGCCAGCGTGACGAGTTGCGAAGCGTGAAGAACAGCGAGTGACTTCACGATTTGTTTAGCTTGCCTTCGACAACCTCGATGATGGTGTTGAACTGTGCCTCGGAATCCGCGCTGATCTTTCGAACCTTCTCCTGAAGATCCTTTTTGGATTTCTCGTTCTTCAATTGGCCAAGATTGATTCGCACGTTCAATGCCGCCCCTTCGATGCACGCGCGAGTAGCTAGGGTACCGACACCGACATCGGAGATTGAGACTGGATTTCCTCTTTCCGCCATTTCGGCCAGCAAGGCATACGACCTCGATGCCGTTTCCATGACTTTCAGGGGAATCTCTGCCGCATGCTTAGTCGCCTCTTCAATGGTCGTAGCACGTGTAGCCTTTTCTTCGGCGGATTCCTTGGGCAACGCCAATGCATCCATTACTTTGTTGAAAGCGGCCGTATCCTCGTCTACAAGCGACAGCAATTCGTCCTTGAGTTGCTGCGCCTTGACGGCCCAACCGCTGAAATACTCGAGCTTGTCGTCCCAGCCACGTTTCCCGGCAGAAAGATTCGCCACCATTCCGCCCAGCGACGCACCTAACGCGCCCATCAACGCTGCCACGGAACCTCCGCCCGGCGCGGGCGAATCGCTCAACGTTTCATTGCAAAATTCGCGCAGATTCATCTTCGCCAGGGACAGCTTTTGTTCAGCGGATTCAATCGCCGGCATCAACCAAGCATTTTTTTGGAACCATGCCCACAATCTCCGAACCAGTCACGCGCAAGCCGCGCCTTGCGGCCGATTCTATGCAGGCATCGAATGCAACGTGCAACGGTGTCTCCTCGATGTTGGTGAGATTTATCGAGACCTGCGCGATCCCGTATTCCTTCACGAACCAACCGATCGCCTTCACATGTTTCAGCATGCCAGGAATCCGAACGGCTTCGCCGTTGGAATCCAGAATCGGTTTGCCCGAAGGCGTGCCGTCTTCAGTCTTTACTCTCCCCTGCTCTCGCACATCAAACGCAACCGAGGTCGCACGACGCACCGATTTCGTGTTCAAGTTCACATTGTAGGCCACGAGAAAATCGCGAACCCCAATGACTGTCGCGCCCGATTTCTCATTGAAAACGGCGGGCCCGAAATCTGGTTTCCATTCGGGTTGCTTTATTTTCTCAAAAAATCCTTCGTATTCGCCTGCGCGAATAATGGAAAGGTTCGAGCGTGATTTATCTTTGGCAGCTTTTTCGTAGAGATAGACCGGAATCTTCAATTCCTCGCCCACGCGTTTTCCAAGGCGATTCGCGCACTCAACTGCCTCTTCCCAGCTAACGCTGCTGACCGGAATGAATGGGCAGACATCAGTCGCGCCCATCCGTGGATGCGCTCCTTTGTGTTTACGCATGTCGATCAGTTCCGCCGCTTTTTTGATGCCGCGAAACGCCGCCTCCACTGCCGCTTCAGGATTCCCGACAAAAGTCACCACCGTCCGATTCGTGCTCGCCCCGGGATCGACGTCCAGCAACGAAACGCCATCTACTGATTTAATGGCGTCAGTAATCTGCCCAATAATGTTTTGATCTCGCCCCTCAGAGAAATTCGGCACGCACTCGATAAGCTTCTGCATTGGAATGCCTTTGCCTGCTACGGTCAATCCCGCGCTCGCGGCTGCATTGGGATATTGATGTCGTGCCTCGCGGCGAATTCGATAGCGCGCGAATAGCCGGCATCGGCGTGGCGAAGGATGCCCATGCCGGGATCGCTGCTAAGTACACGCTCCAGCCGACGTTTGGAATTTTCGGTGCCGTCAGCAACGACAACCATTCCGGCATGTTGCGAGAAACCAATGCCGACGCCGCCACCGTTATGGATCGACACCCACGAGGCACCCGCAGCGGTATTGATCAGCGCATTCAGTAATGGCCAGTCAGCGATTGCGTCGCTGTCGTCGAGCATGCCTTCTGTTTCGCGATTAGGAGACGCGACGGAGCCGGAGTCGAGATGATCGCGGCCGATCACGATGGGCGCTTTGATTTCGCCACGTTTCACTAATTCATTCATCGCAAGACCAAACTCGGCGCGCCCACCGTAGCCGAGCCAGCAAATCCGCGCAGGCAATCCTTGAAATTGAATGCGCTTCTCGGCGAGCTCGAGCCAGCGCGCCAGCGTTTGGTTTTCAGGAAATAATTCGAGGGCGAGTTTGTCGGTCCGTGCGATGTCTTCGGGGTCACCGCTCAACGCGACCCACCGAAATGGACCCCGCCCTTCGCAAAATAGCGGACGAATGTATTCCGGAACAAACCCCGGAATATCAAATGCGTTTTTGACACCGTGCTTCTTTGCCTGCGCGCGAATGTTGTTTCCATAATCGAAAGTAACTGCGCCCTTCTTTTGCAATGCCAGCATGGCTTCGACATGCACAGCCATTGAATGCATCGCGCGCTCGATATATTCGTCCGGATTTTTCCGGCGCAACGCGAGCGCATCCTCGAGCGACATTCCGTGCGGGACGTAGCCGTTTAGTGCATCGTGCGCGCTGGTTTGATCGGTGAGAACGTCAGGGACAACTCCCCGCCTCACAATTTCAGGCAGGACATCGGCGCAATTACCGACCAATCCGACGGATATCGATTTTCGATCTGTGCGCGCCTGATCGATTAATTTCAGCGCTTCGTCGAGCGAATCCGCGCTCCTGTCGCAATATCCACTCTTCAGTCTCTTCTCGATCCGCGCAGGATCGACTTCGACTCCGAGAAAAACCGCACCGTTCATTGTCGCGGCGAGCGGTTGCGCACCACCCATCCCTCCAAGGCCACCGGTTAGTACGAATTTTCCTTCGAGCGAGCCGCTGAAATGTTTGCGTCCAGCAGCGGCAAAAGTTTCGTACGTTCCCTGCACAATTCCCTGGCTGCCGATGTAAATCCATGAGCCGGCAGTCATTTGGCCATACATCGTCAGCCCCATTCGCTCGAGCCGATTGAACTCAGCGTAGTTGTTCCATTGTCCGACAAGATTGGAGTTCGCGATGAGGACACGCGGCGCTTCACCATGTGTCCGGAATTTGCCGACCGGTTTTCCGGATTGCACGAGAAGCGTCTCGTCATTTTCGAGCTCGCGCAGCGAGCGAACGATCGCCTCAAATGCCTCCCAACTTCTGGCAGCGCGACCGGTTCCGCCGTACACGACCAACTGATCTGGATTCTCCGCTACGTCTGGGTCGAGATTGTTCATCAACATCCGCATTGCGGCTTCCTGATGCCAGTCTTTGCAGGTGCGTTGGCTGCCGCGTGGCGCGCGGATGATTCGTTTTCCGCTCATGACTTTTCGTCCTCGCCATCAAAATCGCCCCGGCGAATCGCTTCGGCAACACGTGCAATGTCGCCCGAGAGCGCACGGTCATGCGTAAGTGGCGGGGCAATCTCCCGCACAACAGCGAACGCCTGCTCGACGCCTGCTCCAGCTTTCAACGGCCTGCGATGCTGCAAGCCTTCAGCAGCTGTGAGCAGCTCAATCGCCAGTAAGTTTTCGGCAAGATCGACAATCGATCGCAGCTTTAGCGCGCTCGTCATCCCCATTGAAACGTGATCTTCCTTTCCACCAGACGTGGTGATGTTGTCAGCGCTCGCCGGGTGTGCTAGCACACGCGCTTCGTTGACCAACGAAGCAGCCGCGACCTGCGCAATCATGAAGCCCGATTCGACGCCCGGTTTCCGTGCCAGGAATGCAGAGAGCCCTTCGTTCTTGTCCGGATTAACCAACCGATCGATACGGCGCTCGCTCATGTTCATCAGGTCGACAATCCCGATCGCAGCATAATCGAACGCGAAGGCAAGCGGTGCGCCGTGAAAGTTACCGCCGGAAATCACTTCTCCGCTGTCCGCAAACACAAGCGGATTGTCGGTCGCTGATGCAGATTCAATCAGCAAAACATCTTCGCAATGCGTCAACGCGCCTCGAACTGCCCCGTGCACCTGCGGCATGCAACGGAGGCTGTATGCGTCTTGGACATGCGGATCGCCTTTGACGTGTGACTGGCGAATTTCGCTGTCCTCCATCAGCGATAAAAGATGTTTGGCCACAGCTTTCTGGCCTGGGTGCGGTCGCACTTCCTGTAACCGCAAATCGAAAGCGGCAGGGGTGCCTTTCAACGCTTCGAGACTCATCGCGCCGGCAACGTCAGCGATACGCGCGAGGCACTGGGCGCGCAAAAGCGCGAGCCCACCAACCGCGTGCATCGCCTGGGTGCCGTTGAGCAATGCCAGGCCTTCTTTTGCTTCAAGTTGCAGTGGCGTTAACTCAGCTCGCCGCAGAGCGCCGGCGAACCTTTTTCTGGAACGACGGGATGGACGCCCCGGTTGAGCATTTCGCAAAGCAACTCGACGACTTCGCAACGGAGGCCACTCATACCGAGAGCCAAGACGTTCGCGCGCAGCAACATCATCGCGCGCACCTCGCCTTCGGACAGCGGATTTCCAATTCCGCACGCGTGGCTGCGAATTAGGTTCAATTGAAGCTGGTGCAATTCAGCATGGGGAATCCGGACATCGGAGAGCTTGCCGAATCCCGTGTTGACGCCGTAAGTCACCACGTCTCGTGCGACAATTTCCTCGATCAGTTTGCGCGCCGCGAGAATCCGCGGACGCGCGATCGAAGAAACATGAACGGCTTCACCTCCGAGAGCGACCGCCGCAAGTTCAACGAGGGAAATCTGCTCACCCTTCAATTCCATTCACGCAGCTTAACGGGAAACGGATGAGATGGGAAGTGAGGCATCTTATTCGTATGTCGCTTTACCGCCGCGTGACCGGATGAGGGCTGAACATTCAGGAGGCGAAAAAAGGCCAGGCCGAAATACGACCTGGCCTTTTGGGCGAATCCGCCCAAGTTAAATTGCCGGATGCCGGAGCTATTTTCCGGTTTTCCCCATAGGTGGAGTCACCACCTCCTTGTGTTGCGCACAAGCCCCGAGTCCCAAAGCGCTGACCAGAACGGCCACGACCACGATCGTTTTCAATAGTTTCAATCTATCTCGCCTCCTTTCGCAGCAGGTTGCTCCGGTCTGTTTAGGCAGGGAACAACGGGGAAGCAATGCTTTTTCTTAACTTTTTTGGACGTATCACAAACAGGGAGCCGGATTTATTTCGAGTATCCGGTCGTTCCCGCGCTTGTGGTCACGGTCTCTTTTCTTTGAGCGCAAGCACCGAAACTCAAAGCAGTGGCCAAAATGGCCACGATCATGATTGCTCTTACAATTTTCAATCTATATCGCCTCCTTTCGCCGCAAGCTGCAGGTACCCGTTTAGGATCACACGGGAAGCAACGTTTCTCTTAGGTTCTTTGGATGTATGCAAGCACAATTTGCAGTTTCTGCATACGACGGCTGCAGTCGCTCAAATCCCGCAATTTTATGCCTCGATTACGACTGGCGTCCCCTGGTCCACTAAATCGAATAGCTCAATTACATCCGCGTTTAGCATTCTGACACAACCGCAGCTGTCCGGCTTGCCGATCTTGTGCTCATGTTTCGTGCCATGGATGTAGATGAAGCGGTCGCGCGTATTGGCATTCTGCTCGTCTAATCCGTCGAGCCATAAGATACGCGACGTGACCAGATCTTCCGTTGGCGGAAGCGGATCGCTGGGCTTGAGCGGCATGCGACTTTGGAAAATTGTGCCGCTCGGCATGTCGCCGCCAATCTTTTTCGCTACCGAAAATCGACCCGTTGGCGTTTTCATGCTGCCTTCTTCCGTTCCGATGCCGAATCGCGAAGTGGACACCGGGTAACTGCGGATCGGCGTCTCATCCTCCTTCAATGTCAGTCGCTGATTACGAATTGATACATGGATGCTCTTCATTCCACTGTTCGGTCACTGCAAATCTTATAACGCATGTCGCACTGAATCGTGCTTAAGATTGAGAGCAAATTCTCATTGGTTGCTACGATCCTGGCCACGATTCGTTTTGATGTCGATTCTCAGCCTCGCTTTCACGCTTTTCGCAATCCTTTCACTCCATCTTACACTTCCGAAACGTTCTCACGTCCGTGGCGAAGCACACGTGCCATCCATGTTAATTCATTCAGAAATTTGTCCACACGTCGAACATAAGCTTGATCGAGTAATTTTCCCTGCTCGTCGAAAATATTTCGCACGTTCCCGAAATTGACGTCCTCGAAAATTGTAACCAGACCCAACTCCCGCATGACCGGCAGCAGGCCCTCGATCACGCGAGCCCCGCCAAACGGCCCCGCCGACACGCCGCAAATTCCAACCGCCTTGTGAATGTATTCTTTCAAATTCATATCGAGCGCGTGTTTCAGAAGCCCCGGATAACCGTGATTGTATTCGGGCGTGACAATGATCAGCCCGTCGCAGCGATCGATCATCGCCGAGAACGTTGGGTCCTTCATTTGCTCGCCTGCATCATCCAGTTTCATTGGGAGTTTGCACACATCGATCAGTTCCGTCTCCACATCCGCGCGCTTCTTTGTCTGCTCAAAAACGAAACGCGCGACGTTCTCGCTCTGCCGTCCCTAACGCGCAGTTCCGAGAACAATGGGAATAAAAAGAGGGCGCTCCATCTATCCGCTTTCCGCTATCCGAAATTGAAAAACTGCCGATGGCCGGACTCGAACCGGCACGGGCCTTTTACGGCCCAACGGATTTTAAGTCCGTTGCGTCTACCATTTCGCCACATCGGCGCTGTGCGGCGCATCTTAAGCTTGTTATGCAATCGGCGAAAACGAATTTCGCACTTGCGGATCTACATCTGGAGCAGCCGAAAGCGTTTCGTTGTGCACGTCATGAAAAGCTGACTGCGTTTGCTGAGGTTGAATCAGCGATGCGCGCTTACAGCGAATTGATTTGACATATTGGCGAGATTTTTCCAACCTCCGCGTCGCTACGCGCATCTGAATCAGGCGGAGGCCATTTCCCCGCTAGGTTCTTGTTAGCTGACCCTCTGGGCAGGTACAATGACATTGACAGCGCTTGGCACAAAACTGATCTCCGCCTTCCTACCTACCTTCACCCTTTCTCCATCGAGAAGTATCGGAATATCTTTGCTTGATTGCACAGTCACCCGTTTGGTTTTGCTGACGCTTATCTTTTGGGCGTCGCGCCATTTGCCAACGGCAGCGGCAGTCGCAAGGCCGATTAGTTCGATTGCGTTCTCCACATTAATGAAAGCGGCTTCAAGCGCTTGCTCCGACTCAGCCATTTGTTCCGATATGAGCGGGCAGATAACAGCGACGACTTCAGCTTCGCCATTCGTTTCCGATGAAATGAAATACTGAATCTTCGCATCGAACATTTCCTGGAAAGCGAAGGTGCCTGTTTTGATTGCATCAACAATGTCACCTTCGCGAAGAGATTCGCGAGCCTCCACCCACAGCGCAGGCGCACCTATAATGGCGGCAACAAAAAACTGGTTGTCTTCGACGCGGCCTCCGGAAAGGATCTTTATTACAGGATCAGCGAGCGTATTTTTAAGCGCGTTTTCCCATGAAACCTCTCCATACAACGCTCGAGGGAGCATATTCATCGTTCCGCCGGGCAGCGGCAGAAGGTACATGCCGCGCCTGCTACACGCTTCTGCAGCGGTCCGAATGGTGCCGTCCCCTCCGAGCACGATGAGCACCTCGAGCTTCTGCACCGCTGCTTCGGCGAACGACCGCTCCATTTGATCTGCCTCTCCACACCAGGTTTTGCACTCTGTCACGCCCGCACTCCCAAGGACGCTAAGCAATTCTGCCTCAGATCCGGAGTCGCAGCCTCCGCTTGAGGTGTTGATTATGACTCCAAAGCTTAATTCTGAAAGACGGATGGCGGTCGATGCCATACACAGATCTAATCCAATTGAACTATTTGTTCATGTGAACGGCTGGAAAACTTCGCGTACCCGATTCCATTGCTAATGAATCGATTTTCACAATTTTGGGCGCTCTGCGCGATCTTCATGGCCTTGAGCGCCTGTAGCACTATGACCGACATGGTCACATCGAATTTACCAGAGCGTCATTCAGGCCGGCCGTCGATCGTCGTGAGCTTGCCAGAGCAAGAAGCCTATCTCTACCGTGGAGGGTATAGAGTCGCGTCGTCTCGCATATCGAGCGGCCGGGAAGGATACCGCACTCCGACTGGTGACTTTCAGGTGATCCGTAAGGACGAGGATCATCGGTCCAGTCTCTATGGTGATTATGTTGATGACTCAGGCCATGTCGTGAAGGCCAACATCGATAGCCTGCGTGACCGTAGACCGCCGCATTCGCACTTCGTGGGCACCCCGATGCCCTACTTCCTTGAATTCTCGCCGGGCTACGGATTGCACCAGGGTTACCTGCCCGGCGTGCCTGCATCACATGGATGCATTAGGATGCCCTATTGGAAAGCGCGCCAGTTTTATAACGCCGCTCACATCGGGACACCTGTGCTGGTAAAACGCTAGCCAAGTAAGCAAAGTCATCGGCTACGTCCTTCACAACCCACCACTGAAACGAACGAACTGAATTGCTGACGCGCATCGCGGCGACAGAAAGCGTTTCGTTGTGCACACCGATGAAAAGCTGACCGCGTTTAGGGAACTCGAATCTGCGATTCGGGGGCGGCTTTTTGGCTTGACAAGGCGGCGAGGTTTTTCCAAACTCGGCGTCGTCAAACGGATCTGAATCAGGCGGAGGACATTTCCCCGCTAGGTTCTTCGCCCCTTCCGGACCCGCAATCCCAGAAAGTAACTCAGCGGGGAAAAGGAAAAGAAAGGAAGAACC
>QHMR01000145.1 GCA_003217875.1 Verrucomicrobiota bacterium
TCAGGATGGGCGCATGAATTTGCAGGCGGGTACTCAAAATATCGATGTGCGCGTTTCGACCATTCCCACCGTCAACGGCGAATCGATCAGTTTGCGCTTGCTCAGCCGCAGTGAGCAACAGTTCGGGTTCGATCGGCTCGATCTAAGTGGAAAGCAGGAGAAAATCATTCGCCATCTATTGGCGCAGCCTAACGGTATCATCCTTCTCACCGGGCCCACCGGCTGCGGAAAATCAACCTCACTCTATTGCTTCCTCAGCAGCATTAATTCCATCCAGCGCCGTATCATTACAGTCGAAGAACCAGTCGAATACCGAATTCCAGGTGTTTCGCAGATCGATGTGAAACCGGAGATTGATCTGACCTTTGCCAAAGGTCTTCGTCACCTTTTACGACAGGATCCAAACGTCGTCATGGTTGGTGAAATTCGTGACGTCGAAACTGCGGACATCGCGATTCGCGCGGCCATGACTGGCCACCTCGTTTTCAGCACACTCCACACGAATGACGCCGTGGGTGGCATCACACGCTTGCTCGACATGGACGTAGAACCATTTCTGCTCTCGTCGGTGGTGAAGGCGTTCATTGCCCAACGGCTCGTGCGCACGATTTGCCCCGACTGTGTCCAAATGGTGGATTATCCACGCGACTATCTGGCCGAGATCGGTTTTCCGGTGAAGGAACTTGGTACCCGCTTCCGACGGGGCGCTGGTTGCGATCAATGCCGCCAGACTGGCTACCAGGGTCGCGCGGCGATTTATGAAATTTGTCTCATTACTGAGCCGCTGAGAAAGCTGATCATGCGAAAACGCGATGGCGGCGAACTGAAGCAATGTGCCATCACTGAAGGTATGGAGACCTTGCGGCAGGACGGCTGGCGACGCGTCGCCCAAGGCAAAACGACTATTGAAGAAGTCGTGCGCGTTACGCAGACGGACGAAGTGATGGCTGAAACGACCGAAGAAGCCGGGCCAGTGGTGGCGGGCGAAGCGGCCGAAATACACTAGCGTCGACGAATCGCCCCTGGTCTCATTCCCCGCGCAACTCGCGGATCGCCTTTGCGTAATCTTTCGAATGAAAGATTGAGGTCCCAGCGACGAGAACATTTGCGCCGTTTTCAATTGAGAGCTTGGCCGTGCCCGGATTGATGCCACCATCCACCTCGATGTCGATCTTGTCGTTCAGTGATCTGGCGCGTTTCACTTTTGGCATTTGGTCAGCGCGAAATGGCTGGCAAATCGAATGGTGTTTCGGGATTTAAAGTGAGCCCAGCGCGGCAACCGCTGTCTCGAATCTGCTCCAACGTTTTCGAGACATCGTGTTTCGCTTCCGGCTCTATGTGAACGGTGATTGAGTTTGCGCCGGCTTTGCCAAATCGCGGGACATAATGATCAGCATGCTCGATCATGAGGTGGACATCGAGCGGAAGACTTGTCAGGCCGCGAACAATCCTCACCATATCCGGTCCGAAGGAAATGTTGTCCACGAAATGTCCATCCATGATATCGCAATGGATCCAATCTGCGCCTGCGGCTTCGACGCGATGGATTTCGTCATTAAGTCGCGAGAAATCGGCGGCAAGAATGGACGGGGCGACGATGATCCTTTGCATCGGAGTAACGGAACAGAGAAGTAATGGACTAATTGGAAACTTCCAACACTCTCTTAGTTCATTACTCTACTCGACAATATGCGCTTGACGGCGGTCGGCGCTGTTTCATGTTACCGCGTTTCAGCCTGGCCGAATCGCGCCGCGGGACGGGGTCTTCGGACAAAGATCCATTTAGACAGGTGACGCGTTTCCTTCGGACTGGAAAGTGCTGCTAATAAATTATTCATGTTCAACGGACTTTTCGGCTGGTTATCCAGCGACATCGGGATCGATCTCGGCACGGCGAACACTCTTGTTTACGTAAAAGATCAAGGGATCGTTTTGCGTGAGCCGTCGGTGGTGGCCGTACAAGCCGGCACTAACAGAGTCTTGGCAGTAGGTGACGAAGCCAAGCGCATGCTCGGCCGCACGCCGGCGAATATTGTCGCGGTGCGTCCGCTGAAGGATGGTGTCATTGCCGATTTCGAGGTCACCGAGGCGATGTTGCGGCATTTCATCAGCAAAGTGCATAATCGCAAGGTGCGCGCGAGACCGCGCGTTGTCATCGCAGTTCCTTCCGGAATTACTGAAGTGGAAAAGCGCGCAGTGCGGGAATCGGCGACTCATGCCGGGGCGCGGGAAGTTTATTTGATCGAGGAACCGATGGCAGCAGCAATTGGTGTGGGACTCCCGGTGCAGGACCCAGCCGGCAATATGATTATCGATATCGGCGGAGGCACCACCGAGGTCGCGCTTATTTCGCTCTCCGGAATTGTATTTAGCCGAAGTGTACGTGTGGCCGGCGATGAGTTGGACGAGGCCATCGTGCAGTATATGAAACGCGCTTACAATTTGATGGTTGGCGAACGCACCGCCGAGGAAATCAAAATCAAGATCGGCTCGGCGTATCCGAGTGAAAAGGAAACAAGCGTAGAAGTAAAGGGGCGCGATCTGGTCGCTGGTTTGCCTAAAACGCTCATGATTACATCTCAGGAAGTGCGCGAAGCGTTGCTTGAACCGATCTCGACGATTGTCGATTCCGTGCGTATTACGCTGGAGCGCTGTCCGCCCGAGCTTTCGGCGGACCTTGTGGATCGGGGATTGGTCCTCGCAGGCGGAGGCGCGTTGCTGCGGGGGTTTGACAAACTTTTGAGTGAGGAAACAGGATTGCCTGTCCATGTAGCCGAAGATCCACTCAGTGCAGTAGCGGAAGGGACCGGCAAATGCCTCAATGAACTTAAGTTTTTGCGTCAGGTCGCCTCAGCGGATCGCCAGTGGCGCTAACCAAACCGGAAAGCAGAAAGCGGAAACCGGAAACACTTCTGATTCGCGAGTAGCTTCATGCTATCCGCTATCTGCTATCCGGTATCCGAAATCGGGATGAGCCGTACAAACATCATCGCGCTGCTGATTTTCGGCGCTATTCTGGGATATTTCCTCAGCTTTGGCCCGAGCACGACCCAGAAGTTCAAGGCTGGCGTGTATCAGCTGCTGGCCCCATTTTTGACCAGCGGCTCGGGGCTGAAAAAACAGATCACATCGGTGCGCAGCGGATTGAAGTCGCTAGACCAGCTAGAGCACGAGAATTCTGCACTTCAGGTCGAAAATAGAGAGCTCCGTGCGACAAACCAGGGCCTGCGCGATGTGGAACATGAAGTGAATCGTCTGCGTCACGCGCTCAATTACAGAGAGCGCTCCGTCTTTAAGTTGATCGCCGCAGAAATTGTCGCGCGCGATTCCTCGACCTGGTGGCGAACGGTCACAATTAATCGTGGCAGAAGAGACGGCGTTGAAACTGATATGCCTGTAGTAACTGACGAAGGTCTGATCGGTAAAACGACCACCGTAAGCGACAGCATCTCCATTGTTTTGTTGGTTTCAGATGAAAACTGCCGCGTCGCGGCGTCAGTGGAAGGAAGCCGCGAACAGGGAATCGTCTCTGGCGAGCGAGTAACGACGGGACTAACGCCACTTTTGGACCTGAATTTCTTATCGAAGCAGGCTGACCTCAAACCTGGCCAGAAAGTTTATACTTCCGGAGTAGGCGGCGTTTTCCCGTCTGGCTTGCTGATCGGCGTCGTGAAAAGTTTTCGCGTTCGGGAATTGGACGGACAAGCGCAACTGACGTCGGCCGTCGATCTGTCGCATTTGGAGGATGTGTTCGTGGTAACAGGGCGAAGATGATATTCTTTTTTCTTCTGCTGTTTTTGGTGTTGGTGTCACAGATTGCCGAGCTTTTCATCCCGGCGCTGCCGTGGCTCTACAGCGCCCATGTCTATATTGTGCCTGTAATTGTTTTTTATGGAGCAATGGCCCTGCCGTTTCCCTTGATGCTGGCGCTTGCGTTTTACGCAGGGGTTTTGCTGGATGCGCTGACCGTGCAGGTAATTGGTGATAAAGTTGAAGTTTCAGCCGGATCGTCGATACTGCTGTACGGTGTGCTGGCAGGAATAATGCATGGGCTCAGACCGCTCTTTGCTCGTGGCCACTGGGAAGTGCATTGTATCCTGAGCGGCATTTTCACCTCGTTGATAGTTTTGGCGCAATACCTGATGATCACATTTCGACGCGGCTCTCTTGTTTTTACCCGTGAAATTTGGTGGCAAATCGGCGCGCCAGGCATCATTGCCATGCTGGTGGCGCCGTTCGTGTTCTGGCTTCTCCAATGGCTTGGACGGATGACCGCTTATCCATACAGTCCCGAAAGGGGGCGATTCGAATGAGCAAAGGCCGCAAGAGTTCGCGTGTGCGGATTCAGTTTCTCGCCTTACTGATGCTGTTGGGCATGGGTGCTCTCGGCCTCAAACTCTGGTGGATACAAGTGGCGCATGGCGCGGAATGGACTTCGCAGCTTCGTGGCAGTTCTCAAGCGACTGTGCGTATTCCATCCGTGCGCGGTGAGATCAAAGACCGCAACGGCATCACTCTTGTCCAAAACCGCGCCAGCTATGAGGTCGATTTCTATTTGCCGGAAATGGTCAAAGGTTATCGGGAACGCTTTGGTTCGCCGCCCTTGAGTGAATATCGAGCAATCATTAACGGGATGCCGAAAGATCAGAAGGAGCCCGATATCATTAGAATTGTCAATGACGGCATAGTCCCCCGTCTAAACGACCTTGATCTGGCCCGTGACTACAACGCCGCCAAACTGCAGCGACACTATCGCAACGACACGGAGGTTCCGTTCTCCTACATCAAGGACATTGACTTTCCCACCATGGCAAAATTTTCGGAGCACGATGTCGGATTGCCGGGAGTGGATATCGCGATCAAACCAGTGCGTTCTTATGTTTATGGCGGAGGAAGCAAGGAAATTCACCTTCTATCAGCAGGATATGGAAGGAAAATCTAACATCGAAAAAACGATGGACGAATACCTGCGCGGAAAACCGGGGGTCCGCTATTTGCGCAAGAATGCGAAAGGGACAATTGAGGGTGTGCTTCGCGAAGATCCTCCTGAGCAAGGGGCCAACGTCTTGCTGACTATCGATGCTCGCATCCAGGCGATTACGGAGGAAGCGCTACGAGCTGTGAACCGCGCCGGAGCGGTAGTTGTCGATCCAAATAATGGCAACGTCCTGGCGATGGCTACTGTGCCATCATTTGATCCGAATACTTTTATCCCAAGCATCAAGGCTAAGGATTGGAAAGCGCTCCAAAAAGACGAGGGCGATCCGTTAGTCAACCGTGCGATCAGCGCCTTGCCGCCAGGATCGACATTCAAGCTCATCACGTCACTCGCCGGTCTGCGGGGCACGAAAAATCTTGCAAACGCGCGTTACAGCTGCGGCGGAGGCGTAAGCTACGGCGACCACTTCTTCCAATGCTGGGTGGCCGAAAAACATTACACGCACGGCACCATCGGTCTGGCCGATGCGATCAAGGTATCGTGTGACTCCTTTTTCTATCAGTACGGCAACGCAGCCAGCATTCAGTCGCTTGATCACATTGGCAAGATGCTGGGGATCGGCGAGGACTCCGGTCTGCAACTTACGGGCGAACAAACCGGCAATATGCCGGGACCGGAGTGGATGCAAATCCATCATCCACAAGAGAGGTGGTCACAAGCGCAAACAGCCAATGTTTCGATTGGCCAGGGTTACACGCTTGTTTCGCCGCTTCAACTGGCAATGGCTTACGTGGCGATCGCAAACGGTGGCGTCTGTTATTACCCGCGCATGGTCGATAAAGTTTTGAAGCAAGACGGTTCTCCTGTGCTCGATGAGCGAGGCAATCCAGCAGCGCCACCGCCGCGCGTGCGGTCGGATTTACGACAGGAAATCTCGCCAGATAAGATCGAGCTGGTCCGCAGAGGCCTTTGGAAGGTTGTTAATGAGGACGGCGGCACCGGCGGCAGAGCGCGGTTGAAAGAATGGGTAGTAGCGGGGAAAACCGGCACCGCGCAGGCCAGTGTGCGAGGACATAAGGATACCACTGCATGGTTTGCCTGCTTTGCGCCTTTTGAACATCCGAAGTATGTCGTTGCTGTGATGGTGCAGGGCGGCGAACATGGCGGCAGCGTCGCCGGCCCGGTGGCCGACAGAATTTTGGAGCGCTCGCTCGCTCTCGATGAAGGCAAGTTCGACATGCAGGTTGCATGGCTCACGCCTGCACACAAGCCCAACCCGTTCCAAATGATCAAGGATGTGACCTATCACGATGCGGGCGGGAATCTCGGAGGCGAGGACGAAGAAAATGCAGATGATTCGCAGACTGCCACCGCGCAGATGGCAAGTTCAGACGCCTCACCCGACGTTGAACCCGAGGCAGACACTCAAGGAAAAGTCCGGCGGCGAGCGAGTGCTCCTGTGGCCCGAGCGCTTCCGGCCGCGCCATCAGCCCCCCGCAACTTTTTTCAACGGCTCTTTGGAGTACACCCGCGACCGGCACCTGCGC